>JBCDEB010000035.1:0-50108 GCA_039180005.1 Cyanobacteria bacterium P01_G01_bin.54 | reverse complement strand
GGTGGTCAGTGAGCTTGTCGAATCTGCGTCCCGCCTGCCTGAGGAATAATCAGCAGTTTATCTCTCCCTATGCTTTACGGATTCAGTATGAATCCTGTCTATTTGTGGAGCAAATCCGCTAGGTAAACCCCAAATAAAACCGGGATGAGGGCTGAGATGTCGACTTATCCAGACCTTACGTTTGATGAGGAAATACTGGTGGGTCAGTCCTGTCTTTGCCGGTAGCGCTCCAGTTCTTGTCTCCATTGCTCTACTGCTGCGTCCAAATTCCCCTGCTGCTCACAATGAACGTTGCCCGGCTTGATCTTGTCCCAGCTTGCCCAATCGGTGGCTGGGGGCGGACGCATGAGCGGGCAATGGGGACGAGCCGCCTCAAAGAGACTCCAGATCGCTGATCCGGCTGTGCGCAATAGATCCAGGGCTGTTTTCAGGGGGTGTTCTCGATTGCCCGGTTGGCCCGTTTCGATGACGAGATCCGGTTCCACCCAAATGCCATGAATCCCCAAGTGGAGCCGAGCCATCCAGAGGGCACGGGGCAGATGGGACTTGGAGGTCACCAGCCGCACATGGCGGGCCTGCCACGATCGCAAGATCGGGGTGCTGTGATAAAAGTTACCCCAAGTATTTTGAGCGCAGCGATCGCCATAGACCTGTGCCAAACTCGCTTGCTCCCGCTCAAACAACAAACTAATGCAGGGCGTTGGCGAGCCGCCGGAAATCAGAATCGGGATCTCAGGAAACTGCTTGGCTAAATGTGCTGCATGGATTTCGCGGCGGATGCTCCCCCCGAGCACCAAAATGGCATCGGTGGGCGCTTGGGCATGGCGGTAGAGTTGGCTAGTTAGGGCGATTGTAACAATCACCAACAACCCCAGCAGGAGTTGCAGCACCCGCGTCAATCGCCCCCACTGCCATCGCTTCATGCTTCGATTGATGCCGTGACTCGCCCCAGAGCGTGCAGCGCGTTGATCTGCTTGGCACAATGCCGCGTCACTTGTTCGAGTTCATCCCGTTGGGTTGTCGTGGGGGCAGTGATGGGCGGGCCGATCCGCACCGTGACAGGCGTCCGCTGGGGAAAGCCGCCCTGTTCAATTTTTTCGGTTCCCCAAAGACAAACCGGCAACAGCGGGGCTTGCAACTTGGCCGCCAGGAGCGCCGCTCCCCGCTTGGGCCGATGGACCCGCCCATCCGAGGTGCGCGTGCCCTCTAAAAAGACCCCGATCGCCCAACCCTGCTGACCCATATTCAAGGCGGTTTGAATCGCCCGACGATCCGCCTGCTGTCGCTTAACAGGATAGGCTCCATAGAGCCGGATCGCTGTGGCAAAAACAGGGATTTTGAAGAGTTCTGCCTTGGCCATAAAGGCCACCGGGCGCTGGAGGGCGTTGGCAAGCAAGGGAGGGTCAAAGTTACTGGCATGATTGCTCACCACCACAACTGAGCCCCTGGTGGGAATCTGCTCTAAACCCACAATCTGCCCCTGAAAATAGACCCGGAACAGGGGTGCAACCACCGACCATTTGAGGAGGTGATACCCAACTCGGTTAAGAGCGGGTTCGCGCTGGGCCGTCGCGGCAAGCTCGGACATCGGACATTAATAGCGGAGTCTTCTCATTGTGACATGAGGGGAGTCGTATCGTGGCAGCGGCGGGTTTGATACACATCGAGCGGGCGCTCAAAGCCCTTAAGCGATCGTTGGCCCATGAGCATAAAGGGCTGGGGCTGACTGAGGCGCTCGTAGGTGGCGGCGGAAATCATACATTCCCCTGCCGCACAGATATCTTCTAGGCGGGCTGCCACATTGACCGGTTCGCCCAAGACAGTATAGTCCACCCGCTGGGAACTGCCCACATCACCCACGACAGCCTTGCCACTGCTAATTGCCACCCGGATTTGCAGGGGTTCGGCAAAGGCGTTGGCCGCGTTGAGGGTATCGAGGTGTTTGAGCATACTCAAGGCCGCATAGACGGCGCGATCAGCGTGATCTTGTTGGGGTTCGGGTGCGCCAAAGAAGGCCATAATACAATCGCCAATAAATTTATCGAGTGTCCCCCCCGCATGAAAAACAAATTGCAGCATTTCTTCAAAGAAACGATCGAGGAGTTGGGCAATTTGCTGAGGCGTCATCCGCTCAGACATGGAGCTAAACCCGACTAAATCCGCAAAAATGACGCTGATGTCCGCCTCTCTGGGTTCAATCCGGCCCCCGGCTAACTCACCCGCATTGATGAGCTGTTGCACCACTGCGGGGGAATGGTAGCGCTCAAGCTGGTGACGAATTCGCTCCTGGCCTTGCAACTCCCGCCGCAATAACCAGCGTTGGACACTGTAGGCCACCAGGTTGGCGATCGTAGAAAAGAAACTCAGGTCTTCTTCGCTCTCTGCCGCCTCCGCTTCTTGGAGGTGCAGGCTGGCATCGGCGTAGAGCACCCCCACGACTTTGTCGGTATCCCACAGGGGCACGGCCATCGCGCCGCGAATCCCCTTGGCCAAGATACTTTGTTCGCCCTCAAAGCGCTCATCGGCTTGGGCATCCAGGGTTTTAATCGCAATCTTTTCCTTAAAGACTCGGTTACAGATGCTCTGGCTAATCCAGTCGTGGTTCTGGGTATCTTTGAAACCGAGTACCTGGCGGGTTGCTGCATCGATAAGGCGGAGCTGTCCATCGCCCTGGACATTCACTAATAGAGCCAGACGCTGAATTTCGGCGATTTCTTCAAACAGGATCGATTGAACTTTATTAAAAATATCGTCAATGGACTCGGCAGAGCTGAGGCTTTTAGAAATTTCAACCAGATATTCCAAGCGGGCGATCGCCCGTTGTTGAGACCGATTACTGCCACTACTATCCGCCCGTAACCATTGTTGCTGCAGTTCTTCAGCACTCCGGAGAATCGTGTTGCTTCGGGGTGCAGCAATCCGGGTACTTTCACTACTGTGCCGTGTTGCCCCTTCATCCATCAGGGAGACGAGCAAAAAGGCATCGCCAATTTGAATCGCATCGCTATGGTTGAGTTTGTACGCGCCCTTGATCTCCGTTTGGTTAACGATCGTGCCATTGGTGCTGCCCAAGTCTTCCACACACCAATTCCCTTCCGAGTTTTGGAAAATACGACTGTGGTTTCGCGAGACTTCGGAAAAGGGTAAGCAGAGATCGCATTCCGGCAGACGACCAATGATCAACTCTTGCGACGAAACAGAAATGAGCTGTTCCGCATTGCCTTCAATATGCAGGTGGAGCTTGAGATCGGCCATTGCCAGTACAGTCAGGGTCAACGTAAAAGTGAGGGTCTCCTCATCCTACTTTACTCAACCCTTGATCCCGAATACGGACGTTTTTGCCGTGGTTTGAGCTTGCCAATGCACCGTGCCCCCTTTGCCCCTCAACTTTTCCCCTTGTCCCCGTCACCCTTGTCCCTTCCCCCTTCCCCTCGCTCCGGTTGCACCACCGCAAAAAACGCCATCTTGGCCGCTGCTTGTTCCGCCGCTTTTTTGGTCGGGCCGCTTCCCTGGCCAAGCGCTGTGTCTTGGAGCCAAACTTCAGCGTGAAAGCGAATTTGGGGGTCTACCGCTGCTTGCTCGTGGACTCGATAGGTGGGCAAGAGCCGATGCTGACGTTGCGTCCAGTCTTGCAGGGCATCTTTGTAGTTGTAGAAGGCTGGATCGGCGCGGACTTCGGCAGCGGTTTGCTGTAGCAATGGCGTGAGCCAGGGTTCAATCAAGCTCATGTCACGCGTGCTGCGGTACAGGGCACCGAGAACAGCTTCAAAGACATCGGCCAGACGCACATAGGGGTTGGGCCGATGACCGAGATGCTGACCTGAATTTTTACTTGAGCTTTGGGCCGTGAGCAGGTAGCGCTCTAAACCATAGCGCTCACCCCAGCGGGCGAGGACGCGATCGCTCACCACAATCGAGCGAATGGCAGCATAGTCTCCCACGGGCGCATCGGGATCATCTTGCAGGAGCACTTCAGAGGCGAGCAAACGGATCACCGCATCTCCGACAAATTCCAGCTTCTCGTAGTTGGTTCGGGCGTTGACATTGGGGTGCGTTAGAGCGTGCTCAAGCAGTTGCCAGTTCACAGGCGCATCCTCCGGTAGCCCCAAGCGTTGAATCAGGGTATGCAGTTGCTGCTGACGCTGGTGGGGGTAGACCATCGGTGGGGGAATGGTTAAAGGTGCAAGGTTAAAGGTCAAGGGGTCGAAATTTGAGGGGAATTAGTGTCCCCGGCGGGAAAACAGTAGACGGTCAACGGGTCTCAAACCTAAAGTTTTGTAGGTCATTCTCCCGCTCTGGCGCGATCGCTGCCGCAAAATCAACCCATTACGCTCCGGACTCTAGCCATGATCACCAAACGCTGTCACATGGCGCTGCTACTGGGGACTGTGATGGTTCTCGGTGGCTGCTCTGCCAGTCAAGATGCTGAACTAGCCGAAGCGGTGAAGGCCGCCAGTGGGATGGGCAAAGCCCGACATCTGCAACGCTCTTGCTTCTACATTATCCATCCCAACGGCCAGCCCTCGGACTTTATTGGTTATCTGTTTTCCGACTTGGGGGCGGCCGAATGGCCGATCGCCCTCGATCCCATTGAGGCTGAAGGAATGAAAGCCGCTGGTATCACCCCCCTACCCGAGACGGTACGACTCTCGCCTGGGCAGCGCCAATATCTAACCCAGAAGGAACTGGTGCTCACAGGTGATGATGCTAAAGGAGCCATCGAGATCGTCGGTTATCTCGCCAACGAAACCCAGCCGAACCTAGCGGCGACGTTTACCCTGGCAACGACCACGCCCGATGAGTTTGCTCAACAGCTTTGTCAGTCGGCACTGGAGTCGGGGATTGAGCCTGGTATTCGTCCTGAAACCGATTTGGACGTGGCTCCTGTGCCCGCGCCTGCCCCCTAAGACGGGTTATTCATTCACCGTAGATACTGGGCAGTAGAGATTTGGCAAACGTCCCACAGCACCCGATATCGTCTGTCGTCGGTGGTCAACCTTGCTACAACAGGTTTCTCTCCAGCTCAGTACACTGCTAAGCCTGCGCAATATTGAGAAACAGCACCTGCTGTACCCGATTGCCCCCACTACGACCCAACAAAACGTCAGCATTGTTGGGTTGATCAGCGTCCTCAGTCTAGGACAGCAACAATAAGCCCTCGGTTCAAAACCCATTGTATGCCTGTTGTACAAACAGTCTGAACGTTGAGCTCTGAACTCATAACTGTCCTCATTCCCCTAGACCTATGCCCCACTTACCCAAACTTTCCACCCGCCATTTGAGGGGAGATATCTTTGGTGGCGTGACGGCTGCGGTCGTTGCCTTACCGCTCGCCCTGGCCTTTGGTGTTTCCTCTGGTGCTGGCGCGATCGCTGGTCTCTATAGTGCTGTGTTTGTGGGCTTCTTTGCCGCTCTCTTTGGCGGTACGCCCTCACAAATTTCTGGCCCCACCGGTCCCATGACCGTAGTCATGGCTGCGGTTTTTGCCGCCGTCACCGCGAGTAACCCCGAAAACGGTGTGGCGCTCGCCTTCACGGTGGTCATGCTCGGTGGGCTCTTTCAAATCTTGTTTGGTATCCTGCGGTTGGGCCGCTATATCACCCTTATGCCCTACACCGTCATCTCTGGCTTTATGTCTGGGGTGGGCTTTATTATTCTTTGCCTCGAAATTGGCCCGTTCTTTGGTCATGAGGCTCAATCCGGGGTGATTGCCTCCTTGCAGCATGTGCCAGAATACCTCGCCGCCCCCAACTGGGCCGCCACTGGGCTGGGCATCTTAACCCTGGCAATTGTCTTTGGCGCACCGGCCAAACTCAACCGCATCCTGCCCTCACCCTTGATTGCCCTGATCGTCTGTACCTTGATCTCAATCCTGGCCTTCCCTGGTACCGATATTCCTCGGATTGGGGATATCCCCAGCGGCCTGCCACAATTGCAACTGCCCCAGCTGAATCTGGCCCAGCTCAAAACCATTGTGGGCTATGGGCTGATGTTGGCGGCGTTAGGGGCGATCGACTCGCTGCTCACCTCGTTGGTTGCGGACAATATCACCAGCACTCAGCATGACCCCAACCAAGAACTGGTGGGCCAGGGGATTGGCAACGTCATTTCGGGGCTCTTTGGCGGCCTGCCGGGGGCGGGAGCCACCATGCGTACCGTGATCAATGTCCATTCGGGGGGCAAAACCTCTCTCTCCGGCATGATTCATGCCCTCGTCTTGTTGACGATTGTGTTGGGGGCCGGCCCCTTAACCGCGCAAATTCCCCATACCGTGCTGGCGGGCATCTTGATCAAAGTCGGCATCGATATTATCGATTGGGAGTTTCTGGGTCGGGCCCATAAGGTTTCGCTCAAGACCACCGGCATCATGTACATCGTCTTGCTGCTGACTGTGTTTGTGGATTTGATTGCGGCTGTTGCCGTGGGCGTTTTTGTGGCCAATATGCTGACGATCGAGCGCCTGAGCAATATTCAAAGTTCTCGGGTGCAATTGATTACCACCCCCAGCGATGAATCCAACCTGTCTTACCGGGAGCAAGAACTCCTCACCCAAGCTCAGGGACAGATCTTACTCTTTCGGCTCGGGGGGCCGATGAGTTTTGGTGCGGCGAAGTCGATCGCGCGGCGCATGGCGATCGTCGAAAAATATGAGGTTCTGATCTTGGATCTCGGCGATGTTCCGTTTCTGGGTGTGACCGCTGCCTTGGCGGTGGAAAACATGGTCAAAGCGTCTCGTAGCCGGAACCGTATGGTCTTGATTGTGGGTGCTGAAGGGGAAGTTTTCGAGCGCCTCCAACGCCTGAAGATTCTTACCCGCCTTGCACCAGACTGCCGCATCCACGATCGCCTAGTCGCCCTCGAATATGCAGTTGCACATATTGATGCACTGGCCGATGTACCGATTGTCACCAGCAGTAGTGAACTCAGCCGCTAAAGGCGACGTTCACCCCCATTCAGTCCTCTCAATACTCACTTTTGGGCGATCGCATACAACACCTCCACCTCCAGTGCCTTAACCTGCCGACGTTCCAGTTCGGCGAGGTTGCGCTGCCGGAGGCGATCGCGCATCGCCGGATCAAGCTGCGCTAAAACGCCGCGATACCCGCCGCCCATCAGCATCGTCCACCAGTCTTCAGGGGTGGCAAGGGGCTGGTTGTCCGTCTCGGCAAAGACTTCAACGTTCGTTGCCCCACTGGCTGCGAGCAAGGCTTGCAACCCTTGCGGCTCAGCAATCCGTTGCCAGGGAATCTCATCTTTGACAAGATCGGGCCGCTCAACAGCCAGCAGTTCCTTAAAGATCCCACTCGCTGGCTCAAAGAGCGCCTTTCCCCAGGAGGTAATCGCTAACTGCCCTCCGGGGCGCACCATCCGCCACAATTCCTGCACGGCCTGCTCCATCTCTGGCACAAAGAAAATACCAAAGACCGAAACGATCGCCGCAAAATGCTCATCCGGCAACCCAAGGGTCATGAAGTTCCCCACTTGGAAGTCCAGATTCGTGAGACCTTGCTGTTGAGCTTTGGCCCGCCCCAAATCCAGCAAGGCGGAGGCTAAATCCACTCCCAAGACCGAGCCGGTGGGACCCACTCGCTGGGCTGCAGGCAATGCTGAAGCGCCACTGCCGCAACAGACATCCAAGACGCGATCGCCCGCTTGTAGCCCCAAGCGCTCGATCGTGCGTTGGCCATATCGGCTCCAAAAAGAAAGGGCCGGCGCATCAAACGTATCCGCTGCTGTATTGAACGTGTTCGCAATCCACTGGTAATGTTCAAGCATGGCAATCTGCTACTGGCGTGAGTCAAACGTATTGGGCAGGATGGATGCACTATAGCAGGAATCATGGTTATGGAATCCCTGACATTTTAATGGAAGCCGCTCTAGCGCCTTGGGATGCCTGGCTACTTCCTGTGGCGGCCACCCCCGCGTTTCCCCATGGTTCGGCTTGGAGCGCCCTTAACGTCGCAGAAATCAATTATCCCCATGCTCTGGCTAATGGGGCTTACACCATGCCCTTTAGCTTAACCGGCCAACCTGTGGTAGTGCTGCCGATCGGCCAAACCGCCTCGGGTCTGCCGATTGGCATGCAACAGGTGGGCAAGCGCTGGGATGAAGCCCGACTACTGGCGATCGCCCAAGCGATCGCCGCCGTTCTCGACCCCTGGCAAGCGCCCCCTGGCTATCGCCATCAATCTAACGATGCCGCTCCAGTCCATAAGTAAAAAAGTCATAGGCCAGCTTCGTATTCGGGAAAATAGCCCGCGCTTCTGAGAGCAAATCGTCCAGTTGAATCGGGTTGCCGGGGGCATAGCGGGGGCTAAAGTGGGTCATCAGTAACGTCCCAGCCCCAGCCAATTGGGCCACCTGGGCGGCCATGGTTGAGGTGGAATGGAGGCGATCGAAAGCCATCTGGGCATCCTGATGGGCAAAGGTCGCTTCATGCACCAACACATCCACCGACTGGGCCAGGGCCACGGCTGCCTCACAAAACACCGTGTCGGTGCAGTAAGACCATTTCCGTCCCATTTCCGGTGGTTCACAGAGCTCTGTACCCCGGATGATGCGTCCGTCTTCCAGGGTTACGGTTTTGCCCTGCTTGAGCTGGCCGTAAATCGGCCCAGGCGCAATCCCCAACGCTTTGGCTCGCTCAATTTTGAACCGTCCCGGACGATCCTTTTCGGTAATGCGGTAGCCATAGGCCGGTACCCGGTGGGTCAGCTTGGCACAGGAAACGGTGAAGCGATCGTCTTCATAAACCAATCCTTCTCGCACCCGATGCACCTTGACGCGCCGGGAAAGATCCATGTAAGAATATCGGCTTGCGGCGTCAATATAATCTTGTAGCCCGCCCGGGCCATAAAGATCCAGGGGCTGTCCTGTGCCCGCCAGACCACAACTGGCAATCAAACCCAACAAACCATAGATATGATCACCGTGGAGATGGGTGATAAAGATGCGACGGATTTGCGAGGGTTTGAGCTCGCTGCGCAAAAACTGGTGCTGTGTGCCTTCGCCACAATCAAAGAGCCACAATTCGGACTGTTGAGGTAGACGAAAGGCAATGCTGGAGACGTTACGCGATCGCGTCGGCACGCCAGAACTGGTCCCCAAAAATGTGATTTCCACCGCTCGCCTAACTATAGATTTACCTCTTTTACTATCTTGACGCGATCGCTCCAGCAAAACAAGGGAGCGCTATCCCGAGTCCATTTCCCCAACCGCTCGCCCTGGCAAAAATCTCTGGCGCTGGGGTCGGATTCGTGAGCAAGACTGCCTACAATAGGGGAATGGAGAAAGGGTGTCTGGCCATACACAAGGACAGATTCGCTTGTGTAACCCAAGCCATGGGTGAAGACTGAAATTATGATTGATTGGTGTTAAACGCACCTGTCTTGCTCGTTACCATTGAATACCTTAGCGATGGCGCACCTGTGTGCGCCATCACCGCCGGGCTGGGTCGTCCCGCGTAAACTGATTAACGGACGCCGCTGGGTGTCCCCTTTGCCTTGACGGAGCATTCATGTCACAGCAGGCCCTTAGCCGCAATCCTCTCTTTCGCCCGACGCAGGTTCTCAACCAGTTGCGGAGTGGTCAACTCTTTTATGTGCGGGCGAGCCGGGGCAATGGCATGGTGGTTTGTCATACCCATTACGCTGAAATTGTGGGGCCGGGCAGTGCCATTGGTGGTGTGATTGACCTCGACTGTGTACGACTGCTGCCCCTCGGACGCGTGGCTCTAACCTACCCCGAATCCCGAATCCGAAAACAGCAAGCCAGTCAGGTGCGGCGTCAATGGATGGCGGCAACCCGCAAAATTGTTAATTGCTCGATTCCGCTCAAACGAGCGACGCTTATTCTCTCAACCATGAACCGCTATTTTGGCGAAGCAGCCGTTGAGGAACTTGAGGATGAAGTTCTGAGTAATATCGTGGGCGTTTTGCCTGATACGCTGACGATGGCGCGACAGGCCTATCGACATAAAAAGGCCCGGAAACTACGCCTATCTCAAGCATCTCGTATTGCTGCTACCGCCAGGTCCTGACAAGGTTTGAGCGTTGAAATTGCATAGTGCCGAGCCATCTACCAGCTTAGCATATTCGTCGGTCAATCTAGGGCGTGTCATCAGTTAACCGCAGAAGCCTGATGGGACAAGGGAGGTCGCGCCCAACCCCAACAATAGGAAAAGAGACTGTAAGCCAGTTACTCTCAGAGCTTGAAATCTAAATAATGACAGCCCCTAGCTGGCTGGTGCATCGCTCGGCTGCTCTGAGGTAGGAGGGGTTGCCGAAGCGGTATCTGTTTGCTGACGCTGCTTACGGCTTGCTTCAAGGGCATCAGCCAAGACCTCGCGGGCTTGAGCTAGCTTCTCCAGGTTGCTTTGGTAAAGCTCTAGATCTTTTTTGAGCTTTTCAGCAGGAAGCTGTAACGTCTTGCCCATTTCCTGCAGCGTGGTCTGGGCTTGCTCGACGTCTACCGGGGCATCACCTGCGGCTTCCTCTAACAGGCTGTAGAGACCGATCGCAAACAGACGACTGTATTTAAACGTGTCGTTGAAGGCGATCGCTTTGAGCATTTCGTAGAGTGGTTGAGCGGCTGCAATCGACACAAAGGAACTGTCCCAGGTTGCCAGTTGCTCGGGGTCAAGCTCCGTTGCAACTTTGCGCAGCATTTGGGCATCCTGGCGATATTGCTCGCTGTTGGCACCGACAGCTCCGCAAAGCGCCCGAAAAATCGAGTCCAGGTCAGATTCGGGTTCGTAGCCTGCCATGAAGCGATCGAAGGCTGTCACCACGCCTAAAGCGTAGACAGGATTATATTGGAATAGCGTATTCACCGAGAGGAGATGCATCTCGACCATCAACTCTTCAATGACTCGTCGATAGATTGAATTAACGGGGCGCTTATGCTGACGATAGAAATCACGCTTTGCGTCTGAGACCGTCCGAACAGTATCCACAGGTGTTGAGGGGCAAAAGAACAATGCTTTTTATTGTCGCACAAGCACACCGCTTTTCTGGCCAGACGGCTGGTTAGGCTGCGGCTGTAGTGCAACCCGGCAAGGAGCTGAAACCATTAGCGGTAGCGGGACTGGAGCCTATTAGGCTTATCTAGATTAATGAGTAAACCTAGCTTGCCATGCCGCGGGGTCCTACCTCTAGCGCTTCCTCTTCGGTCTCAAAAATCTCGAAGACCGAGTCCATCATCGTGACCTCAAAGACCAGCTTGGCTTCTGGATGAACGTTGCAAATGCGAAAGCTACCGCTGACCTTGTCTGCATCCCGCATCCCCGCTACCAAAGAGGTCAAACCAGAACTGTCAATAAAATTGACCTGGCTCAGGTTCACAACAACATGGGAACTGAGCCGAGAAATACATTCTTGCAGCTTGAGTCGGAACTGCCAAGCTGTTGTGATGTCCAAGCGACCGCTTGGGGCGAGAATAATGACCTTGGTGTCATCTGGGGTCGTATGTTCTTTCTGTTCAATGTGAATCACGCGTCAATTCGCCTCAAACTTGAGTAACAGGTCTTAGCGATCGTGAGGTCGTCCGACCAGATTATATGGTATCAGCATAGCACCGCTACGATGATGAGCCGATTCAACTTCAAATTCCTTGGTAAACCCAACCGGATGGAAAACTCAACTCAGGAAATGGTAAAGATAGTAAGAACCGCTATCGCTACCCAATTACGTCAATATGACGTTCCCACTCCCGTTGAGTCCTTCTCAGCTTACCAGAAAAGATCTGGTGTCTTGCGACCCAGCGGAGATCCCCAGCTCAGAAGTTAAAGACGCTCAGGAGCGATCGCAGCTCCTCTACGCTTAAGCTCCAATGGCATCGACCATCCCTTTGTTCGCTCGCCCCTGTGTTGAATCCGGATAGAGCAGCGATCGCAGCTTGAGAAATTCCCAGCGGATGCAGCAATGTTAAGACCGATGGTAGGGGAGGGTTTCAATCCCTCCCCTACTGAATATTGCCCTTATCCCACCTGCCAATTCACCCAATCTTGCGGCTTTAGGAAGATTTTGTAGAGTTGCTCTTCTGGCGTCCCGGCTTCGGGTTGATAGCCGTATTCCCAGCGTACCAAGGGGGGGAGCGACATCAAAATTGACTCAGTGCGCCCATTGGTCTGCAAGCCAAAGATCGTGCCACGATCATAGACCAGATTAAACTCAACATAGCGACCCCGACGATAGAGCTGAAAGTCGCGTTCTCGTTCACCATAGTCGAGATCTTGACGCCGCTTAGCGATCGGCACATAGGCAGCCAAAAAGCTCTGGCCACAGTCTTGGACAAAGGCAAAGAGCTGCTCCCAAGAGCGGGGTTCAATCGGGCCGAGGCGTCGACTGTATTGAGAGGCATTCTGATCCGGGTTGTGGCCGCGATAGAGCTTCCCCTGGCCATCCTGGTAGTCAAAGAAGATGCCGCCAATCCCTCGGGTTTCCTGGCGATGCTTGAGGTAGAAATATTCATCACACCAGGGTTTGAAGACGTTGTAGTATTCCGAGTGATGGCGATCGCAAGCCGCTTTTAAGGTTTGGTGGAAATGCTGGGCATCGGCTGCAAACGGATAGTAGGGGGTTAAATCTATCCCTCCGCCAAACCACCAGACTGGCCCTGCTTCAAAGTAGCGGTAGTTGAGGTGAACGGTCGGGATATAAGGGCTGCGGGGGTGCAGCACCATTGAGGTTCCGGTGGCATAAAATTGATGTCCGTCCGCCTCGGGGCGATGCTTAAGAATCGAAGGCGGCAGGGTTTTGCCCCATACCTCCGAGAAATTCACCCCCCCCTGCTCAAAAATCCGCCCCTCGCGCATCACCCGCGATCGCCCACCGCCCCCTTCAGGACGCTGCCAACTATCTTCCTGGAACTGTCCCTGACCATCAAATGTTGCCAATCCCTGACAAATCTCATCTTGGAGAGCCTGCATAAAGGCGCTGATGCGATCGCGGGAGTCTTGAGGGGGCAAGGAATTCACCGGAGTTGTCTGAGGCGTTTTCTGGGGCGACGGAGCAGAAACAGTCATAAGCGGAAAATGTACCTAATGTGAAGAATTAAAATTGTAAAAATAGTAGGGAAATTGATGTAAGGACTCATTACATCAAGATGGGTTTAGATTTTCCCACATTCCCTCAGCGGACGGCGATCGCCCTTACAATTCTCAATACAGCGAGTCCAGCCCAGAGTAATGGGAATGGGGCAATCCGGTTGCAAAAGTGCCTGAGTGAACGATTGACACCCGCTACAATTCCCTACAATTGAGTGTCGGATTGTGGCTCCTACAGGACTCAAACAGCATGATCTATCAGCTCTCCTTCAAACTCTTAATTGCCCGGGGGAAGATCTTCTGCCAATGCTCACTCAATAAGCGCTACCGAGTCTTGTGCACAGCCTCTGTGGATACCCTCTGGCAAAAGCTCAGCAACCTTGCGGATGCCTCCTGGAATCCCCTCTTTAAACAAGTCAACGTGCCCAAGGGGCTTGTCCCCAAGCCCGGTCTCATCTATCAAGCAGTGACTCGCTTTACCCCCATTCCGGTGCGCATTTTTGTGGAGCAGGTTGATCCCCGTAAACTCCTGAGCATCCGTTTTTTAGCGATTCCTGGGGTCGAGAACCGGGTCATCTATCAGTTTGACTCCACGGTCTGTGGTACATATATCTCCTATTCAGTCACGATGCAGGGTTGGCTCTCGCCGCTGCTCTGGTGGCTGGTGCGGCCTTACGTGGCTCAGGTTGCGTTGAGTTTGGCTGAGGCTGTGGAAGGTTAGTCGGGGTTCAGCGTTCAGGTTTCAAAGCGTTGGAGTCCGCTAAGGGCGAACCCACAAGCGGAAGCAACATTCTCCTAAGAAGCGGAGTGGGCCGACCCACCTCCCCCCTTCGGGATACTTCTCCTAGGCGGAGATCTCAAGGCAGACCATCCCCTCTGGAGCGGTCGCGTGTCGCGCTGACCGGGGTGGGCCACCGTGCAGCCATTGTTTCTAGGTTGTTCAACGTCCAGATTTTAGAAAGCGATCGCCAAAGCGCTAGGATCAACAGCAGTGCGATCGGATGCGCCTTGGCAGGTCAATCGGTTTGAGGCGTCACTATATCTAAAACGAAGGCTACTGAATATAAAAATTGAATCTCTTCTTATGGTTGATCAAGCTGCGGTATTAGAGGTGCTCCGGCCCGTGCAGGATCCGGAACTGCAAAAGAGCCTGGTGGAGCTCAACATGATTCGCGATGTTGAGATTATCGATCCGGATACAGTGCGATTCACCCTGGTCTTGACCACCCCCGCTTGCCCCCTGCGGGAATTTATTGTGGAAGACTGCACCAAGGCGGTGAAACAACTGCCTGGGATTGAGCAGGTGGAGATCGACGTGACTGCCGAGACCCCGCCGCAAAAAGAACTGCCCGATCGCCAGGGCATTGATGCGGTGCGCAATATTATTGCTATCTCCAGCGGCAAGGGCGGTGTGGGCAAGAGTACTGTCGCAGTCAATGTGGCGGTGGCGCTAGCCCAAAGCGGTGCCAAAGTCGGCCTACTGGATGCCGATATTTATGGCCCCAATGCCCCAACAATGTTGGGCTTGAGTCAGGCGATTGTCGAAACTCAAAAGGATGCCCAGGGCACGGATATTTTGCAGCCCGTATTTAACCATGGCGTAAAACTTGTTTCCATGGGGTTTCTCATCGATCCCGATCAACCGGTGATCTGGCGCGGCCCGATGCTCAATGGCATCATTCGTCAGTTCCTCTACCAGGTCAATTGGGGCGAGCTGGACTATTTGGTGGTGGATCTGCCCCCTGGAACCGGCGATGCTCAGTTGACGCTGGCTCAGGCGGTGCCGATGTCAGGCGTGGTGATTGTCACCACCCCCCAGACCGTTGCCCTGATTGACGCCCGGCGAGGTCTTAAGATGTTTGAGCAGCTTGGGGTCAAGGTCTTGGGCATTGCCGAGAATATGAGCTATTTCGTACCGCCCGATCAGCCGGACAAACGCTACGATCTTTTCGGTGCGGGAGGCGGCGAGAACACCGCCGCCGAGCTGCGGGTTCCCCTCCTGGGGCAAGTCCCCTTAGAAATTCCGGTGCGTGAAGGGGGCGATCGCGGTTTGCCAATTGTACTCGCTCGACCCGACTCTGCCTCGGGTCAGGCGCTCAAACAGCTCGCCTTGACCATTGCTGGCAAGGTTTCGGTGGCGGCGCTGAGCTAGGGCGGGCGGATAATTTGCTGATGCCATCAGACTGGTGAGATTCATGGATGAAACGCCCTAAGCTGTCGTTAACCCTTTAAGATAGAGGGCAACCTAGCTAAACAAAGCGTAATATCTTCACCGATTGCTGCTTTTGTTTGACTGATGTTGAATTCCGCTTTGGGTTGACCGATGCAAAGAGTTTACAAAGAACGCCTGGCTTGGCAAACCTGGTTCGCCGACTGGGATAACTTGGATGTTTCGCTGCTGCTGCTGGTCATTGGCCTCACCTTCTTTGGTGGTTTAGTCATCCAGACCACCGAAATTCGAGATGGTTTGAGTCTCACAGATCATTGCTGGCAGCATTGGATCTTGGGACTGGTCGGCGTGGGTGTAGCGCTGTTTATCGCCCGTTGTCGCTATGAAGTCTTGATTCAATGGCATTGGCTAATCTATGGCTTGACCAATGCGTCGCTGTTGGCGATTATGTTGGGCTTTGGCGTGGATGCCAACGGTTCCACCCGCTGGATCAACATCTTAGGGTTCAATGTCCAACCCTCAGAATTTGCCAAGGTGGGTCTGATTATTACCCTAGCTGCCCTGCTCCACGCGCGACCCGCCTCAACCCTGCCGGCCATTTTCCGTACCCTGGCCATTATGTCCGTTCCCTGGAGCCTGGTCTTTTTACAGCCGGATCTCGGCACTTCCTTGGTGTTCGCAGCGATCGCCATTGGCATGCTCTACTGGGCCAATGCCCATCCCGCCTGGCTGGTGTTGCTGGTGGCTCCCGTCGTTTCGGCCCTGTCCTACGGTCTCTCTAAGCCAGTCTGGGCCGGCTGGGTGGGTCTAATGGTTCTGGTTGCCTGGTTTTCCCTACCCTGGCGGCGAGTGGGCGCAGTGCTCGTTATGGTGGGCAACCTGCTGTTTGGCCCCTTGGGACAGTTTGTTTGGACAAGGGTGCTGGAAGACTATCAAAAGGCCCGCTTGACCCTGTTTCTGGCCCCAGAAGCCGATCCTTTGGGCGGCGGCTATCATCTGATTCAATCTCGGATCGCCATTGGTGCTGGTCAGCTCTGGGGACGCGGGCCCTTTCAGGGCAGCCAAACCCAACTGGACTTTATTCCCGAGCAGCATACTGACTTTATCTTCTCGGCAGTGGGCGAAGAACTGGGCTTTATCGGTAGCATTGTGCTCTTGATCATCTTTTGGTTGATCGCCTTGCGTCTCATTGTCATTGCCCAAAATGCCAAAGAAAACTTCGGCTCACTCTTGGCGATCGGCGTGCTCTCGATGATTGTTTTCCAGGTGGTCATTAATGTCAGCATGACCATTGGTCTGGCCCCGATTACGGGCTTGCCGTTACCTTGGATGAGCTATGGGCGATCGGCTCTACTCACGAATTTCATTGCCCTGGGGCTGGTGGAATCGGTGGCCAATCATCGACCCCGGATGATGAATTTTCGACGTTAAGCGTCAAGTACGGCAGGGTCGGCTCACACCTGGCCCACCCCGGTCATCGCTGCGCGAGACCGCCCCTCCCAAGAGGGGATTTTCCACATTGGCTTTTAAGGAGAAGACTCCATGCTCTTACCTGGTGCAACGGTGCGCGTCACCAACCCCGATGATATCTATTACCGCTATGAGGGCCTGGTTCAACGGGTCAGCGATGGCCAGGTGGCGGTACTGTTTGAGGGCGGCAATTGGGACAAAATTATTACATTTTTGGCAAGTGACCTGGAAGCGGTTAACCTAAGGGGAAAGAAATAGTTAACCCGTTCTATCATGCGTGTGCCGTTGCCCCAATTTACGCCTGACCAGCGTCATCCCGAACAGCTTGGCGAAGTCATTGAAACCTCTACGGTGGGGTTTCTGGCCCAATGTCTGGAACCGGAAACCCTCGATTTTCCGACAATGCCCCCCTTTGGTAGTTGGGTACAGGCTCAGGATGAAGAGTCAGGGAATCAAGTTTTGGCGGTCGTCACCCATGCCACCACGAGCCCGATTGATTCAGTACATCGCGCCCGGGCTTTGGGGCTCTCCCTCGCTGAGCTGCGGGAAGAGCAACCCCAGATCTTTGCCATGCTCAAGACTGAGTTTCAAGCGGCGATTGTGGGTTTTATCGCGCCGAAGAGCAGCGGCGATCGCCCCGCCCCAATGCGGCAATATCTCCCCCCTCGGCCGCCGCAGATTCATCAAGCGGTCTATCGCTGTGCGCCAGAAACGGTCATGCGCTTTAGCGAAGAGCTGCATTTTTTACGCTCGCTCCTCCAGGTCAACGCTGCACCCACAGAGGCCCTGGTCGCGGCCGCCCTCCGGGAGATTTTTCGGTTGCGGCGGGGCGATCGTGCCTGGTTGGTCAACGCGGGTCGAACCTTGGGGATCTTACTCAAGGATGATTACGACACCTTGCGCTACATCTTGGCCCAGGTTCATCTATAGGACGGCTTGGCCGCTCTTCTCCTGAGCCAGCCCCCGGTTTGAAATTCAACACTTAACACCATCTGAGTTGCGGTTAAGCCAAGAGCACGAAAACTTATAAAACGCAATAAAACTAACCATACTGGCTCCGATATTGCCAGAGTCTGAGGGGGCAATTTCCCCCTCAGCGGGAGGTGTCGGGGGGCTGGACCCCTGACAACCGGTTTTGAAAACGAGATTTCAAGGTTTTGAGGAAGGCGATCGTTTCGCTTAACCGAAACTCACGTTAACACCGCTTCAAGTTGCGATTGCCCAATGTCAAGAGGAAAAATATTGGAAAAATTTCCGTCAAATTGCGTCTTAGAGTTCCGCTATTTCGCGGTTTATCGAAAATTTACGTAGATTGGACTGGTCTCCGTAAAATTACTGAGCTTATAATGACAGGTATCAGGACGCGACAATGTCGCACGACTTCAGGGTCGCTCTACTTCAGGATGCACTTCGACAATGCTTACCCTCTACTCTGCTCCGGAACAATCCGGCGAGCTGGGTCAGTCTCCCCTGCGCTTTCAACTCTGCCTCTATTCTCCCCAGGCCTGGCGATCGCTCCATCTCCAAACCATCCCGCTGAACTCGGTCTACCACGCGCTGCCCGTCACCGCCGCGCTGCGATACCCCGATGAACTTCTGGACTATTACCTCAGTTTGCCCAAGCTCAGAGGGCGAGAGGTTCGCATTGGGCTCAACCTCCAGGTGGACCACCAATCCTGGACGAATCATGCCAGTGGTCAATTCTGGCATCTCTCCCAATGGTTTGCCGCTCTAGCTCAAGTCCTCACGACCCCAGAAAATCAGGATGTTCATGCCCTAGTCTGGGAACAGTCCCACCTGACACTCTATCGGCGGCGTAATGCCTTGATTTTGCGGGATGCTGAGGTTATTGATGGTTTTGCCTGGGCCCCGATTCGGGTCAGTCTGAGAGACTTTACCCAGCAGCTCTTGCAGATGGCCCGTCAGTTTAAGCTGCTCATTGTCTTGCTCAACCAGGCGATCGCCCTCCGCAATGGTTTACCCCCCAAACCCAACGCCGATCGCCATTGTCGCTACCGGAGCGCCCGGGCCACCACCGCCGCCAATGAACGCTGCTTAAACTTGCTCTGGCGCGAATTTAATGATTTCCCCGATACGATGGCTCAACTCCAGCAAGCCGTCACTGACTACAGGCCCAGTTGGCTGTGAATTTCCGCATCCGTGCCCCGAAAACCGGCCTTGAGGGCTTGACCCGCCCGCACAAACAGGGGACGTTTGAGGAGCATGGCATTCTCACTGAATGCCTTGATCCATTGTGCATCCTCCCAGCTATTTCGCTGAGTGCCGAGAGCCCGATAGGCTTGACCGGAGGTGTTGCGCATTGGTTTGGAGCCTAGGGTTTCGACCCAAGCCGTAATTTGTGCTGGAGTGGGCGGGGTTTCTTTGGTATTGATAAATTCATAGTCAATGGAGCGCTCATCGAGCCATTGACGGGCCTTTTTGCAGGTGCCACAGTTGGGAATGCCGTAGAGCTGAAGTGTTGTCATGGTTTTTGAGTATTTATACCAGTTCGCAATTCGCAATTTACAGTTTCCCCGCTAGGGACGCTAGCGTGAACGCAGTTACAAAACCATTGCCATCTCTGGGTTTGAGCTAGATAATCTGTAGCTAGATTTTTGAGTTTTGGTATAAACATCACAATATCAAATCGAAGCCGCCTCGTCCGTTTTCAGAGCCGCTAAAACCTGCAACAGCTCCCGCTCAAAGGTAACTTTGGCACGGTTGGTTTTGCCCCCCAGATAAAAGCGATCGCCCGTTTGCAATGCCCAGACCTGGGAATGGGAAAAATAACTCATCACCACTCCCACCATCAAGAGCGCAAATCCCCCATAAACCAGGGGTGTACCGGGGTCGGCTTTAATCTGGAGTCCGGTACTGCCGATCACCTTGACCACCTTGAGCGTGACCTCCCCGAGCTGCATGCCCATGCCCTCGCGCAACGCTCCTAAGGGTTGACCGGACTGGTCGTAGAGCAACACCAGACCCTGCAAATCCCGAGCGATCAGTGAGACACCTTCACTCAGGTCGGGCTGGGTGGGAACCCAAGTGCCCCAAAACTGCCCCCGCCCCCCCGTATCGAGCTGACCCATCGGCAATTGTAAGATTGGACTGTTGTTGAGCTGGACTTGGACGCCCGCAATGCCCCAACTGGTTTGGTAGAGGGTCACGCCTCGGTAGCGCAGGGGATGATTGACTGAGATGGTCTGGCGATCGCGCTCCTGGCCCGTCTCATCCACAATTGAGAGGTCAGAATAAAACTGGTCAATATTGCCATCGGGCAGATAATCAATCCAAAATCGATTCACCTGCACTGCCCAGTCTTGGGGAATTTGGCCTTGGGCAAAGGGCCCCGCGTCTAAAATATTTTGCACCGGGGCAATGCTGCCGCTGGGGATCAATTCCTGGGCTAAAAAGCCGGTCAGCGCCCCCACAACGCCCCCGCCCAGAATCAGCAACAGACTAATATGCACGACGATTGGCCCAATCCGACCGACTAAGCCCTTGCGGGCGTAGAGTGCTATCTGACCCGACTGGCCCGATTGTTCCGCTTCAGTAAAGGTTTTATAGCCCCGCTCGTTGAGAAGGGGAAGCAGGCGCTCGATCGAGCCCTTGGCTAGTTCCGCACTGAGGGCGAGCTTGTTAAAGTTGGCTGGTTTTTCGTAGTAGCGCCAGCGTCGCGCGGCTTTGAGGGTGGGCAACTGCCGTGTAAAGCTACAGGCGGTGAGGCTGGCGGCCAGCAACACCAGCAGCGCCAGAAACCACCAGGTACGATAAACATGATCCAGTCCCAAGAGGCCAATCACCCGCCAGGTTAAAAAGCCAAAGAGCGCCGGCTGTTCTGGGTAGTTCGCCTGATAGAACCCAAGGGAACGACCCTGCTCAATCACCGTGCCACTGATGCTAAACAGGGCAATGAGGAGTAAGAGGGCGATCGCCAAACGCAAATCGGCGAGTATTTTGATTGTTCGACGCCACATCATAAAAGATTTTATTGCTTATCGCTTCGCATCGCTTGCCAGATCCCCCCAGCTTCTCCGCCCCCTTGATTAAGGTAGGATCGATCCTAGCAACTTCCCAGCAACTCCCCACCGTGCCCATGGGTATTTCCCTCGAAAAAATTGAACAAAAAGCCCCCAGTCTGATCAACTTGGCCAAGAAAGCGGATATTTCCCTAGAGAAAGTCAACCTCCAGCAGCATCGAGCGCAGGTGGCATTATGCCTGGATATTTCCGGCTCGATGATTGACCTCTACCGATCGGGGAAAATTCAGCAGTTTGCTGAGCGGGTTCTAGCGCTGGGGTGCCAGTTTGACGATGATGGGGCGATCGAGATTTTTTTGTTTGGCGCTCGGGCTCACCACGCCGGACCCATGAGCCTAGAGAACTTTAGCGATTGTATTGCCCAGCTCCAGCAGCGCTATGGTTACGAGGGGGCAACCAACTATGGCCAGGCGATCGCCCAGATTCAAGATTTTTACTTCCCCCGTGAGCGAGCGCCCCAGCAGGGGTTTTGGCAGCGCCTCTTGGGCCATCAGCCCGACGCCCCCCCGCCAGCGCCGATTGCGGGCGATCAGCCGGTCTATGTCATGTTTGTTACCGATGGCGGTGCGACTGACCCAGCCAAGGCAGAAGCAGAACTGACCCTGGCTTCCTATGCACCAATTTTTTGGCAGTTTATGGCGATCGGTTCCACTGGATTCCAGTTTCTAGAGCGTTTAGATGATCTACATAACCGTCTGCTCGATAATGCTGACTTTTTTGCCGTGCGTGATCCCCTCACCACCCCGGATGCCCAGCTCTACGATCTGCTGATGACCGAATACCCCCAATGGCTCGACCAGGCCAAAGCGAAGGGTCTGTTGACCTAGTAGGCTCATTACCGAAACCGACTCAAACCGTAGATCAAGAGACTCAGAAGAAAGCGGCGAGTGGGTTGGGCTTAGACCTGACGATTCACGAAATAAAAACGGGACTGGCCGGATTCGAACCGGCGACCTAGCGCTTCAGATTGGTGTGAGTTTCCCCACTCTCTGGACTATTCCTTCACCGTGGCTGCTGCTCTAGATTATCTGTGAGCGCAGCTTTAGGTGGTAGCCGTTCTGTGATCAGAGGGGTCAAGCAACGGTTTAAGGGCGGGATGGAGATCCGGTTCAATCAGTTGGAAGAACTGCCGACTCGCTTGGCTGCCCAAACGGAGACGATAGCGTTGCCCAAACCGAACAAAACCCCAATACACTTGCCAAATTTCACGAAAGTAGGCGGCGATCGCCTCGCTTTCGGCCTCGGCAGTTCGGGTATTGAGAAAGAGATCCACTCCCTTAATCTGCCCCGTCTTGGGTTCCCGGCGAACGTGGCGGCTGCCACGATCCATAAACCAGATTGCCAGTCCGGGTCGGGTTAAGCCCGTTAGGAATTGGCGCTGAATCTGTTTGTGAGCGCCCCGATAGAGGCGTTGTACCAGGATGCGGGACAGGGGAATCTGGCGAGGGTGAAGCTGTAGCATCTGTTCTCCTTTGCGGGTCTGCCATTGGCGTAATGCCACTGGCTGCCCCGTGAGTTGAGTCAGCAGCGATCGCTTAAAGGCGATATAGGCTGGCTCTGGATTGCGATGCTCCACAATAAAATTGCCCTGGCGACGGAAGCTCCGCCCCAGCAGCATCCCTGTCAAGATGCCCCGTTGCTGACGTTTCGATGCGACGGCAAAGTCCATCTCTTAAATTGGCTCTGATCACCAGTCTCTGCACCGTCCAATTTCTTAATGCCAAAGCGTTAAGAAGTTGGCTTGGCTCAAGATTACCAATATTGCGATCGCAGTCTGGGTGTCCAGCCTGCAACTCCAACGTAGGCTTCCTTGAGTTTGACTACCTTCACCTGACAGGTTTCCCTGGCAGGGCCCGAAATTCAGGAGGCGCTTGCTCTATCCTGCTGAGCCACAGCCCCGTAAGCAATAGCCTGTATGATAGCGGATTTCATTCCATTAACGCATCATACTCCGGGCGGTCTCTGTCACAATCGGCAGATCCGCATATTCTTCCCGAAACGCCCGAATCATGCCGACAATGGCGGCCGCAAACACAAAGATAAACAGGATCCCCGACAGAATGTCTAGCATGGAAAACCCACTGCCAAGACCGGGTTGTACCGCCGCCAGACCAATCCGCTGTGGTAAGCCTAGCAACGCCAACGCATACCCACAAATTACCACAAAAATATCTAGCAGCAGCGCTTGGAACACGTGAATCCGGATGAAGAAAGGAATTCTGGGATTGCGAACCACCAGCAGCAATAGCGCAAAAAAGATCACGAGGGGACCAAAAGGAATCAGGGCATACAAAGTTAGCTGCACAATCATGACCGGAGTCAGGATCTGGAACAGAATCTCAAAGGGTTTGAGCTGACCAAACATCCCCATACCGAAGGGGAGTACGGCAATCATCGGCAACAGATAGGGTAGCCCACCAAAAATTCGCAGTTGCATCGTTTAAGATCGCTCCTGGCTATGCAGATTCTCTCCTAGTGTACCGTCGATCCCCTGAGCTCTGACGCCAGAGCGGCTCCAAAACCAAACCCTCCGATGAATCCCCTGGATAGGGAGTTCCCCAAACCCCCTAGCTTTGATGTAGAGTAAAGCCGTACCTCTGACCGCCCTGGACCCAGGCAATCGGTCAAGCACAATCGCTTAAGTTGACAAGATGGCTCAATATCAGTGCTTCGTCGATCTGGGTAGCTCCAGCACCAAAGCCGTATTTAATGACGGGACGGCGCTGACTGCCTTTCAATGCCCCCCTTGGGTCGCAGACTTGCCCGCCTCGGAACTCGATATCCTGAGAGCCCAAGGGGAGCTGATGGGCTCAGGGCTAGAGTCGATCCAATATATTCAGCTTGTGGAGAACGGCCCCGCCTATGCCCTGGGAACCGATGCTCAGGGTCGCCCCAGCAAAAAAACCAGTGTGCTACCCAAGAGCGCCCTGGCCCAATGCCGCGTTCTGGGTGTCATTGGCGAGATTGCCTATCAAAACAACTGGCAAGACTTTCGGCTCGATGTGGGGGTTGCCCTGCCCTTTAACGAATATCTGACGGACTACAACCGTCTGCTCGCTGAACTCGATGAGCAACAGAGCTTTATCTACCGCGATCGTGAAATTTCTTTAGAACTGGTTCACATTAAAATCTTGCCTGAGGCGGCGGGGCTGGTGCAATGGCGCAAAGTGGAGCTCGCCCAACGCCGGGAGAGCATGCGTACCTTTGTGGTTATCATGTTTGGCCATCGGGATCTCAGTTTCTTGCTCTTTCGCCAGGGTAAACCACCCCAAGGGGAACCGAGCGGCACTGAGCGGTTGGGCTATCAGCGGTTTTTAATGACCATCTCTCAGGATCTGCCCTGTGATTCTGATGATCCCTTTTTGTATGATGCCTTGATTCGGGGGGCGGATCAAGTGGCGTTTCCCACTCGACCCGGTGTTAGCTATCCGCTGACTGAGCGACGTCAGCGGGCGACGGCCTACTATTGGGATACGGTACGGCATCGCCTCGATGAATGGCTGGCCGCTGTGGATGTCACCCATTATGAAGTGCTCATTAGTGGGGGGGCAGGGGCCCAGTTTCGTTCTCAACTCGACGTCTATTTTCAGCAGCGGGCGGCCTTTTGCACCGTCAATTGGCTCCAAGACCTCAAGCTGGAAGTGGCACAAAACTTGAATATTCCCATCGAGATCGACCAACTGCGGTTTGGGGACTGTTATGGCGGTGCCAAGTGGATGGCCTTAAAGTTTCAGAAGTAGATGAGATGAGCCCCAGCCCCAGTTTTATGTCCCGAAGATGATAGGTACGGGAGGGTTTCAAACCCTCCCGTACATAAGTTGTAAACCCTCCCTAGACTGGGATTTGGGGATTTGCAATGTGAATTTAGTATGATGTGTTATTGCTTGGTTAAGTAGGAGGGAACCAGTGGTGAAGAAGAAGAAGAGTGTCTACATGAGTTTGCGGGCCGGTGCCGATACGGAGGAGGCGAGGCTGTTGAATTATTTGCGCGATGACCCGATGATCAATCGTCGGGAAGCGGTGTTTCGGGCCCTAATGGCCTATTATCTGCCCTGGGTGCATGAGGATGAGTTTACCGATGTCCAGCTCCAAGCCTTGGCCCAGAGTGCGGTGGAAGACCTGGAGTTTCGGATTTATCAAATTCGCAAGCGTTTTTTGGCCAATCAAGGAGGAACGCCGCAACTGGCTGCCGCGCCCCAACCGACGATCGCTGCCAGCTTGCCACCAGCTGAGTCCCTATCTGGCGGCCCAATGCCCCCGGTGCCACCGCCAGCCCTCACCCAATCCATGCCGCCGCCATCGGCGGTCGTCAGTTCGGTGCAAGAGATGCTCAAAGATACCGAAATTGATCCCTCGGTATTGGATGATTTTTAGCCGTTAATATCCGCCAACTCAAACCCCATTTGGCAGCGGTGGATGGTGGCACTCAGGGGCGATCGCCCGCAGGATTCGGTGGGAGTATTGCTTTTCACCCCACACCCCAACTTGCCCTGCTGCCACCGGGGCAGTCCGTCTTGGTTCGCGAGTAAGCAAGCATTACAGACCTGCTGTGGGGGGAGCAATTGATTTTCGGTTACGATCACAAGCATCCGATCCCTCCTGCGACATCGGCATGATTTCATAATCTAATCTTAATCGAGTTTTTAGCAGGAGTCAGTGACTGACCCAAGTACCGCAAGGCGGAATTTAGAGTTCTAAAGTTCAAAGCTCAGAGTGCTTGTTTGACAAGCATCCTGAAAATTTTGAGCCAGTAGCTTATTTCGATCGCCTTGCAATAGCCGAGACTGCAAAACCGTGACTGTCACCCCATCACCTCAACCCCCCTCTCCGTTTGCCCAACTCCGCCTCCGTGCCACCCTCGTCTGGGCCTTTACCCTCCAAGTGGTTGCGGTGGTGGGCATTGTGGTTTATGTCTCTTTCCGGGGGGGGCAGCGGGCCGTCAATGAGCTCTCTTCCCAGTTGCGCAGCGAGATCTCGGCACGGATCGAGCGAGAGTTACGCAACTATTTTGAGACTCCCCATGAGTTAAACCGCCTCAATGCCGCCGCGTTTCGGCGTGGGGAGCTAGATATTCTCAACGCCCAATATGGCGAAGCCCAGCTCTACCAACAGATGAAGATCGCGCCGAATGTGGCGTTTGTCTTTTGTGGTTCAGCCCAGCGGGGTGAGTTTTTTGGCATTGTGCGATCGCCCGAGAATCGACGGGATCTAGAATTGACCTTCGGCAACCGGAGCAACAACTTTCATCGCGAATATCATCGGCTTAATGTCCGGGGCGAGCGCACCCATCGGACACGTCGCAGTGATCGTCCCTATGACGCCCGACTGCGGCCCTGGTTTCAAACTGCCCTGAACCAAGATGGCCCTGCCTGGAGCGACATTTATATTGCCTTTTCGACGGGTCTGCCCAACATCACCGCCAGTCTACCCGTGTATCGGGAACCGGGCCGCCAGCTCATCGGTGTCTGTGGTACTGATGTTGTCTTACCCAAAGAGTTTCGTACTTTTCTGCAAGAACTAGATATTGGCAAAACCGGTCAAGCCTTTGTCATCGATCGCCAAGGCCAACTGATTGCCAACTCGGGCAATGAACCCCTGATGGTTGGGGAGGGGGAGGAGGCAGAATCTGTATTGGCCGTTGAGAGCCAAGATGAACAGGTGCGCAATGCTGCCCAGTATTTACGGAAGGAATACGGCAGTTTTAAACCCATTCAAACCGCCGAGCAACTGGAATTTTATATCCAAGGCCAACGCCAGTTTATGCAAGTACTGCCCTTTCGCGATCCCTATGGTCTGGATTGGCTGATTGTTGTTACTGTGCCCGAGTCCGACTTTATGGCACAAATTTATGCAAGTACACGCAATACCATTGCCTTGGCGCTGGCTGCCCTGACGATCGCCATTGGGGGTGGCGTTTTTGTCACTCGTTGGTTAACCCGCCCCATTCTCGAACTCACGACGGCGGCAGATGCTATGGCTCAGGGCGATCTGGTGCAGCAAGTGAAAGCAGACACGCCATTTCAGGAACTCAATACCCTTGCTCAGGCCTTCAACAGCATGGCCGGTCAACTCCAGGCTTTCTTTGCCCGACTAGAAGAAAAGGTCAAAGAACGCACCCTTGAACTCGCGGAAGCTAACCAACAGATCATCACCCTGAATACTAAACTCCAGGCTGAAAATCTGCGCATGAGTGCCGAGCTGGATCTAGCGCGTCAAATCCAACAGATGATCTTGCCGAGAGCCGAGGAACTGTGTCAGGTCGAGGGCCTCGAAATTGCTGGGTTTATGGAACCGGCCGAAGAAGTGGGCGGTGACTATTATGATGTGCTCCAACGGGATGGGGTGATTACCGTGGGCATCGGCGATGTCACAGGTCATGGCCTTGAAAGTGGCCTGTTGATGCTGATGACCCAAACCGCTGTGCAGACGCTTCAGCAAGTGCAAGAGCGCAGCCCGATCACGGTTTTAGACGCCATTAATCGGACGCTCTGCCATAATGTGGCACGAATGAACTCAGACAAAAATCTCACGCTGGTGATTCTCAATTACCAGGCGGGGCGAGTGCAGATTACGGGTCAACATGAAGAAGTATTGGTTGTACGGGCAGGAGGTGCGATCGAACGGCTCGACACCATTGATCTGGGCGTTCCCATTGGTCTGGATCCAGAAATCACCGAGTTTATTGCCCATGAAACGGTTGATCTAAAAACGGGTGACGGTCTGGTGCTCTACACAGATGGTATCCCAGAAGCCTACAACGCAGCCGAGGAACAATATGGGGTCGAACGCCTTTGCACCGTCATCAGCCGTGCTTGGAACAACTCGGCTAAAGTGGTGCAAGATGCAGTCATTACGGACTTCCGCAACTTTCTCGGTCGGCAAAAAATGCTTGATGACATTACACTGGTAATACTCAAGCAACAATAACTTGAGTGACCCACTAGAACGGCTTAGGGTGCAATCGTCTCCCAGCCAGTTGCACTTTGTTTTAGCGTCAAACCAGACAAATCACTATGCGCGAGCAGGAAATCAAAGGAGATAGCTACTGGATTCAGTACGATCAAGGGAGCGCCACGGTTAAATTTCAAGGCAAACTGGCTTTGACAGGTGCCAAGGATTATATGCCCATTAGCAACTTACTCCACGACGCGGTTGCTCAGACGCCCGATGGGATGACGCTGGATCTCCGGGAACTCTCGTTTCTCAATAGCTCCGGAATCAGCATGCTCTCGAAATTTGTCTTGGGCTTGCGTAAGCAGGCGGAGCTGCAACTGGTGGTGTTGGGGTCAAATCGGATGTCTTGGCAGAGTAAATCCCTCAAAAACTTGCAAAAGTTTTTGCCCAGCCTCAAGTTAGAGGTGGAGTGACCTGTAGGGTCAGCTCCTGAAATACGTCGGTCGAGTCTAGCTGCCAAACGCGGCCACGGGTCACTTGCCCTGCCGTAACCGAGAGAATGAGGTAGATATATTGCTCCCAGGCGATCGCCCGATCGAAGGCTGAGGGTTGGGCGGGATGATCCGGGTGGGAATGGTAGATCCCCATAATGTCCCAGCCCTGTGCTCGCGCCACTCGCCCAGCTTGTAGCAGGGCGGTGGGGGCGATTGTGAAATTGCGCGATCGCGCCCCCGAACGGTTCTGCCCTGTCAATGACGCAAAGTCCTGCTGTTGCGCTTGATCCCAAACATTATGGGTAGGCCAGATTGCTGTAATATCTGGCGTCTCTTCGAGATTACGGGTTCCCAAGAGCAACCCACAGCATTCCTCTGGATAAACCGATTCCGCATGGATGCAAACCTGCTGCCAATGCCAGGGGGTTAGGATCAATCGCATGGTGGGAGGGCCGCGAAGGGAGAACTGAGCGGTGGCAGGCAGGATGCAGATTCGACTCCCTTCAGCTTCACTCAGGGTAACCGCTCACTGACCACCTGCGCTACGGTTTCAGGCTCTCCATTCCTGTAGTGCGGGGTCGGTGAGCCTGTCGTTGGCGTAGCCTCTCGGAGAGATACTGCGTCTCGCCCGCTCTGGATTATGATTTTTGGGAACCGTCTAATCAACCGGGGCCAGCCGCGTTACGGTTAAGGTGAACGTCCCGCCACCCGTTTCGCCAAAGGAACTGACCCGCACAATGTAGGCGCCCGTTTCCTTGATGCGCAGAAACAACAACGAGTTGGTGGTGCCTTCCGGCGAATCATCATTGTTGCCCATGGGCGTGCCATCGGGTTTGATTAGCGCGACGATCGGGTCAAACTCATTCGAGACCAAGTCGATCGCCACATTGTCGCCCTCCCGCAGCTCCACTTCGTAGTCACGGAAGAAGCCCCCTTCACCGTTGGGAATATCATTATCGGTGAGGGTATCTCGTTGATCCTGTCCCGAGGTGATTGTGGGTCGTAGGCAATGCTGTTTTTGCCCATTGATCGATTCAACGTCACCCGGCTGTTTCGCACGGCAGGATTGGGCTAGGCTTGGGGTCGCCACACCCAAGCTCAGGGCAGTACAAACTAACGCTCCCATCAGGAGCAATTGCTTCTCTCTCACGCTACTCATCAAAGTTCCTCTAGGATATGCGGAATTCCAATGGCTTCATTATGGCCGAGGCCCCTGATAATGTCTGGATTTCACAGCAAGCCTTAACACTTTCTGGAGGGCAGATTCGGGCTAAGGGACAAGGGGAAGGGATAAGGGGTATTTTTATACCTTTCTCTTTTGGCCCTCGAACCCTGAACCAATGGGTTGCAGAACACATTAGACTAGCGCAGGGCAGGGGAACCCAGCCCCTACGAGACGAGACCCATGCCGCAGGGTGGCCCACCACACCCGACCCACCCCGGTCGTCGCTGCGCGGGACCGCCCCTCCCGAGAGGGGAGTTTCTCCTCTTTTGCTTGTTATCTAGCTGTTTTCCCCTTATCCCTTTAAACCTTGAACTCTGAACCCTGAGCCCTGAACTCCGACCCTATGGCATAATAGCCGCGTTGTCTTCTGGAATTTTGGGTCATGGCAAAATTAGCGCTGCTGAGTGTGAGCGATAAACGGGGCATTGTGGACTTGGCGCGGGTCTTGGTCGAAGAATTTGGCTATGATCTCATTAGCAGCGGGGGAACCGCCAAAACCTTACAAGTGGCGGGTTTGCCCGTTACCAAAGTGAGTGACTATACGGGATCGCCGGAAATTCTTGGCGGCCGGGTAAAGACGCTGCATCCCCGCATTCATGGCGGGATTCTGGCGCGGTTAGACCAGGCGGGCGATCGCCAAGAGCTAGAAGCGAACGAGATTCGCCCCCTAGATCTGGTGGTGGTCAATCTCTATCCTTTTGAAGCAGCGATCGCCCGTCCCGAAGTCACGGTTGCCGAGGCGATTGAAAACATTGACATTGGCGGCCCCACCCTACTGCGGGCGGCCGCAAAAAACCATGCCCATCTCACCGTGCTCTGCAACCCCGATCGCTACGACGATTACCTCCAGGAACTGCGCAATAATCAGGGTTCAGCAACCCTGGAATTCCGCCAAGCCCGTGCTCTGGAAGCCTTCCAAATGACCGCCGCCTACGATCGCACCATCTCAACTTACTTTGCCCAAATCACAGACACACCTGCCCCCTTCACCCTCAATGCCGAACCTCGGCAGACCCTGCGCTACGGCGAGAACCCCCACCAAGCCGCCACCTGGTACGAGACCGCAAAGCAGGGATGGAGCAGCGCCCAAAAGCTCCAAGGCAAGGAACTGAGCTACAACAACCTGGTGGATCTCGAAGCGGCTCGCCGGATCATCGCCGAATTTGCGGACGGGGAGCCCGCCGCAGCAGTGCTCAAGCATACCAACCCCTGTGGCGTAGCCGTTGCCGACACCCTGGCGACTGCCTACGAACGGGCGTTTAATGCCGATTCGATTTCAGCCTTTGGTGGGATCGTGGCCCTCAACCGCGCCATTGATGCGGCAACCGCTCAGGCGCTCACAAAAACATTTTTAGAATGTGTGGTGGCCCCGGCCTGTGAGCCTGAAGCCCAGGAAATCTTAAACAAAAAATCGAAGCTGCGGGTCTTGCTCTTGCCGGATTTACTGACAGGGCCAAAAGAAACAGTCAAGGCGATCGCGGGCGGCCTACTCGTGCAAGCCAGTGACGACGCGGTCGAGACGCCCCCAGACTGGCCCGTGGTCACGGAAAAACAACCCACAGCAGCACAGCTAGTTGAACTGGCGTTTGCTTGGCGAGTGGCCAAACATGTGAAATCCAATGCAATTGTGATTACGCGCGATCGCACCACCGTGGGCGTTGGCGCAGGCCAGATGAACCGGGTGGGTGCCGCCAAGATTGCCCTCGAACAGGCGGGCGAGGCTGTCCAGGGCGCTTGTCTGGCCAGTGATGGTTTTTTCCCCTTTGATGATTCGGTGCGCACGGCAGCGGCGGCGGGCATCACGACGATCGTGCAGCCGGGGGGCTCAATCCGCGATAAAGATTCGATCGCCGCTGCCAATGAGCTGGGCGTGGTGATGGTCTTCACCGGAATGCGCCACTTCTTGCATTAATCTTGATCGGTAAACTTCAAAAACCGATGCAAAATGACAGTGCCTCGTCCTAGCGGGTATCTATAAAATAGAACCTTAAACTCAATTTCAGTGTGTTGCAGGGTCGGGTTTCCCGACCCCTATATTTAATCCATTCAGACTGTTCGGGAGCGTTCAGAAAGCTGTGTTCGATTCGGTTGTAACTCCTGAGCTTCCGTTCTCAGACCTGGGATTTACACAAAAATCAGAACGCTCCCGACTGTTCAGGTATTTCCATGGTTATCGCATAGGGGCGGATTTTCCCCGCCTAGTTAACTCTTATTTTTTCTTTACAGATACCTTCTTTTTCTTCTTTCTTTTCTTTACTGGTTCTTCATCAATAAAGTCATCATCTTCTTCCTCATTATCAATCCGCTCAGGTACAGTTCCACCCTTTTTGTATTGATAATATTCTTCTAAGGTCATTTGTGATTCTAGCCAGCCATATCGTTCTGTTCTTTTCTTCTTCCTTGAACCCCCTTTTTGAATATTATCCTCAGCTGACAATACTTGTGCATTGAAAAAGTAAGAGCTCCCTTCCTTTGACTTTGGCGTTATATGGTCTACATGGGGCACGGATGAAGAATCATATTGTTCGAGTTCAGTTTTTCCATCTTCATCTGAGACGATTTTTCCTTTACCATAATAAGCCTTGTTTGCTTCGTATATTTCCTTCTTCTGAGCTGCAGAAAACTCTCCTCCTGCAATAATATTATGATCGCTGTCTTTTAGGTTTTTATAAGGTTTAAGGGGGTTGTCTGGCTCCTGTTTGATTTTTCCTTTATCGCTTTTGGCAATATTACTCGCCGCAGAAAGCACGGCAGCATTTGTAAAACTATTGCTACCTCCTTTGGCCTTTGGGAATCGATGATCGACATGGGGCGTGACTTTTGTGTCTTGCTTCTTTAATAAATTTTTGTTGCTGTCTGAGTGGATTTCATTGTCTTTCGATTGATCTCTGTTTACTGTGTATATGGCATTGATCTCTTCCGTAGTAAAAGGTGCTCCAATATGCTCCTCAAGTGTGTCACTCTTCTGTTTTTTGAGTAATTTCTGACTATAAATTGTTGCTGCTTCGGCATCCTTATAGCTATTGAAGTCTTCAGGACGGTTACATTGAATTGGCGCTTGATTCTTTGCGTTTAAGTCTATCTTACTGATCCTCGCGACCTGGGGCTGGAGCGGTGATGTTGTTATTCCGGGTTGGGTCGCCCAGGTTCCTGATGCTAATGACTTTGGTTGTACTGCCCTGTTCTCAGTCGTGAATGGGATGGGTTTATTGATCTGTTTCACGACCTGAGCCGCAACGCAATCGGCTTCTTGCTCGTAGGGGTCGTGGGGTTGGCCGATCGCCAGTTGGGGTTGAACGGGTACAGGCTGACCAAGCGCTGTGTCTTGGTTCTTCAGCGTGGCCTGAAGCTTGCCCATGATGATGGCCAGCCGGTCAGGTTGGGTCTGCGCTCGTGCTTGTTGTCGGGCTAAAGACGGGTCTATCCGCTTAACCGATCTGGGAGACTGTAGAACATCACCTTTGCGCTGGAGCGGTGGGACAAATAGATGGCTTTTTTTTGATTTTTTGGACTTCCCAGGGGAACAGTGTGGGATTTTTTGATACTGATACATTGACAGACGCCAGCCAGACGGAACCCCTACATTGTATGTCTGTATGTCTCATCACTGGCTGCCGAATCGGAATCGAGGCGCGTACAATTGGGGAGACGACCAACCCCCCCAACCCCCATTCACGGGGCCGTCAATGCTATTGCTGTGAGGCGCTAATGCCGCTGTTTTGTTCTCGCTCCCTAACCCTAATGCTGTTGAGCGCGGCGATCGTCGTGCCCACCTTGCTCCTGGCTAACCCCAGTGCAGCCCAGTGGCTCTCGGATGATATCGACACCCAGGGCAGCACCGCCAACTCCGAAGCCCCCCCACCGCCGCGCCCGCCCCTACCCAACGAGCGTATTGAAGAGCAGGCCATTCCCCTGCCCACTGAACCCGACCTACGGGTCACGGCGCTGGCTCCCGACAACCAAGGGCGTCTCTGGGTGGGGACTTGGTCTGGGCTGGCCCGCATTGACCCCAACACCGGCCGAATCTTGGCGCGGGTGGGTTTGCCCAGCCCCCGAGTCGAGTCCCTAACGGTCGATCATGCCGGTCGGGTGTGGGCGGGCTCTAGCAATGGCTTGGCACGGGTAGATCCTTGGCAACAGCAGTCGAGTAGCTACGCCTTGCAGTCACCCTCGAACCGGGTTTTGTCCCTCCTGGTGGATCAGCGAGGCTTCCTCTGGGTGGGGACTGAGCAGGGTCTGGTAATGATTGACCCCGATCAAAATACACAGATGACCACGCTTCAAGATCTGCCTGGGACCAGCGCTCAGGCGTTGACCGAAGACGGGGCGGGTCAGCTTTGGGTCGGTACGCTGGAGGGTCTGGTGCGGATCGATACGGCTAATGCCTACATTATCGGTCGCATTCCTCGGGTTCCAGGGGGTCTAGTGCAGGCGCTGGCCACGAGCTGGGATGGCACAGTCTGGGCGGGAACCCCCAATAGCTTGCTGGTGATTAATCCCTTTTCCCAGCAAATTGAGCGCTCGGTCACCACCTTTCGGGGCAAAAATGTGACGGCGATCGAGTTTGACCCCGATGGCACGGTCTGGGTGGGCACCGATAGTGGACTTTATAATGTGCAGCCCAACACGGGCGCAGTGCTGGGGCGAATCGTCAATCTACCCTCCCATCGCATCGCCTCCCTGGCCCCCAGCGTGGCCCATAAAACCTGGGTGGGCACCTCGGATGGTTTGGCTTGGATCAGTGAAACGACGGGGATTGTGCGATCGCATGGCGGATTTACTCAGCAACGCTGAGACTGGGGGAAGGGTTAAAGGAACAGACACCAACGATAAATCCCCTCTCGGGAGGGGCGGTCTCGCGCAGCGACGACCGGGGTGGGTCGGGTGTTGGCTACCTATACAAGATTTGTTTCCTCACACCAATCGCGAACTGCGAACTGTTAACTGCGAACTGAAAACTATGTTTCTCAGCATTGTTATCCCCACCTATAACCGTCGCCCGATCCTAGAAAAGTGCCTGCGGGCCCTAGAACAGCAAACTTGGGTTGCTGGCCATTATGAAGTGGTCGTTGTGGATGATGGCTCAACCGATGGTACGGTGGCTTGGCTCGTGCAAGACGCGGCTCAATTTCCCCATGTGGTGCTCTATGAACAGGATCATCAAGGCCCGGCGGCGGCACGGAATTTAGGGGTGGAAAAAGCCCAGGGTGACACGATTATTTTTATTGATAGTGACTTGGTGGTCACGGCGGTCTTTTTGCAGTCCCATGTGACTGCTTTGGGCTCGGGAGGCGATCGCGTTTTTACCTATGGCCGGGTGATTAACACCGCCAACTTTGAAAATCCCACCTCCGAACCCTATAAAGTCACCGATTTCTCGGCGGCCTATTTTGCCACGGGCAATGTGGCGATCGCCAAACATTGGCTCCTGGAAGCGGGACTTTTTGACACCGAATTTCAACTCTATGGCTGGGAAGATCTTGAACTCGGGGTACGGCTTAAAAAACTAGGTCTCAAACTAATTAAATGCCCTGAGGCAGTGGGCTACCATTGGCATCCGGCTTTTAATTTGGAGCAAATTCCGGGGCTGATTGACCGGGAAATTCAACGGGGTCGCATGGGCGTCCTGTTCTATCGAAAACACCCCACCTGGGATGTGCGTATGATGATCCAAATGACCTGGCTGCACCGCCTACTCTGGGGTCTGTTATCTCTGGGGGGACGACTCAATGAGAAAACCCTGGCACCGCTGTTGCAATGGCTGATCGATCGTGGCAAATCGCAATTGGCGCTGGAGGTGGCGCGGGTGTTTTTAAATTGGTATAACGTCCAGGGGGTTTATGCGGCGCAGGCGGAGTTGGAGTAACCTTAGGCGATCGCATATCCCGTGTGGGGACGCACCTCTGAATGACGAAACGCCAAAACAACTTCTGATTTAGGAATCCCGGCGGCTTCGAGTTCATCGGCAACGCCATCTCCTTTTCTTGGCTTAACCTGAGTTCTGGATAAGCGAAGCGCTCGCATTCCTCAAAGCCTTGAAATCTCATTTTTAAACCCGGTTGTCAGGGGTCCAGCCCTCCGACACCTCCCGCTGAGGGGGAGATTGCCCCCTCAGACTCCGGCAATATCGGAGCCAGTATTATTGATTTCATTGTGTTTTATAAGTTTTCGTGCTCTTGGCTTAACCGAAACTCAGATTGGCTTACTCTAACTGGGGTTGTTTGCAATGATGGGCCAATGTGTTTTCTCAATCCAACTGCCGCTTACCGAGCAACCAATAGGTTTCCATCAATCCTTTGCCCTTAATTTCAATTTGACCCCGATATTGACAGTCATAACGGCTTTGTAGCTGGGCGGCGGTGGCTGCGGTGATATGAATGCGATTGGGCTGACCGTGGGATTCCATCCGACTGGCGGTGTTGACCGCATCCCCCCAAATGTCGTAGCTAAACTTCTTTTTGCCAATCACGCCAGCGACAACGGTTCCGGTGTGAATACCAATCCGTAAAGTGAGCGGACTGCTGCCCCCTTGGGCGAGGCGTTGGACTTCGGTGCGCATTGCGAGGGCCAGGTCAGCGATCGCCCCGACCGGGTCAGGATGTGAATTCGGCACCCCCCCCACCACCATGTAGGCATCGCCAATTGTTTTAATTTTTTCAAGCCCGTAGCGATCGGTTAGGGCATCAAAAGCAGAAAAGAGCCGGTTCAGCAACTCCACCAACTGGATAGGGTTGAGCTGGGCAGAAAGGGGGGTAAACCCCACCAGATCGGCAAACAAAATCGGAATCGTTTCAAAGCGATCGGCAATCGTCACTTCTTGCTGCTTAAGACGTTGGGCGATCGCCGCAGGCAAAATGTTGAGCAACAACCGTTCATTCGCTAGACGCTCAGCTTCAATGGTTCGCGTATTCAAAAAATCCCGTCGCGCATAGGATTCAATCGTATATCCCGCAAACATACTAATCACCAACGCGGAGAGAATTTGGAAATTGTTGTTGATAAACAGCGGCAATGGGGGATGTGCCAGACACCAACTGACGAGATCGTTTAAAACCACTAAGGGCAGACAAACTAAACAGGCATTGAAAAACCGTAAACCCGAAAGGGTAAAGCTCCAAATAATCACCAGGGTGAGTGAAATCGCAAACCAGGCGCTAGCCATGCTATCTGTGACCCCAACAATGGCGGCAACTCCCAAACCAGCAACGCCTGCGGCGCTGATCAACCATTTTTGCAAATTACGTGGGAACCCTGACCGAAAAGACAGGCTAAACACCAACAGCAACCACGGCACGGCAAAGCCAAAGCGAATCAGGGCCAGCGCTTGTTGTTGCTCGGGCGCGATCCAAGCATCTAAAACCGAGAACAAAGTATAGAGCGCCGCACCCACTAGCAAGGCAATCCGGGTTTGCTTGAGAATCGCTTGGTGATATTGGCTCAGGTATTTTTGCTCTAAAGGGCGATCGGCAAAGCTGAGAGTAATAAGATTTTGCTCAACGCGTCGCATGGGGTTTAAGGAGAGGAACACAATCATCATTCGCCCCCAACCGTATCATTCAGGCGATTCCAGCCACGGCACGACGACGACTGACCACCCTACCCCTCTAAGCCACCGCAAAATTCTTCGGATCTTGATCCCGGCGATGGCGCACCGGAATCGGGGGGCCTTGAGCATCGCCCACCAGCGCCGCCGTTGCCTCTAGCGCCGTGCGCAGGTGCTTAGCCGCATAGATCGACATATCCCGAGGCACGCTGATGCGATCGCGCAGATAGCGCAGCCCCACATCCGAGCCCTGGGGCGGCTCAACGGCTTGACCCGTCATCATCCGAGTCAGGGCACAGCGCAGCGCCGCCTCAAACACCTTCGACTCGATTGGGTTTACCTTGGTCATATTCCCTCGATGCTTCAGCACCCGATAGAGTGCCTCCGTACGGGCGGTTTCCGGCTCGGGGTAACTCACATCCGGCAGCTCAAACCAGGGCCCCTGATCAACGCGCTGCTGACACCGCTCCGTTTCCGGAGCAGCGTTGGCATAGCAGCCCCCCATCTGGGGCGGCAGATCATGCACATGGGTATGGAAATCACTCTGGGTTCCCCGATAGGTAGCACGGGTTTCCATGGCATCAAACCAAGCCCCCAAGCCTGGATTCGCCTCGCGCATGGAATAGCCCTTGTAATAGTAAAAACTGGCGTTCATCCGCTCCACATAGGGTGTAAACACCACATCTGCGGTGCTAAACTCACTCAAGAAATAGGGGCCCGGTGTTGCGGCCAGGGCGGCTTCCACCTGCGCAACCACCGTCAGAAACTGCGCTTGACGCTGCTGCTCACGGCGTGGGTCTTTATTGGGGTAACAGAGCCACATACACCAGCCCCGAAACAGCGATCGCTCTAGACGCCGCAGGGGCACAACGGCGGGGTCGGTCATGCTCCACTTGAGCGAGCCAAAGGCTTCTTCGAGGGCTAGCAAGATATCGTCGCTCTCGGTGATCAGTTGACCATCGAGCTCGATCGCGGGCAGCATTCCTGAGGGCACTTTGCGCTTGTACCAGCGCTCTTTCTCCCCATAGCAGAACATAGTGACTTTCTCGATGCGGTAGGGGACGCGCTGCTCTTCGAGCCAGAGCCAAACTTTTTGGCAGTAAGGGCACCAGGCATGGTTGTCACGATAGAGGGTAACGCGCACATCGGTTTCGCTGTGGCCAAACAGGCGCAGGGTGGCTTGGGCGTTGGTGGGACCGTTAACGGGATCAACGGTATAGTCTTGGGTAAGGGCTTCGAGTTCAGACCAGGTGAGGGGTGGGGTCGGCATGGCGATCGCAGGGCAGGGATAAAAAAGACAATATTTCGATCAAAACCTTAACATTACTGACGATTAAATCGGTTAGGACTTACACAGAAGAGTGAGAAAGCCCTATAAGTCCGTCGCTAGTGAGGACTGAGGTTTCAATATCCCTATCCCTCTAGGCGGCTGCGCCAACGACTCCGCTCAGGACAACGCGCTCAACCCAGGAGGGCGTTGTTAGTGTAAATTGAGTTCTGGATAAACAGACATCGCGCCAGATTGGAGAAGCTCAACAGAATCAACAAATACTGGCTCCGGTATTGCCGGAGTCTGAGGGGGCAATCTCCCCCTCAGCGGGAGGTGTCGGGGGGCTGGACCCCTGACAACCGGGTTTGAAAACGAGATTTCAAGGCTGTAAGGAGTGCGATCGCTTCGCTTAACCGAAACTCAAGTTAGTGTAGCCTCCCGACAGGAATAGTCTGGTCGATGACCCCCTCAAGGCGCAGCCTCAATAGACTCGTCGGCACCGTTCTGGAGGAGCGTCTCAAACTGATTGGTATAGTCGAGGAGCTTTTGATTATCGAAGTTGAGGGTAATCCCGTTGAGCAGCTCAAATTGCAGGTCAATGTAATGAATGAATTCGGTCGGCGTTAAGGTGTTTCCCGAGCGAGACTGCTGCGTGACCAGATAGCTCAAAAATTCCTCCCGCAGGTTAATACAGGCAGTATAGACCTGGATATTTTCCTGGCTGTTGGCCTCGTATTGCAAAAAAATTGATAAATTGCCGTAGAGCACTACCGTACCCGCAGCCAGCACAAACAGGTTGAGCAATAGAGTAGACGAGTCGTCCCAACCGTCCTTGCTAATAAAAAAGAGACACAGCAGAGCGATAATACCGCTGACCGAAACGATGCTGAGGGTGACGAACGATCGCCCATAGAAGAAAGCCGCCACATCACTATGGATCAGGGCACGGGTTTGCAGGCGCAAAAACTGCGATCGCAGCCGCTGCTTGAGCTGAGGTTCGGCGTCGAAATCCTGGAGCAGGGTATCAATGCGTTTTTGGTTGTGTTCCAGAACGGTTTGCAGATTTGCCGCTTGCGGAGACCCTATTGTGGCCACTTCAGGGGGATAATAAAGCGCCATCCAGCGGTGCTTTTTTTGGATGGCGAGCTGGGACAAGCCGAAATCGGCGATCGCCACACTCCCGATAAAACACCCAGCAACCAGCAAGTGCCCCAACACCGTGGGATTGCCATCTGCCGCCCAAAGTCCACGGGTTAACGGGGTCAGGAATTGCCAAGGCGTGGGTCGGGCTGATTCGGTCATGGGGACAAGGGGAAGACGTCGCACTCTCGGCCTACGCTCAGCCCAAAAAATCCTCCGGGAAGATTTTCAAGGGAGAATAATGGTATCGTGGGACGTCCGCCGAGTGATTGTCTGTCACGCAACACACCAGGGCAACCACGGGGGGATTGCCCCTACAAAGATTTTCTAATGCACAAATTAAGGTGTGCCACGGCAATAGTATGCGTTACAAGACTGGCGACGTATTTTAGCATTAATAATGGTTTGTGGTGGGCGATGCCCACCCGACGACTAGGCACTGCTCGCCACTTAGCAAAAATCCCGCGTAGAAAAATCCACCCACCCGTGCTGAGAGTAGCGGCAAGAAATTTGAGCAAATTGTGATATTGTCTGCACAACAGAAAATATTCTCAGGGAATTAATTTCATGTTTAAAGGTGCATTGGGAGTTTTGGGTGTTTTAAATGCGGCTCTTATACTAGGAAGTAACCCATTTCCGCTAGCCGCGTCGGAATTCGAGGATCATGGGGTGTACCCACAATCCACATCTGTAAGTGGCGATCATACCGACTCCTTCGAGTTGGCGGAAGTAGAAATGTTCACAATTTCTGTTACTGTAATTCTACCCCCGTATGCGAAGGTAGAAGATCATTCAGTCTTAACTATTTGTTTGACTGGAAGCCCAACAAATTTACGGCATTGTGAACGTGCTGATCTTCATAATAGAAGGCGTCGTCTTATTATAGGGCATGAGATGCAAATTCCTATTAACGAACTTGAACTTTCACGTCTCTTTTCTGATTATGGAATGACTGCTGTTTTAAATAATGGTTGGGAGCCATCTGATGATGAATGGATTCGTGTAGGTGATTACTTTAACATACAGGTGGTAGGTTTTAATGAAGAGGAGTATTCTTTTGATCCACCGCATGCTTTGGTGTTTATACCGATTGAACATTACGATCCTGAAGGGAGGAACTCACCACCAGGTCCAGATGGGATTCGACTCCCTGAATATTTAGGGTATCCCCCCAAGGTGATATAGCGATAGGGTATGAGATTCAAGTGCCTCTTAATGAAGTTAGTGAACTTCCGGAACCACGTCTCATTTTACCGCGGCAGCTATTTTTAAATGATGATTGGGAGCCATCTAATGATGAATGGATTCACCTAGGTGTAGGGTGGGCAATACTCACCGAATTGGAGTTTTAGAGATTTTTAAGGTTGGTATCGTTGGAAATTATCTCCAGAGATAAGCAGCGATTGCTTTAGCATTAAAAATGGTCTGTAGTGGGCATTGCCATCCTATGACTGGTTTTGCGCTCGACTCTCCTGGATTTTTTTCAGCATCGTTTGCAGTAGTGTCAGATTGGGGATAAATCGCTCCTTGACCGATGCTTCTCCTCCAGAGTAGTGAAACACAACTGCTCGTACTTTGCTACTGAGTGCCACATTAATAGCCGCCGCCGCAATAGCCCCTTCAATACCGCCACCACCTGATGACGCTGCTTTTTCGGCGACCATTTTAAAGTCGAGCCGCTCGAAATCGTCGTAGGGAATCAGCGTTTTCCTATTGACGTTGATGCCCTCCGGAGTAAGACTGACCCAGTCGCCGAACTTAACAGTCTCCCCCGCTTGCCAAGCCTCTAGAGTTGCTGGCAACTGAAACGGTAATACCTGTTGCTGCACTAGCTCGGCTAAACCGGCCGGATCTTTGAGTAATTTGAAGCGAAAGACTTCACCGCTGTGAGCTTCAATTCTTCCATCATAGGGGTTTTCTAGAACGCCCTTCTTGATCTCTTGCCAAATAGAGTATACATCACTAAATTCTAGGACTTTGGGGGTTGGCCGACAGGTTTCAAGTAAACCCCGCTCGAACACATGAACATTACCGGCTCGCCGGACGTTTCGTCCCTGCAATGTCAGCGGAATACCAATAGCCAAGCTAACCACAATTAAACCCATTCCCAAGTTACGTGAACCACTGTCTCCATTGGCAAACCCAGCATAAATAACAGCTAAGCCTGTGATCGCTCCCAAGATCAGTAGCGTGATACCAGTGGTTGAGCTATTGGATGAATTTTCGTTAAGCTTTTTCTTGTCGATCGCGAACTCTTTAATCAATTCTCCTAGTTTGTAAGACTCAGCTAATGCTTTGACATCCATAGTCGTAGGGTGGGCATTGCTCACCAGATAAAGGCTTCAGTGATTCCAGAATATCCACAACACTACATTGCGTTGAAATCCGTTAATAAACCGTATAGCAACCAATACCCCCATGAGGCATTATCGTCATTTTTTTCTAGTACAGATAGATTAGATTGAGCGATCGCCCAAGCCCTCTCCGTTTCCCCTTGAGTCAGTAGGTAAGCCGCCGCTGCCAGGTGAGTTTCAGGTGTGGCATATTGGGGGACATGGCGGGCAAAGTCGAGCAAATTTTGATTCTGTTCTTCCCCGGCTGAATACATATCCAAATGCAAAACCTTGGCGTAGAGTACCGCGATCAACTGTGCTGAAGACGGTTCAGTCACAGGCTGAACCTGTTCAAGTGTTGTTTCACAGCGAGTTAGCAGCGCCTTAACCCCTTCCGGATAGTCCGCAGGTTCCAGCGCCGGATTCATGGGCGAAGCTTCCAATAACACAGTGCCGATGCGCATTGCAGCAGTCAGGGCAACCGGCCAAAGCGGATGGGGCTCGGGAGAAGATTCAAGCTTCAATGCCTGAGTAATTGCCCCCCAACATTCCCATAAAAACTCCGTATCTGTTGCCCCGGTCAAGAGATAACCCCGATAAACCTGCACCATAAAAGCACTTGCGAGTAACCCATTCGGTTGCTCCGGTGCAGTGGTTTGCTCCCAAGGATGCTGACGCGGCGAACCGAGATTCTGCGGCACAATTCTATTCGTAACGATCGCCCGCCCATAGGCTTCCAATACGGCTTTATCCAGCCTAGGAAAGAGCATCACCAGGGCAAAAGAATCCAGCAAACGAGCGAGCAAATCTTCGTAACCCGTTTCGCCCTCAGCCGCACCATGCAAACGAGCGAATTGACCGATCGGGTCAGTTTCCGTCCCTGCCGTCCAAATCGTGCCGCCATCCACCAGTTGCGCCAGACCATTGCAGAGTACCCCCGGCAACCAGTCCGGAAGATCATTGCGCTCCAGAATCGGCCGCTGCCAAGCCATGATCTTCTCGCGCCAAACATCGCTGTGCTTAAGGGCTGTCCGCACCACCGTCCAGGCATTGTTGCCCGTGCGGGCAAAAAAGTCAGAATGGCGCTGAAAGTAGGTGATGCCGGGGGCAAACTCCATCACAGGAAAGTCCCAGGCTAAGATAAAGGGAATTTTCTTGCCCCGTCCGGGTCGCACCGTAAAGCGAATCGCCAGAGCGCTAGCCACCTGCTCCCCCGGTTCGGCAGGGGTTTCATCTTGCGGGTCGGGCAACATGCCATTGCGGGCAAACCAGTCCCAAACCTCACCGCCATCACCGTCGGGGTTCCAGCGTCCAATGTGGTAGACCTCTAGGGCTGGATTGATGATGCTGGCGATCGCCATTTGCCCCTCGCCCTCTTGCAGCTCGTCGTAGGGGCGTACCCGATTAAACAGGCAGCCCACCCGGAAATGATCGGTGATCCATTGGTTGAAGTTACCCGTGCTCTCTTGCCATTTGGCTTCATAGCGGCCGGGATTCTGCTTCGCCGCGTTAGTAAACCAACCCACCATGTTCTGCCAGGTGAGCATCAGACTCAGGGTCATCGGTTCATCGGTGGGGTTATGAAAGGTCCAGTTAAACACGCCCACCGGATAACTCGTTTCTTGATAGCAACCCGCCCAAAAGGGCGAAAACTGCTCACAGACAATCTCGCTCTGGAAAATGCCGTCATATTTATGCCAACTGCGGGGAAAGAGCGATCGCGTCTGGCAATGCTCTGGCGGGTACCATTGCCAGCGAGACAGTCTCTCCCCCGCGCCTGCCCCGGAACTCAAGGCATAGGCCTGGGGCAGACCATTGAAAGACTGCTCAAACAGACTAAATTGACAAGCGGGTAAATGCCGTTGCACCTGTTCCCCCGCATCCAGCGACCAGGGGCCAAACCCTTGCCGACTCGGTTCGCCAATGCCCCCCGCACCCATCCCCCCCAAGGGCAACACCAGCCCATCACCCGTACGAGGATGCAAATATGCGGCGGCAGGGATTTCAGGGCGGGGCACTTGGAAGGCTTTCATACCGACAGAACGGAAATAAGGTTGCCCACCGATCGTAGCGTGTGGGGGGAAGGGCGGGCTATCCCGTGTTTATTGCGATTATTTCGTTTGTGGGTGTTATATTAAAAAAAACAAGTAACAAAATCGAATACGTATCAATGTCCTTACCCAGATAAGATATTGCTTGAGTTATCCGTAAGGGTTTTTTTCTTGTGCCCACCTCACAGATCTAAAGCAACCTGGAGGAATTGCTCTGATAGTTTTACGTTATTTCAGGCATTGACTCCCATTGTGCGGGGATAATTGCGGCTATGGCGATCGCTAATTTTTCAGAGACAATATCACCAACTCCAGCAGATGCGGAGTTGGCACGCGAGTCTGGTCGTCAGCTCTTGAGACTTCTGAATGAACATCTGGTAGCCAATCATTCGTCTAGTATTAGGTTATGTGTACAGACTGATATTGAAACTACGGAGATGGTTGTTATCCCCTCTTCTGCACTTCGCCTGTTAACCGATATTCTGACGCAAATGGCTCTGGGAAATTCAGTCACCTTGATGCCCATTCATGCGGAGTTGACGACACAGCAGGCAGCAGATCTGTTAAATGTATCACGTCCGTTTTTGATTGGGTTGCTCGATGAAGGCAAGATTCCATACCGAAAGGTTGGCACCCATCGACGTATTCGTTTTGATGACTTGATGGCTTACAAGCAAGAGATCGATCAACAACGGCTAACTGCTCTTGAAGCACTAGCCAACGAGGCACAAAACCTTGATATGGGATATTGATTGTGAGTAACTTCACAGTAATATTTGATGCTTGTGTCCTTTATCCAGCCCCTTTGCGTGATCTTCTAATGCACTTGGCAATAACCGATCTATTTCGTGCCAAGTGGACTGACGAAATCCATGACGAATGGATTCGGAGTGTTTTACAGAATAGACCTGATCTCACAAGCGATCGTTTACAACGCACAAGACAGTTAATGAACACTCATGTACGAGATTGCTTGGTTTCAGGCTATCAAGCTCTGATTCCATCACTGCATTTACCAGATGAGAATGATCGTCATGTTTTAGCAGCAGCAATTTGTGCAGGTGCTGATGTCATTGTTACGTTCAACTTGTCGGATTTTCCGACTACAGCCCTCAAGCAGTATGGTATAGAGACCCAACATCCTGATGATTTCATCGCATACTTGCTTGATTTAGCACCTGCCGTTGTCTGTCAATCTGTGAAAAGGCAGCGCATGAACCTCAAAAATCCACCCAAAAGCGTAGAAGAGTTATTGATGACTTACGGAAAACAGAGGTTAGCGCAAACAGTAGCAAAACTCAAGGTGTATGCTCAACTGCTTTGAGATCCTGGTGATTTTACGTGATATTTGAAGTGTGCTTTTATGATTTTTTTTTCAAATAAATACATAATATACTGATTTATCTTAGGGCACAAGGTTACATTCAAACATCTTGTTCGCCATCGGCCCCGCCACCTGATTGATGAATTTCTCCCGTAGTTCAGGATTGTTTTTTAAAACCTCGATCGCCTTCTTTTTCATGACCGCATCTTTTTCCTCACCGGCTGCGGCAACCTCAGCCGACGCGGGTTGCATTTGCGCCACTTCTTCGCAGGATGCGGTTTGGAACTTTTCAATTACAAGATTGGCGGCGAGCTCCACCAGCTTATCTTCGCTCAAGAAGAGATTACAGCCATTCAAGACGAGCACCATTGGTATTAAGCCAGTGAGTAGCAGATAAATCTTTTTCATGATCTTTTATGGGGTTCTGCAATATCAATTGAGGAGAGTTTTTGATCTGTATGTATATTGTGATTGTCGAGTTTTTGAATGTGAATCAAATATGAAAAAATCTAAGGAATAAAGTTACAGTCAAACATTTTGTTGGCAATGACGGGGGCAACTTGATTGATGAATTGTTCCCGCATTTCAGGGTTGGCTTTGAGGAGGGCGATCGCCTTTTCTTTGACGGCTGCTTGGGGATCGGCTTTGGCATTGGTTGCGGCTGCGTTCGGCTGCATTTGAGCCAGCTCCTCGCAAGAGGCGTTTTGGAACTTGCTCGTGACGACACCGGCGATCGCCGCCACCACTTGTTCTTGACTGGCAAGCTGCTCTAGATCAAGCGGTAGTTCCGGCAGTTGACCCGCACCAGGATTGGGGAAAGAGGGGGGTTCGGGCGCTGCACCGGGGTTGGGCAGAGCGGGCTGCTGTCCGGAGGGGAGTTGGGGTTGGCTAGGGGGCCCGCCTTGGGGCAGTTCCGGCGCGCTGGGTTGCACCGGGGCTGAAGGGGTCAGCGGTTCAGGGGCTGCACCAGGGTTGGGGAGGGAGGGGGATTCTGGCGCGGGGGCTTGGCCGGGGGATAGTTCCGGTGCGCTGGGTTGCGCTGGCGTTGAGGGGGTTGGCGGTTCGGGGGCGGTATCGGGATTGGGGGGAGCAGGCGGTTTGGGCTGGAGGAAGGCCTGGGGGGCGATCGCACCGACAAGGGCGATCGCGCCGACACCTGCCAGTAGAAGATGGGATTTTTTCATGACCTGTTTCCCGAGGATTTCAACACTGAGGATTGTCTGAATTCTAGGGTGATTTTTTGGGGTGCATCTTTAACTAAAGATCCCGTTAAGGTGCGAAGGGGTTACAATCTCTTCGCTCGTTGGATTTCCCCAGACCCTCATCAGCCGCGAATTACGGTCACTTGGCGTCCGGTTGCGGTTTCTGCTGCCTCATTGGTGGTGCGCTCACCAATATCTGGCAGGCCGGGGCGGCGATCGAAGATGACCAGCCAGCCCCAATTCAGCCCCAAGCCAGCCAGATAGCCCTCAAGCTGCTCTAGCCCGGCCTTAAGCGGATCAGGTCGTCCTTTTCGCCAGACCTTGAGTTCGATCGCCAGCGTCACCGCCCCATAGCGCAAACAGAGATCCATGCGATCCGTACCAATGGCATATTCCCGCTCCAAAGTACCGCCGCCATTCACCACCCGATGCAAAAAGGCCATCAAGACCAGATGGGGGGCGATCTCATGGTAAGGCGCACTGGCGAGCAAGGGTTGCCCATGCTGCCGCCAGAATTTCAAGAAGGCGTCCAGAAGCGCTTCCGGCATTAGTTCTCCGGCGGCGTTGAGCCAGGTGGGAGCGATCCGGGGTAGTGCCGCACGGGGGACAAAGGCCAAACTGCGGGGCAGCACCTCCCGATAGATGGGGTTAGCAATCACCAAACCCCCCTGCGCATCAATCCGACATAAGCCCAAATCAATCACAAATTGCAGATCTTCCTGGGGCACATCCTTGAGGTCTTGCCCCGACAACATCGGCTCCAAAATCGCCCGCGTCCGCTGCTCCCGCAACCGTTCCGCCAGGCTATCCAAGTGGGTGTCATTGCGCTGAATCAGGTTTTCTTTGGCTTGGTGCAGATGGCTCAGTGTGATCGGTTGAGAGGTATCCGTTACGAGATTTTCCGTGAGTTCTCTGGCCAACGCATTAACAAGCCAGGGCTGGCCATAACTCAGCTCAAAAACTTGGCTTAACACCTCGGGGACAAAGACTTGACCTGTTGCTTCGGTATGCTGCCCGTAGAGCTGGCTCACTTCCGCTGTCGTGAAGTTCCGTAGCGTTAGCGATTCAACTTTGATGTTGAAGGGGCTGGCTGTGCCGAGGCGATCGCTCCCCCCCGAAGCCACTTTGTAATCCCGTACATCTCGCAAACCAATCAGTGCCAGGGACTGGGGAAAGCCTCGCGGGCGATTGGGATAGCCGGAGCGCAGTTGGCGCAAGATGCTGATCAGCACGTCGTCGCGCAGGGCATCAATTTCATCGATCAACACCACGAGGGGGCGCACCGAGGCTTGGGCCCAGGCTTTGAGAAATGCGCCGATGTTGCCGCCACCGGCTGAGGGTTGGAACTCGGGTGGGTGTAGCTCGGGGGGCAAGCGAAATTCGCAGGTGCCGCGCCAGTCGTTGAGCAGGGCTCGCTCGGCTTGCACAGGGTCCTGGCTAAAGCCAGCGCCCACTTCGGCGGAGACCATAACGGCGGTGTAGTCACCGCTGGCGGTAAGCTCTTCGGCGAGGGCGAGCATGGCGGTGGTTTTACCCACCTGGCGCGGTGCATGGATGACGAAGTAGCTGCGTTGGGCGACGAGGCGCTTGAGGTTGGGCAGTCGCGCGGTGGGGGGCAGCATGTAGTGGATATCGGACTGACAGGGTCCGGCGGTGTTGAACCACTGGGTCATTGGGGAGTGGGGGGAACTGGGTGTAGTTTACTGGATTGTAAGGATTGGGTTAAGAGCAAGAGTCAGCCCATACCGGATTCCCTTATCTACGACCCGTTCTACAACTTACGCCATATCCTTGCTTTAACGACTCTAGGAGTAGAATAAAGTCACCGAATCTTGAAAGTTAAGCAGGGTGTGGTTTTGAGCAATTCAAAACAATGGAAATCTCAAATAATCTCATTTCCCTGGAATCCTTATGCTCCATAGAGATCTCGGATTCCCTCTCCCGAAAGTAGCAAAAATAGAAGTCCTAAATAATATTGTAATTTCTGTAGGGGTAGTCTCCTTGTCGTTGCCCCGAGCCTTTGAAGAGCGGTTACGGTAAATCACAACTCTCTTCGAAAGACTCTTCTATATCACAGTAGCTAAAAGGATTGCTACTGATACTGCTAGAAGCACGACCATGTAAATTGGTTGAAGTTTCCCACCACAAGACATTAGCACTATCATCCTCTTCCCGAATTAGGCGATCTCCACGGACAGTTATCAAATCACCAATCGATAGGGTCTGATCAGACTCTGTAGTGGGTTCATCCTTTCCTCCTTTCGCAATCTGCCCACCAGCTGCCGCACCTCCAAGCGTAAGAGCGGCTGCGATAAGCATTGCAATAATCAATCCCAATACACAAAAAACGATTGAAGAACAGCCAATAGCTGCTGCAGCTAATGCTCCTGCAATAGCACCAGCTACTGCACCGACGGTTGCACCGATCAAGGCCCCTCTCGCAGCGTCACAGACTTGATTACTGAAGTAGTAGCAGCGAATTATCTCTGACCGCCTGGGATCTTCTTCACCTGTACAAAAAACTTTTGCTCCACCAGCTTCAACTAGATCCCAATATCTTGATTTAACCACAAGATCTACGCGAGGGTGCATCGCTGAAAAAGGGAAAATCTCATGCCAAGTTGATTCAAATGCAGGGATTATCTCTTGAATTACACCTGCAATGCACACCGAAACAAGTTCTTCCTGCTCATTAAAGCACCGATCAAATGCATAGAAGCCAATAAGGAAAACCCCTATCAAACCCGCTATGAAACCGCCAATGAGACCAACAGTAAATGCTCCACCTGAGATGGTTATTCCACCAATGGAAACCACGCCTGTTTCAGATACTTCAAGTAGAGCTATTGCTCCAGCAACACCACTAATAATTGAAATAACTCCAAACACAGAGCCTAATTCAGTAAAAGGTGTAGGTACTTCATTGACTGATGAATTTCCACAAGCTGGAAATCTATCTGCATAAACTGTCATGATTCATTCTTCCTGATTACTGATGAAATTGAAATTAATTTGACACAATAGAAATCCGATCAATGCCCCCAAAGCCAAACCCAAGACGGGGGCATACTTGAATAAATCCAAGGAACGTGCAATGAAGACCAATGCAAAAGTTGTTAGTAAGCAATTAATGAGTGTTGGTAATGCGATCGATCTTAATGTATATCCACCAAATACATAGAGAAAGAACACTATGACTATCCAGCTAAAAATACTTAAAATAAGTGATACATAGATCGCTTCTTCTGAAGAAATTACCATTCCTCCTTCTACAAGGTCTAGCAATGCCAGCAAGATACCCACAAGACTTCCGACTATCCAGCCCGTTGTGCCGCATAGTCCAAGACGTTTAAGAAAGGGCTTGAAAACCCCAAAACTTCTGAGGATAATATTCATGGTTGCTCATTTCTGGAATTAATTAATTATCAATACGAATAAGTCGTGTTATACCACCAATTAGTTCATCACCCTCAGCCAGACCTATCACTGTAACTTCCCTAGAGATATAGCTGCCCGGAGACCCACTAAGAGAATTCGAGATTTGAATATTTAATGTAGCCACAAACTCTTCAAACGGTGCAAACATTCGAGTAACAGGATTCACACTTACAGTCAGGTCTGTTGGCATCAGTTCTAGCCGTATTTCACGAGAACGTGGAAAGTTATTGAAAATAGGAATTTGTACAGAAAAGTTTCGCCCTGATTCAGTTGTAAAACCACCATCATGAACTTGAGAGCCACGATTATTCGAAAGGTTGATGTCGTAAGGATGCTCAATTTCAATATACACACCCACTCGTGGATCTCCACGAAAAGTCTGTTGATCGAGAGGGAAATTCAATGTGATTTCGCTATTTGCTGGTACATTAACCATCTTCGTGAGTTTGAGTTGACGCCTTTGGCCTAT
>JBCDEB010000034.1:0-51467 GCA_039180005.1 Cyanobacteria bacterium P01_G01_bin.54 | reverse complement strand
CGGATTTACTTTGAAAATAGACAATGTTAATACTCTTGCACCAAGTAAATGAAGCTAGCGAGATCCCCCCGGCTACGCCGACCCCCTTGGTAAGGGGGTTTTCATCGTTGGGGGTGATAACCCGTCATGACTCGTTGGTATCATTATCAGGTAAAGGGCAGAGCGAGAATCCCTAAAATTCGGGGCAACTCTTTAATGTAATACTCATTATTATCAATATCAAGTTGGTGATTCTTTAAACGCAGAAAACGCCAAACATTACCCGTCGTTACCCCACCATAAATCGCGGGTAACATCTGTTCACGGTTCTGATTAAAAATCTGAGCAGCAATCATGGCTGCAGCACATTGGCCTAAGCCACCAATGATATTTTCATTTTTGGCTTCAATGATAATAACCACCGGGGCTTCGATAAAGAGTTGCTCCTTGGACTTACTCAGGAGAAAGTCACAAAACCCCGTGAGGTTATTCGCAGCATCAACATTGAATTCCTTCCCTGAAAACAGAGAAATCGGTTGCGTGGCATGGTGACGCACATCTGCGAGGATCGGGGCAATAATAAACTCCGATCGCGCTTTTTCACTATTCACAGCGAGCGCCAAAGGTAAATAATCTTGCAGGAGTTGCTGTAAGAGTTGAGACGGCTGAATTTGGGGCGATTCAGTAAACAGGGGGCGATCGTCTTGAAGGGTGAGATCAAACTTGGACTTCAGTTGAGCCAGCGTAAATTGGCTATAGGGCATTAGGCAACTTTCTCCTCTCGAATCCAAGTACTATGACTCCAACTCCCATCCGCCTTATAATGCCGAATCAACCGCAGGCGTAGAGTCGGTTCAACCAGCCAGCCCAACTCGCAGACAAAGGCAGTGCGGGGGGCAATGGTTTGGGGACAGAGAGCAGAACCACCGTCGGGCAGCAGGAGCAATTGATAGGTCAGCTCGCCTTGCTCAAAAACCAGACGAGAGCCTTCGAGCCGGGCTTGGGCTTGCCGACTGAATCCGTCAGACTTTAAGCCGTAGCTGATCTCTTTTGCTGATTGGGGGGTAACGGTCACTTCTGTGGCGATCGGCTCTGAGGTCGTCCAGTCTTGGAAATAGTCGATCGCCTCCCCTCGCCAAGTGCCCGCCAGTTGCTCAACCGTGAGCGGCGGGCGCACTACTTCGGCGGTTCCCTCCCGCGTTTCAGGAATCAGCACCAGATAGTCCAATGCCCCACCCGGCTTGAACATTTGCACCAACCGCAACCGCGCCTCGGGTTGGGTCAAGCCAAACTCTGTGCCAAATTCAGAAATGGGACCCCACTGCATCGACCCCTTACTGAATGAGCCATCGGCAAAAAACAGCGCATGGCGTGCCAGACTTTGAAAGTCTGTGTGGTGCTCTTGGGGGGGTTGGCCTTCGGGGTAGCGGATGAGCTGAAAGTTACAGCGATTCTCGGCAGTGCGCTCTAGGCTCAGGCGCGAGGGGGTCTGGCTAACCACCGTGCCGTCGGGTTGCAGCCGAAGGAAGACACCATTCCAGATGCCTGCATTTTTAAAGAGGTTTTCCCATTGAGAAGCCATGGCAGTGAGCAGTTCGCAGTTAACAGTTCGCAATTCGCAGTTTCCCCGCTGGGGACGCCTGGCGAACGCCAAGGAGAAAGAAACTTTCACCAAAAACGGAGTGGGCCGACCCACCTCCCCCCTCCGGGGTACTCCTCCCAGGAGGAGATTTTTGGCCAGATATCCCCTTTTGGGAGGGGCGGTCTCGCGCAGCGACGACCGGGGTAGGTTCAGGGTGTTGGCCGCCCATGCAGCATTTACTTCTAGGAGTCTAGCATTGGCTTAGATTGGATTAATATTCACTCACATATTGGGGATGCACCCATAGAAATTCCTGGCGCTTGTTGCGCACTCGCTCCAGGTTGCCAAATTGTCCAGTGGGATCTTGGGCTCTCAGCAAGGCATGGAGTTCCCGCAGAACCGAGCCTTGAGCACGGATCAGATTACGGGTTTGAGTGCTAGCGGGGCTGAGGTTGTGGGCGTCGCCTTCGGTGAGCCAGTCGCTCATTTTTTGGCCACCCGTGAGGAAGGTGTCGGCAGATTTGACGCCAAATTCCAGTTGTTCGTTGATCGCTTGATAGGCGGCCTCATCGGTGGCCAGTTTGGTTCCGGGAATGGCGATCGGCAGCGCCAGCTTCAGCGTCACGGAGAGAATTCGCAGTAGCGGCGAGGCGCGTCTGACCCAATCACGGTTGATCTCGATTTCATAGATGCCCGTATCGTTACCATTCAGTTCGGTCAGGGGGAGACGGCTATGTTCGCACCAGAGTGTGAGGCGGAATTTGGCGGCGATCCATTTGGGTTTGTCCCAAAAACCTGGATCGACGGGTTCCAAACTAAACAGCCGTGGCCCATCTTTAGCGGGGTCGGTCAGCACCGTCAGCAAGGCTCGATATTGCTCATCGGCTTGGCTCATCAGGATTTTGAGCTGCACGGTAAGGGAGTCAAAGCCCTGCTGTGAGGCCACCAAAATGTCTTGCTGACCCTGCTTGAGTTCGTTAAACGCGGTTTGCCACTCGGGTTTAGCTGTCGTAGTGGCCATCAGTGAATCAATACTGTGGAACTTGCGACAGACGGCACAGCGCACCTTGGGCATTCCCTGGGCTTTGAATTCCAAGATTTCATCTTCTTCGAGCAGCCCTTTACAACCATCCGTCGGGCAGGGGAGATACAGCCGGGGGTCTAGCCCTTTCCAAAACGATCGCACCAACCATTCCACCTCCGCGCAGAGATGACCCAAGAAACCGCTAGGATAGGCCGCCCGCACCGTAATGTAAACATCGCCACCAATTTCTTCGAGAAACGCCCGACCGTTAAAGCCATCATCCAGCAGCATGCCGTTTTTCCAATGGCGGCTCAGGTAATAGTTCTCCCGCCCGAGGGAATAGCGATGCAACCGGACAATCAGGCGATACATCAGCCCTTCGGCTTCGGCGGTGCGCCCGGTTTCTTTGTCTAAAATGCGGCAGACTTGGCTGCGTTCGCTATCACCCGGTTTGAGTTGCCAATCCCCTTGCCATTGGTCGGGGCGTTTGCTGGGGACGAGTTGGGCGATTAGGTTGGTGGGGGGTGCATTGAGTTCTGGGAGTTCGACTTGATAGGAGAGATCGCAGCGCTCCATGAGTTTACGAAAGAGGGGATGTAAAGGGGCGGGGTAGCGATCGCCCTCCCGCGCCGGGTCGTCCCACAGTTCACTCAGGCGACTATGGCGCACCAGCCCGTTCTGGTCTTTAACCTGCTTATCTTCGAGCACAAAGCTAATTGCTTTACTGAGCCATTCGGGTTTGAGAATAACGATTTCTTTGAGGGCGGGGTCGGTGCTGTAATGGATCAGGTGGCCGAGTTCGTTGAGGATCGCGGCGTAGGTTTTGGCCAGGCTCAGGTCTACGTCTTGGTCAGCGCAGAGGCTAAGGAATTGTTCATAGCTAATCCAGGCGTCAATTTCGCTCCGTTCGCGGATGGCATCCAGCACCCGCTTCCAACTGGCGGGGACAGTGCGACCGACTTGGGGAATGCTGGCAGCGGTTTGGGCGATTTTTGCCTTCAGTTCTTCCAGTCCATAACCCGTTTTGCTATCCACATGATGGAAGCCAATAATCAGATCGCCAAATTCATCCCGTAATGCCTGTTCATCAATATGGTCGAGACGCTCTTTGGGCCCGCCGTGGGTGGCGACGACGAGAATATGGGGTTTGTCGTCGGGGCGGCTGGCTTCGTAGGCGCGATGTTTGACCATCTTGATCCATTCATCGACGCGGCATTGGTCTGGGCCACGACGGGGGTTCCAAACGGCGAGGTAGATGGCGGGGGCGGTGAAGAAGAGTTGGTGGGTATGGCGATAGATGTTTTGACCACCGAAGTCCCAGCTATTAAACGTGATTTCGATTTCGGTTGTTTTGTCAGCGATGACAAGAGGAGAAATTTGAACTTCTACACCGTGAGTTGTGACTCGCTTTTCAATCCATTGATCTCCTCGCATCGCTCCCAGTAGGCTAGTTTTACCCACTTCACCTTCACCTACTAAAATGAGTTTGGCTTCGTCAAGAATTAGATTTTTTTCAATCGTAGCTCGTAAATAATGCCGAACCACCTTAAGTCCTGCTTCATAAGCCGCTGCTAGTTCTGGGCTTAGCGGATTTCCATGGAGGTCAAGCTCTGCCAAGCTAGAAAGCTGGCTGAATTCGCCTGGAAGATTGGTCAATCGATTGTTTTGGATATGGAGGCAGGTTAGTTTGGGAAGCTGACTCAATTCGGGTGGGAGACTCGTTAGGCTATTACGATTGAGTCCAAGTACAGTGAGATTAGTGAGCTTACCAAATTCACTCGGAAGACTTTTTAAGAAATTATTTTGAAGGTAGAGCTGTTCCAGCTCAATAAGATCACAAAGTTCAACAGGTAGACTCGTTAGGTAATTGTCTGTGAGAGAAAGTAGAATTAACTTGATAAGGCTTCCAAGTTCAGGCGGGAGGCTTTTGAGTCTGTTTTTACTAAGTTCAAGCCTGGTTATATTAATAAGTTTACCAAGTTTTTTAGGTAAACTGATTAGATGATTGTTGGTGAGAGAAAGCAGAGTTAGATTGGTTAGCTGACCAATTTCGGATGGGAGAACTTTCAGTCTGTTTTTTCCGAGGGAAAGCTCTATTAAGCTGATGAGCTTACTGAGTTCGGGAGACAGACTCGTCAGTTGATTGTCTTGGAGATTAAGCCGAGTTAAATGAGTTAGCTGACTAAGTTCCTGTGGGAGGCTCATCAATCGATTGTCTTGGAGATCAAGCCGAATCAGATTGGTTAGCTGGCTAAGTTCTTGTGGAAGGCTCGTCAGGCTTAAGCCGGATAAATCAAGTACGTTCGATTGTTTTTGTCTTGCCTTCTTAATCCGTCGCTCCGCCTCACGATACCCCTCTTCCGGTGTCATCTTGACCTTTATCCCACCGCACTACACCCTCCGTTATAGCCCAATTTGCATGGCTCACGAGGGGGTCTGGGCGGCGGCGCTCGCTGGTGTGAACTGAAGCTCGAAACCTAAACAACGAGCGTATTTCAACCCCAACCGCCAGGAACTCAAGTTCCTGGCTCATAGCGAAAACCCGTTAAAACGGGTTCTGGAGTTTTCTGGATGAGTAGGCTTTAGCCTACTTTCGCTATGAGCCTGGGGTTTGAACCCTAGGCGGGGTGAGCTTCCCAGCGTTAAGTTCATGCCAATGGGCGGCGCTTCGCGCCTACGGTTCTGCGAATATCCCCCAACCGTAGCGCAGCCGGTCAGTGAGCTTGTCGAATCTGCGTCTCGGCTGCCAGCAATCTTCAGGCTCGAATTCGCTCTATGCCGTGGCGGGCAAGATGCCCGCGCTACGGGATGATGGATGGAAATTAGCCCAAACCCTTACGCAGCCATCTCGGCTATCTAGAGATAGTGAAGTAGGGTTGCCGATATAATCATTGTTAACCCCAAGCTATCAAGCTGTTCAAAATGCCCGCAGCAACAATCGACATTCCAGTCGAGTTAACCCACTTCCAACTCCCTGACGCTCTGCAAATCCGTCTCCAGACCTTGCTCGATCGCCAGGACTCAGGGGAGACGCTCTCCACTGCTGAACAAGCAGAGGCCCTAGGTCTGGTCGAACTAGCCGAATTTTTATCCTTACTCAAGCTCCGTGCCCAGCGCAAAGCTCAAGCCTAAGCTCCATGCGCTACATCTCAGATCAGCTTCGTCAGCAGGTAATTGCTCGGGCCCAGAACTACTGTGAATATTGCGGCCTATCCCAAATCGGCCAGGAAGCGGTATTCCATATCGATTTTTGCGCCTGCAACTTCTGCCAGAGTTTCGCCTGCTCCGGGGTGCGCTGCTTCGCCGCAATCCGTGCCACTCGCTCCTGATTGCGGGCTTGCCAATCCTGACGAATGCGCTCACACTGTTCAACTACTTCTTGATATTCCGCTTCGACTGAATGGGCTTGGAGATACTCTAAAGCCGCCTGAAGCTGCTCTTTTGAGAGGTGGAAATGCTGACGAATTTCGGGGTGCGATCGCCCCCCCTTGAGCAAGTCCATCACTGCATAGAGGCTGATTCGAGTGCCTGAAATGGTTAAGCCTCGCTCAGTCCGGATGATTTGTGCTGGCTTATGGGTTGCTAAAGTCATATCAAACCTAGACTTCACGATACTCTCCAGTCTAATCCCTAACCCTCTACCAACGCCGCCCGCAAATCCGGATGCCACAACGCATCAAACACCGAATCCATCCGATACAATCAAACTACCCACACCAAAACCCACCATGACTGTTCGGCAAAGACGCTACAGCAAAGAAGAAATGGCCCAGCGAGGGCAAGCGATCTATGAAACGCAGATTCAAGCCCAGGTCGAACCTGGTAATGAAAACCGCATTGTTGCCATTGATATTGAAACCGGGGCTTTTGCCGTTGCCGATACCGTTTTGCCCGCAACCCGCCAACTCTTCGCTCAAAACCCCGATGCTCAACCTTGGGTCATCCGCATCGGCCACGATGCCGTCTATCACTTCGGCGCACGCAGCCTGACTCACAAGCCATGATGCAAGGCGCAGTCAACGCTCACCTTGAAGCGATTCTGTCCCTTGTCGTGGGGAATGCGAACGGAGAGCGACAGGTTGTTAATGCCGTCATCGATACGGGCTTCAATGGCTTTCTTACCCTGCCATCTACTGTAATCATGGCATTGAATCTGCCTTGGACTGCCTCAGATACAGTTGCCTTGGGAGATGGCAGCAAGACATTTTTTGACCTCTATGATGCAACTATCATCTGGGATGGGACGTACCGTGAAATTGATGTTGCACTGTCAGAGACAGAACCATTGATTGGCATGGCTTTGCTTGAAGGCTATGAGTTAAAGATTAAGACTGTGCCCGGTGGAGTTGTCAACATTCAGGCTTGTTGAAAATATCAATTACAAACGTAACGATGTTCTTCATCCGGTCAGTGCTGACCCATGCGGACTACGACAAGGAGAAATGGAAAAATGACGACTAGTTTAAAGGCCCCTAGCCCCCACTACCTTGAATTACTCACCCGGTTTCCCCCGTCCCATCACCAACGAGCAGGAATATCAGGTCACCCAAGCCCAAATTAACGAAATTCTCGATCAGCCCCACATCAGCGCTGACGATCGCGCCTATCTCAAAATCTTGGGTCTGACGATTTACGACTACGAAGAACAGGCCGAATCATTTTAAAACTCGCTCAAAGTCAGCATCAGCTCCCACATTAGGAATGAAGCCCAGAATTTCCGTAAAGGTTTTGCGCTGGGGCTGCCTCAAAAATTGTCTGAGGATGTTGTGGTGCTCGGCTTCGGCACTGATGCGCCATTGGCTGGCTCGGCGTTTGAGAGGCTGGACGACCGCCTCGTCAATATTGCGCACAATGAGATTAGCCATGGGGTTTTAGAGCTGGCGATTCATCGAAATGATAGCATCGATATCACTATTCATGCCCCGCTAGAGGCTCCGCCTCTCGAAACTCGGTGTTGCCAATGTAGGCGGCAGAGCCGCAAACCCTGCATGTCACGGCAGAGCCACGACACGAGGGAATAAAGCTAAACCCGCTGCAAATACTGAAACTGCTCATTTTCAACATGCTTACGCAGCTCTTGCAACTTCCGCAGACGATAGGTTTGGCTTTGGTAAACTTCCTTGGAAGGATAATCGCCTAATCGTTCGAGTAATGAATCACTCTCTTCAACGACAGCTTGATAAAAGAAATCGCGCAATCGTGGTCGATTTTCCGAGTCTAAAACCACTAAGGGTAAACTGACCGATTCTCCTTCAATGTCTAGATCTATCGTCTGCGACTGACCGATTTTAGAAAATTGCGATTGGGCTAACCAGAGATAAAGCTCATCAGCAAGCTGCACCACAACTTGCTGCTGTCCCTCTCCGCCTAAAAAACTAACTGTCAACATCAATTGAACCTCCTAAGCCTCGATTTGCAAAAACTCTGCTTCTGGGATTTCATGAGCATAAGCAATCCCTGCTTGCTCAAACTTCTGACGACCTCCATTCGCAATACGCTGACAGTTCACCACCCCAATCACTGTCCCTTTTGCCAAAATTTCATCAATATCCTGACCATAGAGATACACCCCTTTGACTTCAATAAAAAATTGGGGTTATGCGGTATTTGAGATGAGTTGTGTCAGTTGGTAGGCTTGTTGGGGATTGAATTGCTGGTGCAGTTCCATGACAACTGTTTGAGCTTTATAAAGATCATGGGTGTCTTGGAGCTGAATGTCGCCCTTCGGATTATTGCCTCGGGTGCGATCGCAGCCAATCCCCTTAGCTTGCAACTGCTGCATCACCCATCCCACCAGATCCCGATGGACTCGATAGCGGTAAATCATGCGATCTTCATCAGTTGCCCAGCGGTCTTGGGTCATGGTTTAAGATTTGCAGGACGGTTGAGAGTGACTGAAACCATAACGCTGTCTACATTCTAGCGATAGGTTTCACGACAAGAAAATCTAATGCTTTGTTAAGAGTGAAATGGGGGGTTGTCGTGCAGATTGAATTGAATCCTGAAACCCAGTATTAGCATTGGTTGTGTTGGGTTTCGCTGGGCTCAACACCAATCTACAATTTGGAGTTGACGCCGCACATCGTAACTCGTCGGTTTACACTATGCCACCAACGGCGTCATCCCCTCCGTCACCAGCCGTCCATCCTCCATCTGGACAATGCGATCGGCCACATCCAGAATCCGGTTATCGTGCGTCACGAGCAAAATCGTGCAGCCCTGCTCCTTGGCCAAACGCTGCATTAGCGTCACCACATCCCGCCCCGACTGCTTATCCAATGCCGCTGTCGGTTCATCAGCCAGCACTAGTTGAGGTTGACTGACCAAAGCGCGGGCGATCGCCACCCGTTGCTTTTGACCCCCCGAGAGGTTGGCCGGTCGATAGGTGAGGCGATCGCCCAAACCCACAGCGATCAAGGCATCTCTCGCCGCTTGGTTCATTTCCTGCACATCGTAATGGGGGTGAATCTCCAGACCCATGCGTACATTCTGTTGGGCAGTCAGGCTGCCATGGAGATTATGGGCTTGGAAGATGTAGCCCGCCTGTCGCCGAATTGCCGTGAGCTGCGATCGCGTTGCCCCGCAGAGTTCTTGGCCGAGGAATTGGAGGCTACCCTCCTGAACCGTACGCAGACCACCAATCAGGGTCAGCAGCGTGGTTTTACCCGAGCCCGAGGGGCCGGTCATAATCACGATTTCGCCCGCTTGGATCTCCAGGTTAATATCCGTGAGGACTTGTTTGCGCAGGTCACCACGACCGAAGTGGTGGTTGAGGTGTTGGATAGTGAGGACGGAAGTCATTGGGGGAAGGGGGAAAGGTTCGGAATTCGGAGTTCTGAATTCTGAATTCCGCATTCAAAACATATCTGCCGGATCGGCGGCTTGGAGTTTACGGGTGGCGATCGCCCCAGACATCAGACACATCAAGAGCGTTAACAGGAAAACCATGACCGCACGGGAAGCAGTCATGCGGATCGGCAAAGCAGTGGCTTGAGCGGCGAGATGATACAAACCGATCGGCAGCGTGGCACCGGGGAGGAAACCTAGAACAGCGAGAATGATGGCCTCTTCAAAAATCACGCCGAGTAAATAACGATTGTGATAGCCCATGGCCTTGAAGGTGGCATATTCCTGGAGATGAGCATTGACATCGGTAGAGAGGACTTGGTAGACAATCACGACCCCAACCACAAACGCCATCATCGCCCCCAGCGTAAAAATAAAGCCGATTGGGCTCTCGGTTTGCCAATAGCGCTCTTCTGCGGTGATAAAGTCGGCGATCGTAAACACTTCTACATCTTCTGGGAGCACCTTGCCCAGAGCAGTTGCAACGGCATCGGGATCAGCATCCGGTTCCAACTCCAACAGTCCCAAACTGATGCTGCCCGCTTCACGGCGGGGAAAGAGCCGCAGAAAGTTCTGGTCGCTGGTGATCAGAACCCCATCGGTGCCAAAAGACGCACCCAGGTTAAATGCGCCCCGCACCGCCAAGGTGCGACCGGAAACTTCGGTGGTGACGGTTTGACCCGCATCGAGTTGGGCGATCGTGGCATCGTAATCCCCCCGTGAGCGGCGATCGAATAGGACGACATCCGGGAGTTTAATTTCAGCGAGTTGGGCATTCACCTCGGGCAGGGCAAAGGCAGAATCGTCCGGGTCAAAGCCAATCACCTGAATTTTTGCATCCCGACGGGTCTGGGGATTTTTCCAGTCCACTGTACTGGAATAGAGCGGCGTGGCATGGGCAACCCCTGGCACATCCAGGGCTTGGTAAAGCCGCCGTCGGGTAAAGGTGGAGAGGTTCTGCGTATTTTTCGCCTTGGGGCTCACCAATACCACATCCGTATCCAGCGTCTTACGGATTTGGGTGTTGCTGTCGTAGAGCGAAGCCTGGAAGCCCAATTGCATAAAGATCAAGATATCGGCAAAGGCAATCCCGGCCAGCGCCACGGCCAGACGACCGGGCTCATGACTCAGTTGCAGCCAGCCCAGCCAGGTTCGGCGATGGAGTGGTTTGAGTAGAGGGATTTCCCACTTCTTTCCCTCTCCCTTGGGGAGAGGGGCAGGGTGAGGGGAAGGAATTGAGTGTTGTTGCTGACTCGCAGGCTTGTTGAGCGTTTTCATCGCGCAATCTCCACTTGCACTTGCAAGTTAGTAAAGTGGCTCGCGATCACGCTCGATTTTTCATCCAGTTGCACCGCAACCTCAATGATCCGCGCATCAATGTTGCTGCTGGGGTCAGTGTTGACCACATCTTGTTGCTGGACTTTGGCACCGATGCGCTCGACGGTGCCCGTGAGATCCTGAGGCAGAGCCGTGCTGGTGACGATGACGGACTGGCCCGTTGCGACCGCTTGGATATCGCTTTGGTAGACCTCGGCGATCGCCAGCATCTGCTCGGTTTGGCCCAGCTCGACAATGCCGTCGCTGCTGATCACCTCTCCCGCTCGGGTGTAGACATCCAGCACCACACCCGCTTGGGGCGATCGCACATAGACCTGCTCTAGATCCGCTTCCGCCTTTTGCAGGGCGGCTTGGGCACGATTCACCTCTGCCTGGGCCACCTGCACGTCCACCGGACGCACCTGAGCAATCTGATTGAGTGTTGCCTCGGCCCGATTGAGTTCAGGAGATTGGGTACTCTCTAGGCGCGTTAGTTCCGCACGAGCATTGGCGAGACTCTGCTGGGCGGTGGTCAGCGTTAGTTGTTTGCTATCGCGTTCGGAAGCAGAGATCGCCCCGCTCTTAAACAGAGTGTTGTAGCGGGTGGCCTCGGTTTGGGCGTTTTGCACCTCCGCTTCGCGGCTGGCAATGGTGGCCCGTTGGGCGCGGATCTGGGCGGCGCGATCGGCCTCAATCCGGGCAATTTCCGCCTGTTGGGCTTGGATCTCACCCGGCTTGGCTCCCGCCTTCACTTGGGCAAGCTGGGCCGCAGCCACTTGCACCTCGCTACGGGCTTGGGCGACTGCTGCGGTGAGGCGATCGCGGGCGGCCAACACAGCAATAATCTCCCCCGCCTGCACGGTATCGCCCTGCTCCACGCGCAGTTCCAAAAGGCGGTTCTCTTGACTCGAAGTGGGGGCGTGAACTTGCACAATCTCCCCTTGGGGTTCAAGGCGACCCAACGCCGTGATAGTTGTGCGGGTCGTCTGAGGGGGGGCAATGGGTTCTGGTTCAGCGAGGGCCTGGGTTTGGCGAAACCAGTGCACACCACTAATGCCCATACCCAGGATCGCTAAACCCAAGAAAATCCAAGACCAGCGGCGATTGGCAGCAGGCGTTGCGAGTGGTTGCACCGTTGTTTGTTGCACCATCATTGACCTCCGGGATCAAGTGGGATTGCCTGGAAATTGGTTTACTCAAAGTGAACTGAACAGTTCAGTTCTGTTTCTAAACTATACAGTTCAGTATGGTATTGTCAAGAGAAAGCCATTAATCTTCCTAGCCCAAAAGTTGTATCAGCGGCCAACACCCAGCCCACCCTGGTCAGCGCGACGCTCGACCGCCTCTCCCAAGAGGGAGGGTGTTGTTCAGAGAAAATTCTAAATCGCCTGTAGGGGAACGGTTTCCGTGCCCGCGCAACCCTTAAAATTATCCTGCCGATGTCATCGCGTGGGTTGCAGGGCGGGGAAACCCCGCCCCTACACAAGAACCATCGGGTCTTCTTTTTTCTCTCAAGAACATGAAGATGTTCTGGCAAAAAATCTCCGCTTGGGAGGAGTACCCCGACAGGGGGGAGATGGGTTCAACCCCTTCCGCTGATGAGAGAAAGTTCTTCTTCTGTGTTGTCCGTCTTTGCCGGATTCAGACGCTGTCATGCCTTCCAAACCCAGCAAACCTGACCAGATTCTCGATGGGGCGATCGCCGAGTTCCTTGCCCATGGCTACGCGGCGGCCAGCATGGATCGCATCGCCAGCCTGGCAAGCGTCTCAAAAGCTACGGTCTACAGCCATTTTCAGAGCAAAGAAAACCTCTTTGTTGCTCTCATTCAGCGTCTGGTTAAAAGTAAATTTCTGGTACTGCTCGAACCGGAGCGAATGACTGAAATCATTGATCTGCCCCCAGCGGTCTTTTTGCAGGAGTTGGCACACAAGATGATGGAGCAGCCCTGCCAAGATCCGGATCTGGCCAATTTTATGCGCATGGTGATCGGGGAATCGGGGCGCTTTCCAGAACTGGCCAAGGCGTTTGTTTCGACCTTAACGGCCCAGGGGCTGCGATCGCTAACCTTTTATTTCAAAATGTGTCCCCATCTAGAGGTGGCTGATCCAGAGGCAACGGCACGGGTGTTTTTAGGGTCAATCGCCCATTTTGTCATTACCCAACGAATTCTCTACGGCGCAGAGATTATCCCCATGGAAGAGGCTCGATTGGTGGATACATTGGTTCATCTCGTTACGGGTGAGGCAGTTGAGACGACATAATGGGGCGATCGGCATCGGAATGGATATCCAGTTTGACTTGTCTGCCCTACCCATAAAATATAGGGTAGGGGCGGGTTTCAAAACCTCACGGCCAGTTGGATATTGGCCGGGGAGTTGCTGCTGACAAACAATCAATTCGATGGGCTTTACGAGAGATAGATCATAATGGCATCCAAGTTACTATTCGTTGATGACGAACCTGCGTTTGAGAGCTTAATTCGCCGCAGCTTTAGAAAAAGAATTCGCAGCGGCGAGTTAACGTTTGTTTTTGCAACCAATGGTCAAGAGGCATTAAAACAGGTTCATGAGAATCCAGATCTAGACTTAATCTTGACTGATATCAATATGCCAAAGATGAATGGATTGGCATTATTGAAAGCACTCAATCAATTTGAGCATAGCTTCAAAATCGTTGTCATTTCTGCCTATGGCGACATGGAAAATATCCGTAAAGCCATGAATGAAGGAGCCTTTGATTTTTTAACCAAGCCCATTAACTTAAATGACTTAGAAGCGACGATTGAAAAAATCTTAAAAGATGTCAAAAAAAGCAAGGCACTAGAGCATCAACTTTCCTTGTCACAGATGCAGTTAATCCAAAGTGAAAAAATGTCAAGTTTGGGTCAGATGGTCGCAGGTATCGCCCATGAGATCAATAATCCCATGAGCTTTATTTCTGGAAATATTGCTCACGCTGATGAATACACCAAAAATCTTATTGACTTAGTCAAGCTCTATCAAGCAGAATATCCCCAACCTTCATCCCATCTACAAGAAAAGATTGCTGAGATTGAGCTGGATTTTCTCATAGAAGATCTCCCTAATCTCATGGATTCAATGAAAATGGGTTCCGAGCGAATTGTAGAAATCGTGAAGTCTTTGCGGGGTTTTTCGCGTTTAGATGATGCAGAATTCAGAAAGGTAGATATTCACAAAAACATTGATAGCACCTTAATGATTCTCCGCAATCGGCTCAAAGAAAAAGCCGATCGCTCGAAAATTGAAGTCATTCAAAAGTATGACTCACTCCCTCTCATTGATTGTTATTCTGGGCAGCTCAATCAAGTTTTGATGAATCTGCTCAGCAACGCGATCGATGCTTTGGAGATGGAAGACGAGAATCATCATTTCATCACACCGAATCCTGTAATTTGGATTATAACCCAGCTTGCCCAGCAACCCGATTGGATTACCATTCGCATCAAAGATAACGGCCCCGGAATTCCTGAAGAGAATATTGCCAAGCTCTTTGAGCCATTTTTCACGACCAAACCCATTGGCAAGGGAACGGGTTTAGGGTTGTCTATTTCCCACAACATTATTACCGAAAGACACGGTGGCCAATTAAACATTGTTTCGAAGTTGGGTCAAGGCACAGAATTTGCAATCGAGCTGCCGATTAACCAGCCCTCGGAAAAGCATGCGAGCGAAGCAGGATAAGGAAAAACAGCTTGTACTATCAATTGAAACCATCGGCTCTACTCACCCTTCACCTACCCAAATTGCCTTAACCGTCGGGTAAAAACACGCCTGAATCTCTCGCTCATCCGTATTCGAGAACAGCACCGTCACGGTCTGTCGCTCAGGCCAACAGCGTACGATCGTCATGTAGCCCGGCCCACAACCGCCATGCCCTAACAGATCGCCCTCCGGCAGATCCATCTCACAGCCAATGCCCAAACCGTAGTAGGGCTTGATGCTCGCCGGATGGTTCCCCGGCACGGGTTGCCAGGTCAGCATCTGGGCGAAGGACTCGGCACTGAGAAGACGCCGCTCCAGCAACAGCACTCGAAAAAACCGACAGACGTCACCCGCCGTCGAGACGATCGCCCCTGCTGGGCCCGCCCATCGGGGATGGTAGCGATCGCGAATGTCTTCCAGGGCTTGAGCCGGGCTCAACTGACGGCTCCAACCCGGCGTTAATTGCGGGAACTGCTCCGGATAATCGGTCGATTGGAGCCCCAGCGGGCCAAAAATCTGCTGCTGGAGTAATGTCTTGAGGGAGAGCCCTGTGGTTCGCGTCAAGATATCACCCAAGAGCCAATAGCCCGTGTTGCAATAGCGCCAGCCTGCGCCCGGTGGAAAGTCAGGCTCCGCCTGCAAGGCACAATCAAGAATTTTGCTGCAATCCCAAGGCTGACGGGGATGCGCTTGTACCGCCTCGTTATAGGCAGATTGCGACGTGTAATTGGGCAGACCACTGGTATGGTTGAGCAACTGTCGGATGGTGATCTGTGCCGCCTGGGGAATCGCTGGAAACCAGCGATCGAGGCGCTGCTGCAAACGCAAACGACCCTGCTCTTGCAATCGCAGGGTCAGAACAGCGAGATAGGTCTTGGTAATACTAAAAATCGGCCAGGGTTGCTCGGGGGCAAGTGGCTGGGTACGGGCAGAATCTTCAAATCCAGCAGCGAGCCGCTGCTCTCCTGTAGCCGGGCTATAGAACGCAAAATTAACCCCAATCAACTCAGAAGATTCATACTGGGTGCGCAATACCGAATGGAGTTGAGATTCAAAGCGATCCATAAACTGAATGGCGGTAATGTTGCTATTAACTAGGATAGATGATCTACTTTACCTGAGTTGTGCCTATAATCGAGGACAAGTTGTACCGTATCCATCCCCCATGACTCCACCCACCCAAACCTCACCGCCAAAAATCTCCCCAGCCTGGGTTCCAGAACCTCCGCCCACCGACCTCATTTTTGATGATGGAGAACCATTGGAAAGTCATCGCCACCGCATCGGCATGAATGTCCTGATCGCAGGTATTCATGAAGTATTTGCAACCCGAAATGATTATTTTGCCGGGGGCAATATGTTTATCTATTACAGCCTGAACCAAATTAAGAACCGTGATTTCCGCGGCCCAGATTTTTTTGTGGTGCTTGATGTAGATGGCCAGAAGGAGCGCCAGGGTTGGGTTTTGTGGGAAGAGGAGGGTCGATATCCTGATGTTATTGTGGAGTTAATGTCGCCTTCAACGGCAGCGGTGGATGTCGGACTGAAGAAAACACTCTACGGACAAACGTTCCATACCCGAAATTATTTTGTCTACGATCCCTTCGATGCGAGTTCCTTGCAGGGTTGGCAACTCCAACGGGGAGCATACCAGGCACTCCAACCCAACCCTACGGGGCAGCTCTGGTGTGCGACATTGGGCCTCTGGCTAGGGGTTTGGCAGGGCATAGTGCAGCGCGAAACTGCGCCCTGGCTGCGCTTTTATGATGGAACAGGGCAATTGATTTTACTCCCCGAGGAACGCGCAGAGCAGGAACGGAAGCGTGCAGAACGCCTTGCGGCAAAACTGCGTGAATTGGGAATCGATCCGGATGAAGCCAAATGATGGATTCAGGTTAAAGGGCAGTTCCCAGCTTGATGAGGCTAGCTGCGATTGCCCTTCAACCCCAAAAATACGTCTAAGTCGCAGCCACCGGAACCAGATCGCCGTAGGTCGTGAGCCCCAAGCGCATGGGGGCATTTTCCGGGATGGTTTTGCCCGTCAGAACGCAGACTTCATCTTTTTGAGCGATCGCCTCGATAAAGGCACGAATATCCGTGGGGGCAAACTGGGGACGATAGTCACCGGACTTTTGCTGGACGTAAGTCCAGAGCACGTCTCTGATCAATGCCTGATAACCCGTGTTTCCTGAGAGCTCCTTGAGCTTCTCTTTGAGCTCGCGCTCTAGGCGGATACTGGTCACTTCCATGTCTGTGGTGGATGTCCGGGGTTTTACTAAGGTGCGCATTGAACTTTATTCCTCCAAAATGTGGACAACTTAGTATTACAAGTGTAGTATTTAAAAGACGGATTTCGCCAACCCCCTTAATAAACTTGGCAAATTCAAATCTCAGCCTATAATTGGCATAAGGCATTTGCCCTTCACCCCCACCTAAACAGGAGGATGACGTGTTTTCATTGACCACCCACCCAACCAACGCAAATTTGAGCGCGATCGCCAGCCCCGGACTCCGTGGCTTTGAGCGGAATTGGCTGGCCAATGAAGCCGTGAGTGAACCTCCTGTGTGGAATTGCCTAAGCCAAGAAGAATTGGGCTCCACAAGTGGCAAATCGTATCAGTCCGTCGAACATCCTGACGGAGGACGAGATTTAGCCCAAGTCTTCAGAATAGTCCTTCAACTCCCGAGCCAACTCATGATTGCAGCCACGACCCGTGGCTTCATCATGCCCAATCTAACGAGAAGCAAGCGCCTGAGGTATCGAACAACCTAACCGCAGGCCCCCTAGACCCAGACCTAAAGTTCCGGTCAGCCCCGCTTCTCGAACCCCGAGCAAGCGGGGTTTTGCGTTTGATTGTCTAGCAGTAATTCCAGGAATAAAGAACCGTGACTGTTCAACCGTTACGCCAATCTGTTGTTGTATTTTCCCACAACTATCTGCCCCTGAGCCGGGTGCAGCTTCGTCGGGCGATCATCCTGCTCGTCACCGAGAAAGCTGAGCCGCTCGACTGGTACAGCAGCCAATGCTGGGAAGTGCGGGCACCAAAATTTGTCCTGCACGTTCCGGTTCACATCCGGCTGATCCATAGCCAGCGCGAGCGATCGTGGAAGCCCCCTGCCGTCAGTCGCCGCGAGGTGCTCCGACGCGATAACCACACCTGTCAATATTGCGGCTCTCGCCGTCACTTGACACTGGATCACGTTATTCCTCGCGCCCAAGGCGGTCAGCATACCTGGGACAACGTGGTAACGGCCTGTGCTCCCTGCAACAGCCGCAAGGGTCCCCGTACCCCGGAGCAAGCCCACATGGTGCTGCGCAGTAAGCCCAAAGCCCCACCTCACCCAACGGTGCTCTTCGCCGAGCAATTCTGGCAGGAGCAAGAAACCCTGAGCCATTCATGAAGCATTGTTTCCCCCCTGGAGATACTTCACGAACCCAGTGGAAAAGGCGCTCAAGGTCGGCCAGCGGAACAGCTCGACTCCCCCGTTCCGCCTTGACCCTTTTCCCCTTAACCCTTCCCCCTTAATCCTTCCCCTAAGGGCTAACAAAACGATGTTGAAACTGACCTATACGGAAAACGGGTTTTGGCTTGAGCACTTGACCCAAACGGTAGAAACCTGGTTGAACGCTCGCCTGGTCGTGGCCCTGCGGGCCGCAATGCCCTTGACGGTGGAACCGAGCACCGCAGCCTTCTTGTTGCCCGCCCAGGTGCCGGGTCTGGATGAGCTGGAGGTCTTGGCCAATCAGCAGCATCCAGGCACGATCGCCATCGCTCCTTGTGATGCCGACTATGTCGAAGTTTGCCTCAATGGCACTTGGGTAATGTCGGATCTTGAGAGCGAGGAAGGCGTCTTTGTCACCCGCTTGAACGATCATGCCGAGGTATTGATTTACAAGCTCTGGCAAACGGCCGAGGCGATCGCTTGGATCAATGGGGATTAAGGCTTGAGCCTTGAAACCGGTCAGGGCGAGCTTCAAACTCGTCCTGACCCATCCTGATAGACCTGATACTGAATCCGGATCGTATAAACCAAAATAAAAGTGCAAGATACTAGCGAAGGCTGAGCCTGTCGTTGGCGAAGCCTCTCGGAGGGATAGTCAGAGCGACCGGGCTCCCCCCTCTGGGGACGCTACGCGAACGACAAGCTCAGCCCTCATCCCGGTTTTATTTGGAGTTTGCCTAGCGGATTGAGTATGAGTTCTGGATCAGCGAAGCGATTGCATTCTTCAAAGCGCTGCAACCTCAATGTCAAACCCGGTCGTCATCCCTAGGAGTCTTGCGCAATGTTTGCTGCTCCAGAACCCGCGTTCAGTATCAATTCTGAGCTTTGAGCCTCAAACTTTTAACCTTTAAACTCTGAACCCTGAACTCACGAAGCAATCGGCGCAACCTCCGGTTGATGAATCGGAATTTCCACCACAAAGGCAGCCCCACCGAGCCGCTCGGCCGTTTCGCACGACATCCGGCCTTGGTGGCGTTCCACAACAACCTGATAACTAATTGAAAGCCCAAGCCCAGTGCCTTTGCCCACTTCCTTAGTGGTAAAGAATGGATCAAACAGTTTGGGTTGCACTTCAGGGGGCACGCCCATGCCATTGTCGCTGATGGTGATGCGCAACCAATCGCGATCGATCGCCTCAGTGCAAATTTCAATCGTGGGATGCTTGGGAGCACTAAAGTAGCCCTTGCCCCAGGCTTCTTCTAGGGCATCGATCCCATTACTGAGCAAATTCATAAACACCTGATTGAGCTGACCCGCATAGCATTCAATCAAGGGCAGCTCACCATAGTTCCGCACAATTCGAATCGGTTCTGTTGACCCTTTGAGATTTGCTTTCAACCGATTGTGGAGGATGAGCAGCGTGCTATCGATGCCTTCATGGATATTGACTTGTTTGACTTCCGCTTCATCGAGGCGCGAGAAAATTCGCAAGGACTGGACAATTTCCTGAATCCGTTCGGTTCCCATCCGCAAAGAGCTATGGAGTTTAGGAAAATCTTCCCGGAGGTAGTCAAACTCCACTTCTTCTAGTGCTTCTTGCACCTCTTCCGGCACCTCGGGAAAAGCCTCCTGATACAGATCTACGATGTGCAACAAGTCTTCGATGTAGGCTTGAGCGTAGGTCAAGTTGCCCGCAATAAAGTTAACCGGATTATTGATTTCATGAGCTACCCCTGCCACCATTTGCCCAAGACTCGACATCTTCTCACTCTGGATCAATTGTGTTTGGGTAGCCTTGAGTTCAGCGAGAGTTTGCTGGAGGGCCTCATTTTCCCGTTGACGCTGTTGGGCTTCTTGAGCCTGTTTCCGCTCGGTAATATCCCGAAAGGTACCCGTTAAAAAAGAGCGATGTCCGAGTTCTACAGACGTTAACGTCACTTCTGCCGGAAAGATCGAACCATCCTGACGGTGAGCCGGGACTTCTTGAGGTTTATTTTGGCGAAAGCGCTTGAGGAGTTGACTCCGCTCGCTGATCGTTTTCACCGACCAACCCAACAGGTCGTGAATCCGTCGTTTTTGCAGCACCGTCGTCTCATAACCAAATAATTCCGCCGCCCGGGGATTAGCCGAGATAATTTCAAAGGTATTGATATCAAAGGTCAAGATCGCATCCATGGAGGAGTTGACGATTGCCTGATGACGGCTGACGGCTGACTCCATTGCATCCATCACCTGGTTGTAGCGATGGGCAATATGCCCTGCTTCGGTAAACGGGTCAACCGGAACCCGTGCTGTCAAGTCTTGGGTCTGGGCTTGGTAGTCCATCACTTGATACAGCTCATAGACCTCGGTCTTGGCACCATGTTCCGAGAGGTTGAGTCCTCTGGTTTCGTCTTCTGGACGCACGCGCAGCGGGGTCAGACGATTGAGGAGCGAGAGTAATAGAAACGTTAAGCCAAAGGCCCAAAGAAAAGCGACACCAATGCCGAGCAGTTGCACCGCAATTTGCTGCCAGCGGCTTAAACCCGTGCCCAAGATGTCAAGGGAGCCAAACATCCCCACCGCCAGCGTTCCCCAGATCCCGGCGGCACCATGAACGGCAACTGCATCCACCGCATCATCCAAACGCCACCGCTGCATCCAATAGACCCAGAGATGCATTACAGTACCCCCCACTGCACCAATGATGAATGCTAATGGCGTATTCACCGCATGACAGCCTGCGGTAATCGCCACCAAACCGGCGAGCGAGCCATTCATCAAACTCTCAACCCGAGGAATATGATACTTTTGCCAATCCAATACGCCCGCACCAATCATGCCACCCACCCCGGCCAGGATCGTATTGATGATAATCAAGGGCACCGTGCCATCTAGCGCCAGGGTACTACCACCGTTGAAGCCAAACCAACCGAACCAGAGCAGCATTACGCCCAAAACCGAGAGGGGAAGGTTTGAGCCCTGAACGGGTTGACCCGGTTGATCGGTGGGAAACCGACCCAGACGTGCCCCCACCACTTTCAAGGCCGCCAAAGCAATCCAAGCACCAACGCCATGAACGACAGTGGAACCCGCAAAATCCACAAACCCAAGTCGGCCCAGCCAGCCGTAGGCTGCACCAGCATCCAAACCATTCCAGACCCAATGGCCAAACAGGGGATAAATGAGTCCTGAGGCAACTGTGGCAATGATCAAATAAATATGAAAGTGGAGTCGCTCCGCCACCGCACCGGAGACGATCGTAGTGGCGGTGCTACAGAACATGACCTGGAAGATAAAGAAGGCTGAGAGCTGGGTCTGCTCATGGAGATTCAGCCAAGCCCCAGTGGTTCCCAGCCATCCCTGTTGTGTTGCCCCAAACATTAGGGCATAGCCCACTGACCAAAACAGAGCCACTGAGACGCCAAAGTCGGCCAGGTTTTTGACTGCCACATTGATGCTGTTTTTGGAGCGTGTTAAGCCGGATTCGAGGCACATAAAACCAGGCTGCATCAAGAACACAAGCCCAGAGCAGACCAAGATCCATAAAGTGTCAGTCACAGGAAGAGAAAGGGAAAGGGAAGAGTCCAAGATAACTCAATTGTGTCTTGTCGGTTAAGGGGAGGTTGTGCTGTGTTATACATCTACCTGAAAAGAAAAACCGGAATAAATTCAGCATTTTCCTTAATCGAGAAGCATCAAAGCTCATCCCATCTGTCATAGATTGAGGTACGCTTTTTAAGCTGGGGAGATATCGAGTCGTCTCGCTTATATCCAACTCGGTCTACTTCTAGAATCATATTCTCTTTCTGTATCAGAAGATACTTTATAAGGGGTGACCTGAGCAACGCAAAGGCGAAAACAGCGTCATTTTCAAAGCATTTAAGACATAATGATACCCAATCTGATTTGTATGCCCCACTCATAAAATATACAGTAGGGGAGGGATTGACACTCTCCCGAGCAGGTTACTTCTTGGCATTTATGATGCGGATTTAGGACAAGTCTTAATGGAAAAGGGGTTTATGGAAGTTTAGAAGATAAAGCGGTCATCCCGTAGCATAGGCATCCGGCTTGCTGAAGGCTGAGGAAACCTACACAATGATCCGATTAATTTTCAATGCCCATAAGCCCCTTGTCTTGCGAACAATTCTACACAGTGCGATCGTGTCTAGGGATGAATAGGCTTATTCCTTTCTATTTCGCAAAAATTCAACTCCCTACGTACTTTTTAGCCTTGCTTATCTGGCGTTTGCAGGGGGTTGTTTGCAGAGCGTATCTTATGGGGTTGATCTTTTCGCTTCCGTAAGCCAACACACCAACTGGATGAGGTTTGACCCGTCCTAGCGGCATTGGGCCAAGAGTTCCTGTTCCGATTCCCCAACCGTGGCGATCGCATTCAAACCCGCAAGCGTCACTAGGTTGTGCAGGGTGCCGGCAACTTGTACCGTCTGGTGCTCAAAGGCGATGGTGTAGGGATAGACTGTACCGTCAAAGGGATCGGCGATCGCCAATTCTAAGGCATCTGTCGTGACATTGCCCTGGAAGCAGGCATATTCTGACTGGGGTTGGAAAATCACCCCCGTCACCTGCTCGCCCTGGACTTCGTAGAGTAGATAGTCACTGCCGAGCTGATTGGCTTCGGTTGCTTGACCATAAAAGTGCAGCCCATTGGCTTGGGGCATCTCTTGGGGCTTTTCTAGGGAGACTGCTGCTTCCGGCTTGGGTTCCTTTTGCAAGTTTGCCCGGTTGAGGGCGATCGCTTGGTCGGCCCGGAGCCAACCACCACAGAGGCAGCTGAGCCCAACCATTATCCAAAACGGCCCTTGTTTGCAGATGTGCTTGAGTACGGCAGGTTGGAAAACGGGTGCTGGCATGGTTCACTCCCCAAAGATTGTCACGATGAAAAACTTGCACAGTGCAGATTGCACAATGCAATGGCTTGCCAAACCCAACTGCGACACAACGGCTGTTGCAGGGGTGCAAGTTCGCAGGTTTCTCAGACAGAATGTACTGCGCTCTTACCTTTAGACTATCGTTTTCACTCACGGTTGCGAAAGGGAGGTAGCCACTGTAAGAATTGGACTTTCTTCCCAGAAGCTCTGCATTCTCGACCTAAAATCATCAATGCCAACCTGTTTCTTCTGGCTGGCTCACCAAGCAGCGAAATTGTTACTCTCGCCACAATAAAATCTTTGTTTAACAATTGCCACAAAAGTTAATAACTAGCTGGGGTCTATCAGCCGCTGTGCTCTCAAGGCCGCTGTCAGCTAATCAATAACGTGCCTTAGTGCCGTGGGACAGCTAAAACCGTGCAACAGGATTTTGGTAGGGGTAGTGCTCCCGTGCCTACCCCAGTCTCAGCCGCCCACTAATCAACTTTCCGTCACGCAACACCCTAGGGCAACCACGGGGGGATTGCCCCTACAGGGATTTTCTAATGCACCAATTAAGCAGTGCCACGATCCTAGGCCAAGCCATCGGGCCCATCGTATTCCCAGACCACGCCGCTAGTGGCGCGAGCCCGTAGCTCCTGAGCGATATGGTTGGCGAGCAAGGCCAGCTCTTCGTATTGAGGCAGGGCTTGGGTTCGCGTGGCCACCAGCAGTAAGCGTCGGGCCAGCTCCAGGTTCGGTTTAGGGGACGCTAAGACCGTCTTGCCAAACTGCCCCAGCCAATCGAGCCAGCCAGGAACGGTGCAGCGATCCTCGACTTGGGCGAAAAACTTTTCGATGCGATAGCGATCCCAGCCATTCGCCACCCCTTCTAGCAATTGAGTCCAAAGGAATTCATAGCCTGCAGCATCCATGGGAGCGATCGACGTTGAGGGTGCCGTTGAGGGTACTGTTGATGGAGAGGAGGAATGGGCCGATCGTCTCCCGAGTCGATTGAACCAACCGTTAAGCCAACGCCATAATGCTTTGAACATAGGTTTTGATTAGACTTGCCCCTAGACAGAGTCTAAATCCTCCTCAATGAGCGAGGACAAACTATAGCGACGACGAATATCAAGCTGGGCTGCCAAATCTCCAAAGCTATCAGCGGGAATACCATCTAGGGGTGTCACTGCCTCGGGGGGGAGAACCATCACGTGGGGTTGTGTATGGGGTCGGGTGTGGTGTTCTGCTTGGGGGTGCATCCGAGAGACCGGTGATGCTGACGAGTGACGAGGGGGCGAGGCCATGGCGAGGTTGGTTTGGGTAGCCAGCCGCTCACGTCGAGCAGCTCGGGGGGCAGCCTGTTGACTGACCCCCCGTAGTACGAGTGTCACCACCAGGGAGGTAAAGGCACAGCCCGCTGTCACTAAGAGTAGGAGTCGGAGCGGGAAGAGACGCCGGGCGGGGGAAGGGGCTTGGAGTTCCGCAGCGTTGGTTTGAGTCTGGGCCGTTTCGGTCGGGGTCGTTGCTGCCTCAGGCGGCTCACTATTACGGCCGGTTGGAGCGCTGTCTGTTGGAGAATCAGGCTTTGGTTGCTCCGCTGGAGATTCAGCGGTCACGGTCTCCGCTGGAGATGCTGCTGCTGCCGCAGGAGGCGGAGCGGGCAACCCCTGAGCCGTTGGTGTCGTTTCGGGGGTTGCCCGTGCATCAGACCCCGATTCTTGAGCTGCAGCGTCTTGAGAGGTGTCTTTGGGCGATGATTCTAGCTGCTCTAAGACATTGTTTTGGGCAGTGGGTTGGGAGAGCGGGGAATTCAGCCGCCGGGGGAGGAGCAGCGTCGCGGTAGCAGCAACCGTCACCGAAATGGCCACGAGCCACAAGGCTCCCCAGAGCATAATCGGCGGCACAGGAATCCGCTGGGGCCGTTCGGGAGGCAGTTCTAGCGCCGGGTCAGTAACCGCATATTCTGTATCCGGGTAGTCTTGATCCGAGGACTGGGGCTCTAGGGTGGGCATGGGTTAAGAGGAGGTCAGCGACGGTCGGCTTTATGCTTTGGCGGCGAAATAATTGCCCCATTATACGGTGCTTGTTGGGGTTTGGGTTGTCGCGGCCTTGTCTATCGCGGCCTTGCCCAGGAGACGATCGCGCAATGCTTTGATCTGATCCCGGTATTGGGCAGCCTGCTCGAATTCCATTTTCTTGGCCGCGTCTTTCATCTGGGCTTCGAGTTGCTGGATGATCTCGGGAATTTGCTCTAGCGTCAGTTCCTCCTTAACGGAATAGACCGCCGCTAGTTCTTTGGCGTTGAGTCGCCGGGAAATATCCAAAAACGAGAGGATGGAGTTCTTTTGGGTCTTTTTACCGATCGGTTGGGGCGTGATGCCATGCTGGGCGTTATAGGTCATTTGGATCTCGCGGCGACGTTGGGTTTCGGCGATCGCCTTCTCCATACTCTTGGTCATATTGTCAGCATAGAGAATCGCCTGCCCACGCACATGGCGAGCGGCACGGCCAATGGTTTGGATCAGCGAACGCTCCGCCCGCAGAAACCCCTCCTTGTCCGCATCCATAATGGCCACCAGCGAGACCTCGGGTAAATCCAAGCCTTCCCGCAGCAGGTTCACGCCAATCAACACATCAAATTCGCCATCCCGCAGCGCCTGCAAAATCTCAATCCGTTCGATCGGTTGAATCTCGGAATGGAGGTAGCGCACCCGCAGCCCCCGCTCCTGAAAATATTCGGTGAGGTCTTCGGCCATGCGCTTGGTTAGAGTGGTGATCAACGTCCGTTCCCGGCGATCGACCCGTTCGACGATCTCTGCGAGGAGATCATCCACCTGACCCGTCGTGGGCCGCACAAAGAGTTCCGGATCCAGCACCCCTGTGGGGCGAATAATTTGCTCGGCCACCGTTTCTGATGCTTCCAGTTCCCAATCCCCCGGTGTGGCGGAGACAAAAATGCATTGAGCCACTTTCTGCCAAAACTCTTCTGCTTTAAGGGGGCGGTTATCGGCGGCACTGGGCAGCCGGAAGCCATGGTCAATCAGGATGCGCTTGCGGGCCTGGTCGCCGTTATACATGCCTCGAATCTGGGGCACGGTGACATGGGATTCATCCACCAGCAGCAGCCAATCCTTGGGGAAGTAATCAACGAGGCATTCCGGTGGTTCGCCGGCTTGACGGCCCGCCAGGTGACGCGAATAGTTCTCGACGCCGTTGCAATAGCCCACTTCCTGGAGCATTTCGATATCGTATTTGGTGCGCTGCCCCAGGCGCTGGGCTTCCAGGAGCTGGTCGTGGGCTTCCAGTTCCACCAGACGGGTGTCCAGTTCGGTGCGAATATCCTGGCAGGCACGCTCGACTTCATCTTCGGGGGTGACAAAGTGGCGGGCGGGGTAGATATTCACGGCGTCCAGGGTCTGGATCGTCTCACTGGTGACGGGATCGAGGTAGCAAATGCTGTCGATTTCATCGCCAAAAAACTCGAGACGAATCACCCGGTCTTCGTAGGCGGGGACAATTTCGAGCACATCCCCCCGCAGCCGGAAGTTACCCCGCTTAAGTTCCACATCGTTACGGGCGTATTGCACTGAAACCAGATCCCGCAGCAGTTGGCGCTGGTCGTATTCCACACCCACCCGCAGCCCGATCGCCGCCTTGAGGTATTCGGCGGGCATTCCCAATCCATAGATGCAGCTAATCGAGGCGACGACAATCACATCTCGCCGTTCAAAGAGCGATCGCGTCGCCGAATGGCGCAGCATATCGATTTCTTCGTTAATCGCGGCGCTCTTTTCAATGTAAGTATCGCTGACGGGAATGTAGGCTTCCGGCTGGTAATAGTCGTAATAGCTGACAAAATATTCCACCGCGTTGTCGGGGAAGAACTGGCGCAGCTCGTCACAGAGCTGGGCGGCCAGGGTTTTGTTATGGGCGAGCACCAACGCCGGACGGTTGGCATGGGCGATCACATGGGCCATGGTGAGGGTTTTCCCCGTCCCCGTCGCACCAAGCAGGGTCTGGAGACGATGGCCGGCTTGAATGGAGGCGGTTAATTCGGCGATCGCCCGGGGTTGATCACCTGTGGGCTCAAAGGGGGCTTGAATACGAAACGTCATAACCGTTTAAAACCTGTAGATTGCAAGGAACTTATTGCCGACTGTCCGGTTTTGACCATTGTAGAGGAGAACAATAGTGCGATTGTGTCGGGCATATTGCCAGAGATAATCGCCAGTGCATCATTTCCTTAGCCTCCTCAGGTGATTCTCAGTTCTCGCCGACACAACGCTCAGAAACGCCACGCACCTTGGAATTGTGGCCGCACATTCCTCCCTCTCCTGCCGATTACTCATGGAAATCCAAACGCAACTCACCGCCGTTCGTCAATTTGCCCGCGACCAACTGCCCTCCGAAATCTTCGCGCAACTGGAGCAGGAAGCGGAAGACCTGGTGCACTCCGGAATTGCCCAGCAGAGCCTCAAGGCGGGCGATCGCGCCCCGGCCTTTGAACTGCCTGATCAAGCAGGAGCGCTAATCCGCAGCCAGGCTCTTCTGGCTCAAGGACCCATCATCCTCTCCTTCAATCGAGGCTCCTGGTGCCCCTATTGCAATGTGGCGTTGGGGGGTTTAGAAATGGCACTCCCCGCCATTCAAGACCTCGGCGCTCAGGTGGTGGCAATTTCGCCCCAGATGACCCTTTGGCGAGCAGAGAGTGAAGCGCTGCCCTTTGCCATGTTGCGCGATCGCGGCAATCGCGTGGCCCGTCAGTTTGGCCTCGTGTTTCAGATGTCGCCTGCGCTGCGCCCCATCTATGAGCAGCAGGGTGCGGTTCTGCCCCGCTACAACGAGGATGCGTCGTTTGAGTTACCGATTACGGCGACTTACATCCTCAATCCCCAAGGCATGATCGCCTACAGTTTTGTCAACGCTGACTACAGCCAACGCCCCGATCCGGTGGAGATTGTCTCCCAACTGCGGCAGATTCAGGCGGTGGTTTAGTTAAGGAAACTGTAGCAATTGCAACGATCGCCCCGGCCCTGAAGTTAAGGTAGGAAGTTTAATGCGGTTGCACCTCTCTCTGGCAACCTCAACACTCGACCACCCCTTCAGCGTGACATGACGATTGCAACCCCCGAACGAAGAACCCCCGAACCAACCCCTGCGCCCCTTGCCGCCCCGCTCACCATCGCCGGGCGCAGCTTCAACTCCCGCCTAATGACCGGCAGCGGCAAATATAACGATTTTGAGGTGATGCGTCAGAGCATTGCCGCGAGCGGCTGCGGCATTGTCACCGTGGCCGTGCGCCGCGTGCAAACCAATGCCCCCGGTCATGAGGGCCTCGCGGAGGCGATCGACTGGCAGCGCGTCTGGATGTTGCCCAACACCGCCGGCTGCAAAACTGCCGAGGAGGCGATCCGCGTAGCGCGGCTCGGGCGGGAGATGGCCAAACTCCTCGGTCAAGAAGACAACAACTTTGTCAAGCTCGAAGTCATCCCCGATGCCAAATATCTGCTGCCCGACCCGATTGGCACCTTAGAAGCAGCCGAAACGCTTGTGAAAGAAGGCTTTGCGGTGCTGCCCTATATCAATGCCGACCCCCTGCTGGCTAAACGCCTCGAAGAAGCAGGCTGTGTCACCGTCATGCCACTCGGATCGCCGATCGGGTCGGGTCAGGGCCTTAAAAATGCTGCCAATATTCAAATCATTGTTGAGCAGGCCCAAGTTCCTGTGGTCGTCGATGCCGGGATTGGTTCCCCCAGCGAGGCGGCGGCAGCCATGGAGCTGGGGGCCGATGCGTTGCTCATTAATACGGCGATCGCCAAGGCCCAAGACCCGGTACGGATGGCCGAAGCCATGAATCTGGCCACCGTGGCCGGACGGCTGGCCTACGAAGCCGGGCGGATTCCTGTCAAAGCCTATGCCAGCGCCAGTTCACCCTTGACCGGAACAATCACGAGTTAGATCTCCAATCTGGCGGGGGGGCCGCCCCGTCATAAACCGTTGGCATGGATCGATGAGAGCCCCTTGAGAGACGTCGCCAATTGTCCAACCAACCAGTTGTCAAACCCACAAAACGTGAGGCTAAATAGAGGGGTTGAGAGCAAACTAGTTCAGTCCCCTGTCTTTGCCCTCAGTCCCTCATCCCATCAGCGGCTCTTCACTCTTGGTTTGGTTATGCGTTACCGTTGTTCTCCCTGGCTACTCACTCTGTTGCTCTGGTTACTGTTGCCAGCGGTGGCACAGGCGGAAGGAAGTCGAGAACTGACCAACAACAGTGGTAATCGCCCTTACTTGGAAGATCGCGATCCTGCGGTGACAACCACTGCGGGGATTACACGCAGTGCAACATTCAATGTGGTAGCCAACGATGGGGAGCAAATTAATTTGGGTTCATCTGCCAATGGATTGGGCAATGGCCAGATTCTCGTCACCCCCCCCGGTGGTACCGAGCAAGCTTGCTCTATCTCTGAAGGAATCATTTTCGACCGTACAGATGAAACGGCAGGGCCCGTGGGGACAGCCAATGGTGGCTATGAACCCTGTATCTTTGAGGTCGATTCGACGAACGCGGGAACCTGGCAAGTCCGATTTACAAGTCCGGATGATACACGTATCGGCCCTGGTAGTAATCCGACGCCCACAACTGCCGCTGCTGATTGGTCCAGTAATCGTCCCAATGCGGCTGAAGCGCAAGATGATACGGTTCCCTATATTGCGGCTTGGGAGATCAGCGTTACGGATCGGGTCGGGGCAGTTGGCTCACCGCAAGCCCCCAGTAGTTTGAGTGACATCAAAACCGGTCGCGTTTACAGCTCTTACCTCCCCCTCAATGGCGGTAGTACCTCAGCGCCACTCCAATCTGAGACCTATGTCTTAACTGATGAGGGCTACCAATATCGGATTGACTTTAACGGCATTCAACCTTTTGGTTTCATTCTCTTCTCCAACAATAATGGCTTTGTTGATAATAATGGCCCAACGTTTCGCTCCATTCAGTTTGATGACAATCAACTCAACAACACCACATCAACCGCTGGCAATTTTCCCTCTCCGCCCTTCCATAGCCCAGAACTTACAGATACCAGCACGAATACAACCCATCGCATCTTTTTCAATGAAGCAGATTCCACTGAATTCAACACCACAGCCGCAACGCCACCTGACCCCACTAACTTTGAATTTGTGGGAGAAGAGGGTACAAGTGGGCAGGCCGGAACCGCCCCCTCGCTGGATGGGAACTTTGTCTTTGATAGTCCAGTAGCTGATGCGACCTATACCATTACGCTCAGTGATAGCTCTGGTACTGTCTTGCGAGTGTTACGTGGCCGGACTGTCAGCGGGACTAACACAGTGGCATGGGATGGTTTAGATAGCGAGGGAAATGCTGTCCCGGCTGGCGATATTCCTTATGACTCTGAGGTGTCACTGGCCATTGGCGAGGCCCATTTCCCCTTGCTCGACCCTGAGAACAACCCCAATGGCTTAATTATTGAGGTACTTAACCCCCCGAGTACCAGCCAAGATCCCTTTCTGGTCTACTTTGACAATGAAAATACGGCAAATGGGGATGATGCCCCCGTCTGCACCTCAGGAGAAACGGTTGCAGGTGGTTCAACTCCTTCAAACGGCACGCGCTGCTATGGCACGGTAACGGGCGATCGTGAGGCAATCCTCGGTACCAACAGCAGCGGTGGAACCAATGTCTGGAGCAATAATTTTGGCGATCTCCGGGGCATTGACACCTGGGTTAACTCGCCCGGTGAGTCAGCAAGTTCAACCATCAGCCTTAAGGAAGCCGATCTGCAAGTGACCAAAGCGGTCAGTAGCAGCACAGTTGCCGTTGGTGAATCGCTCACCTACACCATCACCGCTAGCAATGGTGGCCCAACTTCTGATGGGATCTCAGGGATCACCATCACCGACCAAGTCCCCACAGAAATTGATAGCAGCAGCCTCACCGTCACCTGTACCGTTCCTAGCGGTAGCAGCGCCACTTGCGGTTCTGAAACAGATGATGGTAACGGTTTGGTGACCATGGTCACGGGCGACCTTCCAGCCAACAGCAGCTTGGAATATACGATCACAGGCACGGTGATCTCCGTTGGCAGTGGCAGCATCGCCAACGATGCCTTTATTGAACGTCCTAACGATGTGACGGATCCAGACTGCGTCGATTGTAATCGCAGCAGTCTCACCGAGAGTGAAACCAACAATCGTGACTCCATCGCCACCACGATCACGCCGAGTACAGAGGCAGACTTAGAGATTGTGAAAACCGTCTCTGGTACAGACAATGGCAGTGGTTATGACCTCACCTATACGCTGGTTGTGACTAATAACGGCACCGGGGACGTCACCAATGCCACTGTGACCGACACCTTGGATAGTCAACTCACTGGCTTAACCGTCAGTTGTGATTCTTCCCCATCTTCCAACTGTGTCAGTCAAAGCATTGATGGCTCCAATAACCTCAGCACAACCGTCACCCTAGCTAACGGTGAGAGTGCCACCTACACCATCACTGGGCAAGTGGCAGACACCGTTACCGGAACGTTGGCTAACACCGCACAGGTTGCCACACCCAGTGGCATAACCGATCCGGATACTACTAATAATGAGAGCAGCGCTTCGATCAGCCTACCCCTCGAAGCCGATTTGAGTCTGACCAAGGATGTGGCAACCACGGTGGGAGCAACGGACACCACCCTGACCTACACCATTGTTGTGACCAACAATGGCCCAGGTGATGTCACCGGAGCCACCGTAACCGATACGATTCCCGGCGATGTTACGGGTGTGACCTGGACTTGTGCCGCTTCTACAACGCCAACCGCAACCTGTGGTGATGACAACGGCAGCGGCAACAGCATCAACACCACCGTTGATCTGCCCAGTGGCGGCACGGCTACCTACACCGTGACAGGAACTGTTGCCAATAGCTTTAGCGGCACCGTGACCAACGCGGCCAGCACGGCTCCCCCTAGTGGCATTACTGACCCCGATACAAGCAACAACGATGATGCCGAAACAGTGACGTTGCCCCTTGAAGCCGATTTGAGTTTGACCAAGGATGTGGCCACTGCGGTGGGGGCAACGGACACTACCCTGACCTACACCATTACCGTCACTAACGATGGTCCGAGCGGCGTGACCGGGGCTACCGTGACCGATACAATTCCCGGCGATGTTACGGGTGTGACCTGGACTTGTGCCGCCTCTACAGCGCCAACCGCAACCTGTGGTGATGACAACGGCAGCGGCAACAGCATCAACACCACCGTTGATCTGCCCAGTGGTGGTACAGCTACCTACACCGTAACAGGAACTGTTGCCAATAGTTTTAGTGGCAGCGTAACCAATGCTGCCAGCACGGCTCCCCCCAATGGGGTTACGGATCCGGACTCAAGCAACAATGATGATGCCGAAACGGTGAATTTGCCCATCGGTAGCACCGATGTAACGATCGCCAAAACGGGAGCATCCAGTTTTAGTCTGGGTGCTGATGTGAGCTTCGTGATTACGGTCGAAAACACAGGGTCAGTCGCAGCCCTTAACGTCCAAGTGGATGACACGACTCCAACTGGTTTAACCTTTATCAGCAACAGCGATGATTGCACCACCACCTTTGTCTGTGACCTTGGGGATATTCCGGCGGGTGAGAGCCGCACGATTACCACCACCTTTAACGTGCCCAGCGATTATACTGGCTCTGACCCGATTACCAATACCGCTACCGTTTCCCTGGATAACGACGCGGACACCACTAACAACACGGCAACCACAGATGTTCCCCTGATCCTGAACCCCAGCCTGATTCTGGTCAAGCGCATTACGGATGTTACTCGCAACGGAACCAGTCTGACAGGGGTAGACTTTAGCAGTTTTGTCGATGACGCCAGTGATACCAACGACAACACGATCAATGACGCCACAATCGTAACCCCCGTTGGCGTCTCGACGGTTCCCAGTACAATCGTTGTACAGAGTGGTGACATTGTGGAATACACCGTTTATTTCTTGTCTAACGGGGATGCTGACCTAACCAATGCTCAGATTTGTGATGCGATTCCCTCGGGGACGACGTTTGTTGCAGGTAGCATGGCATGGTTTGATGGAACGGGTACAAATTCCTTAACCGATACGACGGGGGATGACGAAGGAGAATATATAACGCCCCTCACACCCGTGAGTTCACCCTGCAGCCCCACCAATAACCCGAATGGTTCGGTGCTCGTCACCTTCGCCACGTTGGCCGTAGATGAGGTGGGCTATATTCGCTTCCAGGTGCAGGTGGATTGATTCAGACGGCTTGCCCAAAAGGATTATCCAGGGCGGGCGAGACGTCCGTGCTACGGATATTGAACGAAGATAAAGCTGTAGCGCAGGCGGTCAGTGAGCTTGCCGAATCTGCATCCTGCCTGCCACCGTTCCATACGCTTCCTGGATGGAGAATTTTTTGTTTGGGGAACGCTTAAGCCATTCCCTCTTGAATCACCGCCTTTAACTGCTCGCGATAGCGCTGCCAAGAGAGGGCTTCGGCCCGGCGTCGGGCAGCGATGCCCATTCTAGCCATTTCATTGGGATGGTCATAGCACCAGCAGATTTTCTCGGCTAGGGCGATGGGCTCCCGAATGGGCACGATAAAGCCTTCCACGCCATCGGTAATCAGATCTGTGCCGCCAGCATGGGCAGTGGTAATGATCGGCAGACCACAGGCTAAGGCCTCCAGTTGTACCAAGGCCAGACCTTCTAGCAGTGAGGGGAGCACGAGCACAGAGGCTTGCTGGTAATGGGGAATAAGCTGATGGTGGGGGATGGAGGGGGTATAGATAAAGCGATCGCGCTCTGGATGAAGCCAGCCGAAGGGAAATTCGTTGATGCCGACCAGATGCAGTTGGGCATTCGCCAGGGCCAGCGATCGCCACGCTTGGAGCAAATAATGCACCCCTTTACGGGGTCCCACCCGCCCAACAAACAAGACCCGAAAGGGACGCGCTGGCCGAGGGGATGGTGGTGGCCGATGGGTCTCGAGCGGCGCACCAAAGGGCACAACCCGAATACGCTCAGGGTCAACAGGTGCGGCGGCGAGGGAGTCCTTGACGATGGTCGAGGGCACAATGATGCGATCGGCAAGGGCCAGTTCTTGGTCTTTGCGGACAAGCTTAGCGACGGGCTCCCGCAAAGAGAGCAAGGCGGGGGCCAACTCGGGAAATAGAGCAGCTTCCTGCTGCTGGATTTGCTGGCTCTGACGATAGTAGACGATCGGCAGATCGTAAAAGCAGCGAATCCCCCAATGCTTTGCGACCTGAAAGGTTTGGACAGCCCCATCTTCATAGGCATAGACCCCCTCCAAGCCCGTGAGATGAAAGTGCACCACCTGTTGATCGAGTGAAGCATAGCGCCAGTCGGTCAGCCGTTGGGGGTTTTGGCCCAGACGCTGGGGCACGTGGGCTTTGAGCAGCAGAATCCGCCACAACTCACCCCAGGGATATTGATAAATAGGAACACCCTGAGGGGCTGGCCATGTCCGGCGTTCCAGCTCCCGTACCACGCTTGGCAACCACCGCTGGAGCCCCTTTGCCCAATAGCGCTGAGGATTATAGGCAATGCTGGTAATGATCCAGCGCAAAGCACCCAGTTCGGCGAGGGCGATCGCCGCCTGGCGGGCAAAGGGGCTACCCGTCGGGTGCATCAGACCCAGTTGCATGGGCTGTCTCTCCATTGGCTAGGGACTGTTGCTGGTGCCATTCGTTGTGCGATCGCCATTGCTCAACCCGTTCAATCCAGGGCAAGACATAGAGGAAACTCGTATAGAGCCAATAATAGGGGCCAAAGGAATTGTGAAACACCATATGATTGGTCAACAGTACCGTCTGCATTAGGGCTCCGGCTAGGGCGAGGTCTCGCAAAAACGGACGTCGCAGCTGCAAAAAGACCAGAAACAAACCGCCAATGATCGCGAGACGCATACCATACCAGAGCGAAAAGCCGATGGGCCCCAGTTCGAGTGCAACTCGAGCCATCTCAGGCTCCAACTCAACCGGCAAAGGCGGCGGATAAGGCAGCCCTAAGGCCAAACGGAGTGACAGAGTACCTGCATGGGTCGCCCCCACACCAAAGCCATCGAACCCGGTTAAGTCTATCAAATCCAAAGGACCCACAAAACTGTAGCTAATCCGCTCAGCAAGGTCTTCGTTAGAAGACACTCTCTCCCAAAAAGCTTCAACAACTTTGCGAAACGCAATAAACATCACACTTAAAGTGACCAGACCAAACGGGAGAATACGCACGATCCAAACCAACATTAATTCGGGTTTACGGATCAGGCGAATGCCAAAATAGCCAATCGAAAATAGAATCGCGGCAATCACAGGGGTTCGAGAACCGGTCATAAAACTATTGAGCGAGATCAAAAACACCTCACAATAGATCAGCAATTGCCAGCTTAGGGTCTTGGGAAAGGAGACCAGGGGAATCAATAAACCAAAGCAAGCAGATAGATACCCCTGATAACTGTTGAGATAGGAGAAGGTGCTGGTAATCCGCACATTCCGCGACCCTGCAAAACCAAAAGTGGCGATCGGTTCGTTCCGTCCAGGAATATATTGATTGATCGGGCTATGGACGGGGCTAAAAAACTGGACAATCCCTAAAATACCAATAGGAATTAGGAGAAAGAGATGATTACGCAAAAACGTGTAGAGTTCTTCTTCGGAGCGGAAGAGACTGGGAGCCATCCAAATCATCGGAATATAGAAGAGATAGCTTTTGATCCCCAAAATGCCGACAATCGGTGAACCAAGATAGGGATTAAAGGCTTGAAAGATACACCAGCCCGATGCTGTTAGGATCAAGATCGTGATCAGATTATTGCGAATGGGGAAGCGATCGCCCGGCGGCGCATAAAAAAAGTAACGTAGATAGGCTCCGAGCAAGACAAAGTCTTTAAAGAAGTAAATAAATTCACTAGCTTGGGGCAACACCCATTTCCGCAATGCCCCATCAAAAACCAAAATAAAAAAAACCGCTTTCACCGCTCGCCGCCAATCTTGAAACGACCAATACACAACAATCATAACAATTGCCCCAGCAAGTAACAGTTTCATTGACAGATCTCCTAGGGCAAGGTTGAAGGCAGCTGAAGAAAGGTGGCAAACGCATCTAGATACAATGCTGCCACAGTTGCTTGCTGATGGCGCTCTAGATGTGCTGCGATCGCCGTCTCATCGGGTTGCCAGCGCGGCGGTGAGCCAAGCATTTGGGCGAGACAAGCCGTGAGCTGGGCAACATTGCTATTGGTAAAGGTTAGTCCCCCTGGGCCGATCGCTGCGGGTAACCCCCCTTGATTCGAGCCCACCACCCAGCAGCCACAGGCCAGACCCTCTAGAGCGACAATGCCAAACGGTTCTCGCCAGCGGGAGGGAATCACCAAAACCCGATGTTGGCAGAGGCGCTCAGCCACCGCGTTGGGGGTCAGCTCCCCCGCAAAGGTTACTTGGGTTGTCAGTTGCAAGCGGGTGATTTGCTGCGCTAGCACTACCCGTTCGGGGCCAGCACCAATTAGGGTGAGATCCGGGGTAAGCCCATAGGTCTCCCGTAGTTGCGCCAAGGCCGCCAGCAGCAAGTCTACCCCTTTGTCTGAGACCAGACGCCCGACAAAGACCAGGCTGCGATCGCGCACCCGCGAGGGGCGGGGATAAAACAGCGCCTCAGCGTAGGGGTTCTCAATCACCTGGGCAAGAACGGGCAAATGGGCGGCGATCGCTTCACTCACGGCAATATTCAGCCCCCAGCGCGTGATCTGGAGCTTGAGCCAATCCTGCCAGCGCAATCGTCCCTCGGCATGGCGATACCAGGTGTGATGAATCATCACCAGGGGCTTGCGCTGCAGCAGCCAGGGCAACATCCCCTTGAGGCTAATGCAGCTTTGCACATAGAGGTCGCAGCCTTGCAGCAGTCGATAGACCTGCGGCAGGCTGGGGAGGCGAATCAGCTCAAAGGCAAAGCTCGCGGGTTCCGTGGGCGCAGTTGCGGGGGTTTGGCAGATTACCGTCACCTGGTGTCCCCGCTCCGCCCAGGACTGGGCCAGCATCTGTGTTACCCGTTCGACCCCGCCCAGACGGGGGTAAAACTGGGGCGAATAGATCAAGATGTTGAGCATAGTGGCGGCTGGAGGGCGATCGCTCGTCAAAATAAAACCTTAAACTCAATTACAGGAGGTTGCAGGCTCCGGAAACCCAGCCCTTACATTGTGATCCGTTCAGCTTGGTAACTGTAAACTGCGAATTGCGAACTGGTATTAGACATTTCCCTGGTTCTCATGATGATTCCCGATCCAGACTACCCTGACATCCTCCTCTCCTTGCCCTACCGGGGCTGTCGCATTGAGCTGGCGCGGGGGGAGAGCCAGGGTGTGGTCTGCTATACCGCTTGGGTGAACTATTCCCTGGGTTGGGCAATTGCTGTGCCGCGAGCTTGGACCCGCAAGGATGCCGTCCGCCAAGCCAAGCAATGGATTGAGCAGCGCTTTTGCGATAATGGTTGATTGCTCCTGTCCATTGGATGTTCTGAAGGTGTCATGAACTTTTTCGCCCGCTTGCTCAATCCGCGATCGCCCGCCCTGCCGCCCCTGCGCCGTCGTCGGGGTATTGAGCTGAAATCCGCGCCCGAGATCGCCAAAATGCGGCGCTCTTCCTGGATTGTGGCAACGGTGCTCAAGGAAATTGGCGAGCTCGCTAAGCCCGGCATGACGACTGCCCAACTGGATGACTATGCCGAAGCCCGGATTCGGGAGTTGGGGGCGCAACCCAGCTTTAAGGGCTATCATGGTTTTCCTGGCTCGATTTGCGTCTGCCTCAACGATGAGGTGGTGCATGGCATTCCCAGTGACAGTAAGGTAATCCGACCGGGCGATCTGCTCAAAGTGGATACGGGCGCGTATCAGGACGGCTTTCACGGCGATTCGTGCATTACGGTAGCGATCGGCCGGATCAAGCCCAAAGCGAAGAAACTCTTGAAAATTGCCGAAGAAGCCCTTTACAAAGGCATTGCCCAGGTGAAACCAGGCAATTATTTGCTAGATGTGGCCGGGGCGATCGAAGATCATGTCCATGCTCATGGATTTAAGATCGTCGAGGACTACACCGGGCATGGCGTCGGCCGCAATCTCCACGAGCCCCCAGCAGTGTTTCACTTTCGCACCAACCAACTGCCCAATATCCAGCTGCAACCGGGCATGACCCTGGCGATCGAACCGATTATTAATGCGGGCTCAAAGCGAACGAAAACGCTGCGCGATCGCTGGACCGTCGTCACGGTGGATCAATCTCTCTCGGCCCAGTTTGAGCATACGGTGCTAGTGACGGATGAGGGGCACGAGATTTTGACCGATCGCAGTCAACTTTAAAAGATATCAACAGCCTTAACGCCGTGGCACAATAGCTAAAAAGGTGTATTAGGATTTTTATTAATGCTTGTAGGGGTATTGCCCTTCTAACCCGGTCTTGGCCGCCCACCGATCAACCCTCCGTCGCGCAACACATCAGGGAAACCACGGGGGAATTGCCCCTACAGGGATCTCTAATGCACCAATTAAGGCGTGTCACGGCAGTAGAATAACAAATATCACTTAAGTCACGGTTTCTGGATCAACCCCCAGCGCTTGCAACTTCGCGGCTAACTTCTGGGCTCGCTCCTCAGCCAACGCAGCGCGTTCCGGGCCATCTAGAAGTAGATTTCCCGCCGCATCCCACCAGCGCAACCAGGGCAGTTCCATCCCTTGATACTTTCCCTGCCAGATGCCCAATTCAACGCCTAACTCGTCAATTGAAAAATGCCCACGCTCATTGGCAGGCAACAACTCATATTTCGTTTTTTGCAAGACATACACCTCCACCTGTGCTTTCTGCGCCTCGTAGATGGCATAGTAAGCCGGACGAATCACCGTTTCGTACACCCAAAACTTGCCTTTCCACGGCGTTTTATCCCGCTCCTCAGTCCCCGTTCCCGAGACAAATTCAATGGCGATTTGAGGTGGGATGACCTCTTGCCAAAGTACATAGGAACGCCGTGGCTGTCTGTCTAAAGTGGGTGAGACATTCGCCACATAGAACCAGTCGGGAGCCTCTGCACCTCGCTGGGGCGGTTCGGAAGGCTCCACCATCCGCCAGTAAATCCCACTATCTTGACCAATGCAATATTGACCATCTGGGTGGACTTGATCCAGCACCGGCAGCAAGGACTGAGTCAACAAGATACTTTGGGGATGCTCCTGAAAATTTTTCACAAACGTGCCATCCTCACAAGGGAGCTGGTTATGGTCGGGTAGAGGAACAAAGATTTTAACGGCAGTCATGATGTTGAGGTCATTCCTTTGAGAATCAGCATCCTAAGGGCGTCGGTCAGCGGCGATCGCCCCTTTCAAGATATCAAACCTGAGTTTTGGATAAGCAGACATCGCGTAAGACTTTTAAACTCAGCAAAGTCAACAATACTGGCTCCGATCTTGCAGGAGTCTGAGGTGGCAATCTCCACCTCAGCGGGCGGTGTCGGAGGGCTGGTCCTCTGACAACCGGGTTTGAAATCGAGTTTGTAAGGTTTTGAGGAACGCGATCGCTTCACTTATCCAGAACTCAGGTTATCAAGGATCTCCGAGTGAACGCACCACTAGACCACAATCGCTTCGGGTTGTCCAACCTCCGCCGGACAATATTTCAGTTCCAAACCCCGCTCAAAAATTTCCTGAATCGGTCGCATTTCCCCCGCCTTGGTCATGAATTGATGATCAGGGGTTGCCCGGATTGTGGTGCCATCGTCCAGGGTATATTCAAAGACCTCCTGAGTGCCGCGATCGTGCCATTGGGCGATCGCTTGCGTATAGACCTCCCCATTGGGCGCAACACTATAAACGTGACAATCCAAGCGTTCCTCGACAATTTGACCAATGGGCAAGGAACCATATTCCACGGTCTGCACTAATGTGTCATAGCTCAGACAATATTCCGCAAACTTAATCATCTGGTCAAACAGATGACTGGCAATCTGTTGTTTAACCCCGTTTTTCGTTGCCCCATCGATAAAAATTTCTCGGTGCTTCTTCATCTCGGCGATCTTCTTTTTACCCATCGCCCGCCGCAACAGATCCGCTTGACCCAGAGAATAGCCCGCGAGATCTTGCGCAGTTTTCATAATCTGTTCTTGATAGACCAAGATACCGTAGGTCTCATTCAGAATCGGCTTGAGAATAGGATGATCATATTTAATTTCTTCCCGGCCATGTTTCCGGTTAATAAACATCGGGATCAAACCTGCATCCAAGGGGCCGGGTCGATAAAGTGCCAGAATCGAAGAAATATCTTCAATGCAGGAGGGCTTTAAATCACGGACAATATTGCGCATGCCATCAGACTCCAGTTGAAAAATCCCTTCAAGCTGACCCTCCCGCAAAAGCTTGTAGGTCTTTTCAATATCATCGGGCATCTTTTTAACATTACCTTTAGCAAGCGTTTTTATTGCTTTACGTTCATCTAAAGCAAGGTGATCAAGGTCGATTTCAACTTGGCGAGTTTGCTTAACCAGATCAGCCGCTTTCTGCAAAGTCGTGAGGTTTTTAAGTCCTAAGAAGTCCATCTTAAGTAGACCCAGAGACTCCAAATCTTCCATAGAAAATTGGGTAATCACTGCCCCATCATTGTTGCGTTGTAGCGGTACAACTTCATCCAAAGGCAGGGCGGAAATCACTACGCCAGCAGCGTGAACGCCAAAGGTTTTATTCGTTCCCTCAATACGGGTTGCCATATCAACCCAACGTTGGATTTTCGGGTCTTTATCGTAGAGTTCCTTGAAGTCTTTGCAAGGCGTCTCATCAGAAACCATTACCTTTAGTTTCGTGGGTTTTCCTCGGGAGACCGGAATGAGCTTAGTCATGCGATCGCTCTCAGCATAGGGAATATCCAATACCCGTGCCACGTCTTTGAGTACTGCCTTGGAGGTCATCCGGTTAAAGGTAATAATCTGCGCCACCTTATCCTTGCCATATTTATGGGTGACATATTCGATCATCTTGTCTCGGTTCTCGATGCAGAAATCGGTATCAATATCCGGCATTGAGTTTCGTTCTGGATTCAGGAAGCGCTCAAAGAGCAAACCGTGATGCACCGGGTCAATATTGGTAATGCGAAGGCAATAAGCCACGAGAGAACCCGCCGCTGAACCCCGTCCTGGCCCAACAGGAATATTGTTGTCTCGGGCATATTTAATAAAGTCCCAAACCACTAAAAAGTAACCAGGAAACCCCATCTGGTTCATCATTTTTAGTTCATAAACCAGACGCTCTTTATATTCCTCTGGCACTTCGGCCCGGGTCTGACATTTCAAGCGCTCCAGCAAGCCGCCCCAGGACACTTCTTCGAGATAGCTCTCTTCATTATGACCGGCCGGGACTTGATATTCGGGAATCCGCGTTTCACCCAAGACTTTGTAGGGCTGAACCTTTTCAGCAATCTCTAGGGTGTTAGCCAGAGCCTCTTCAATCACATCATCGCTGAGATGATCACGGAAGAGTAATTTCATTTCCTCGGTAGACTTGAGATATTCAGTGCCCGAATAGCGAAGGCGCTTATCTTCCGTGATCAGCTTGCCCGTCTGAATACAGAGCAGGGCATCATGGGCTTCCACATCATTACAGGAAATAAAGTGGGAGTCATTGGTGGCAATAACTTTGATGTCGAGTTCCTGAGCAATTTTGAGCAACTCGACATTAACAATTCGGTCTTCGGCGGAGCCATGATCCTGAATTTCTAGATAATAATCGGAGCCGAACAGATCTTGATACCATCGGGCGACTTCGCGGGCACGATCGAGCTCGTTTTTGAGGATACATTGGGGTACTTCACCCCCGAGACAAGCGCTGGTAACGATCAAACCTTTATGGTATTTAGTCAGCAGTTCTTTGTTAATACAGGGTCTTGAAAAAATGCCTCGCCCCTGCATGCCATCCAGGTGCGAAATGGAGGTGAGCTTGACCAAATTTCGATAGCCCTGGGTATTTTTCGCGAGCACCACCTGGTGATAGCGTTTATAGCGGGTTTTTTTGTCGGTAATATCGCCATTGATCACATACATCTCGTTGCCAATGATCGGCTTCATGCCCTTCTTGCGGCAGGTTTTGAGTAGCTCCAAAGCCCCATACATCACGCCATGATCGGTAACGGCGATCGCCGGCATGCCCAACTCGGAAGCTCGATTGACCAAAGCGGGGACTTGGGAGGCACCATCGAGGAGGCTATAGTCAGTATGAATATGAAGGCCGATAAACATAGTATTTGAGGAAATTTAGCTTGTAGGTTGGGTTGAGTGGAGCGAAACCCAACACAACCAATGTTTTAAGGAGTTCGCCCCTTCGTCATCTAATGCATCAATTAAAATGTGTAATGGCAGTAGTTTGGGCTAAGGAGTATTAGCAAAGCTGGCTCGAAGCGAAATCCACCAACGGGGAGATCTGGTGTTGGGTTACGCTATCGCTAACCCAACCTACATTTTGAAGTTTTTTGAGCGAAGTTTTTTGAGCGTGGAGCGACCTCAAAAGATATCACCCTATCATGATGCTCAAAGCTGACTCAAACCGTCACTGTCGAGGGCAACAAGGGCTCCGTATGCGCCTCATATCGATACTGTTGCAGTGCCGCCACGGCCGCCTGAGAATCCTGCACCCAAAACTCCGAACTCAGCCGCACAAACTGACGCTCCAGGCCCTGGCCGATCGCCGCCACCACCGGAACTTTGGGCTTGTTTTTCTCCCCCTGGTACTGCTGCAAAACGTTTTTGAGCTGGTTGCGCTGTCCCTTGGTGGCCGCCTGTTCAGGGGTTAGCTCTACCATCACCATCTGCACCTGCTCCACCGGCTCAGCATCTTCGACAATGAGTTGCACTTTATCGTCGCGGCTGTCGGCCTTGCCCCAGAGGATCATGCTAGCGTCTTGTACCAGCAGCGGAGCCAAGCGCTCAAAAGAACGGGGGAAAACGACGCCTTCCACTTCACCTGTGCGGTCTTCCAGGGTCAGGAATGCCATACGATCGCCCTTTTTAGTGGTAATTTCCCGCACCAGCGAGAGCATGACAATACAACTAATCAGCGATCGCTTCTTTTGCTCACCCAACTGAGACAGACTGATGGGGGCCATCACCTGGGCCACCGATTGCAGGCGATCGAGGGGGTGCTCAGACACATAAAACCCGAGCAGCTCCTTTTCGGCCTTGAGCCGTTCCGCTGCCGGCAGATCCGGAATCTGGGGCAGGGGCGGGGCAGTATCAAACTCAGGGGGGCTGCTCTCGGCGGCGGTCTCGTTGGTCACGCCAAAGCTAAACAGGTTCATCTGGCCACTGTCTCGCTCCTTCGCCCGTTGCTGAGCCCAAGCGGTGGCGGGCTCAATATATTCGAGCAACTGCTGGCGATTATCGTTGAGCTGGCTAAAGGCACCGCATTTGATCAGCGTCTCCAATGCGCGGCGGTTGACGGTGCGCAAATCCACCTGGGCACAGAAGTCAGCAAAAGATTTAAATTGATTGCCCGCTTCGGTGCGGGCGGTCAAGATCGAGTCGATCGCCCCTTCTCCGAGATTCGGCACTGCCGAGAGACCGAAGAGGATCGTATTGCCCCGCGGCGTAAAGTCTACATCGGACTGGTTAATATCTGGAGGGTTGACCTTAATCCCCATCTTCTGGCAGGTGTTGATGTAGCTATTGACCTTGTCCTTGTTGCTACTGTTGCTGGTCAGGAGCGCCGCCATATATTCCACCGGGTAGTTCGCCTTGAGGTAGGCCGTCTGGTAAGTGACGTAGGCGTAGGCAGTGGAGTGGGACTTGTTGAAGCAATTCGAGGCCACCTGGCCTGAGGCAAGCAAAAAGTTGTGATCACCCGCTAGACCAATGTCATAGACGGGCTGGGGGCCGAGGGGCCGCCGCTGGACAATTCTAACCATGGCAATCTGGGGGACAATATCAGGAAAGTTGCGACAAGACCACAGAACTAAAGTACCACAGAGTAATATACAGATCTCCTAAGGTTGGATCTATGGCCATGCCCTGATATTACCGTAAACCCACTACATCTGGTGTATCTGTTGGGCTTCTTGCCTCAACGAACACAAGGACTGGTGTGAGTTACCAGATATTTATAGCTAAGATGGGGCAGGGGACACCAGCCCCTACCCTGAATTAGTACCATTTGTTACTCGTTACTTGCGACTCGTTACTCAAGCGTCAGTACGCCAACGTTGCCAGGGTCTCACGTAGATAACGACGAACCTGTTGATCGAGTTCGGTTTCGTTGAGCTGGAGAGCAGACTCGGCTGACTGATTATCTTGCCAGCGTTGGAAACCGGAGCTTTCCGCGATCGCTAGCTTTAGGCTCTGCCAGACGGCTTGCTCGCGGGGCGTCATCATCGTCGATAGCATGGAACTGGACATTCTGCACCTCCGAGGGGGAATTCAAGGGGAAGGAGTTTGTATAGTTTGAGAATATCGTAATATTTCTTCTCATTATGAAGCATAGAACACTAAAGCTGCTACTACGTTCAGCCAACCCATCCGCCAACCGCGCCACTGGTGTTCGCTGCTCTCCGCTCTCATATATGCTAGGCACTGCCTACAGTTGAGGTGTCTCCGGACATCCGCTAGAGTTAATTCTAACGTCTGGTGTCAGCATCAACGTCTTAAGAAGTTCTGTAGGAGTCCATGACCACTGCTTCTCCTTCCGTTGGCATTATCATGGGCAGCGATTCCGATTTGCCCACAATGCAGGCTGCGATCGCGGTCTGTGAAGACTTTAATGTGCCCCATGAAGTGGCGATCGTCTCCGCCCATCGAACCCCCGCACGACTGGTGGACTATGCGCAAGCCGCCCACCCGCGCGGTCTCAAAGTAATCATTGCGGGGGCGGGGGGCGCGGCCCATTTGCCGGGGATGGTAGCGGCGATAACCCCGCTGCCCGTCATTGGGGTTCCAGTCGCCAGCCGCCAGCTCCAGGGGCTGGATTCCCTCTATTCGATTGTGCAGATGCCTCGGGGCATTCCTGTGGCGACCGTGGCGATTGGCAATGCCCAAAATGCGGGCTTGCTGGCGGTGCAGATTCTCGCAATCGCCGATGCAGCCCTTCTCGCTCAAATTCAGGACTATCGCCAGACTTTAGCCCAGACTGTTCTGGATAAACAGCAGCGCCTCGAAGCAATCGGCTACCAATCTTACCTGGAGACCCTCGCTTAGGGAGGCGAGCGACAGGCGCTTATGTCGTATTTTTTGGTTTGCTATCCCGATAGCGATCACGAAAAAATTTATCCGCTTCAATGGGGGAGTAACTTGATCGGTCGTTCACCAAGTAACCACATTACGATTAAGCACAGCAGCCTCTCCCGTCGCCACGCCGAAATCCAGCTCCAAGACGAATCTTGGGTGATCCGGGACTTGAAAAGCCTCAACGGCACCTTTGTCAACCAAGTTAAAATCGAACATCAACTGCTCCACCATGGGGACACGATTGTCTGTGGCATGGTGCAGTTTCGCTTTATCAGCAATGTCACCGAGGGCGAACGGGATGAGGATACTTTCACTGGCGGTGAGTTGCCGATTGTCCGCCAATATTCGCCACGGCAGTCGCGGCTGGCGATCGAAGATATTATCGACAAAAACAAAAACACGGGCTCGGCCCTACGTCTGAGCCAGGAAGATACCAATCAGCGCACGGTGGATAAACTCAACTTGCTGCTGGAGGTGGGCAAGCAACTCTCGGCCCCGGAAGAACCGCAGCAACTGCTCGATCGCATTCTGGAGCTCTTGCTGGAAATTATGGAAGTGGATCGAGCCGCGATTCTCCTGGCCAATGAGCAGACGGGGCAACTAGAACAAAAAGCGGTCAAAACTCGCTCTGGCATGTCGATCCGCTATCAGTTCTACAGCACCAAAATCACTGATTATGTCTATCGCCATGGCGATGCAGTACTCACGGACGATGCCGCAGAAGATCAACGCTTTGAAGGTTCAGACTCCATTTTAATCCAGGCGATTCGGGCGTCCATCTGTGCCCCCCTGCAACCCGGAGATGATGTGATTGGCGTCCTTTATGTGGACAACTTGACCTGCTCCAATGCCTATTCCACCGAAGATTTAGAATTTCTCACGGCCCTCGCTAGCCAGGCGGCGATCGCCATCGCCAACGCCCGCCTCACCGAAAAAATGCGCACTGAGGCCGTTTGGCGCGACAAGTTAGAGCGCTTTTTCCCCAACTCGATCAGTCGCAAACTTAAAGAGGGCGGTGATCTCGGCATCATCGATACCGAGATCACCGCCCTCTTTGCCGACATTTCCAACTTTACGGAGATGTCTTCGACCATGGAGCCTCGGGAAATCATTGAAATGCTCAATGACTATTTCAATGTCATGGTCGAAGAAATTGTCTTTGCCTACGAGGGCACCCTAGAGAAATATATTGGCGACGCCCTCTTGGCGATTTGGGGTGCGCCCTATGCCCGTGCAGATGATACAGAGCGGGCCGTACGAGCGGCGATCGAGATGCAGTATGCCGTGCAACGTCTCAACGCCGATTGGCAAACCCAGAACCGCCGCCCGATCGCCATCCACATTGGGCTCAACAGCGGCAAAGTCGCAGCTGGCAATATTGGCTCCTCTAAGCTGATTCAATATGCCGCGATCGGCGATACCACCAATGTCACCAGCCGCATTTGTAATGTGGCCCAATCCGGTGAAATTCTCCTCTCCCAAGAAACCCGGCGTCGTCTGACCCAGCCCGATGCCCTGCCGATGTTTCCCCTCCCCCCTGTGCGGGTCAAAGGTAAACAGAAACCCCTCAAGCTCTATCGCCTCGACTGGCAGCGGGTTGAGCGATCGTCCTCTGGCGGTTAGGGGCTGTCATCAGTTAGAATTCAAACTCTTTCTATGACTAGCTTACAGCCCCTTTCCATGTTTTTTGGGTCGGGCGCAACCTCCCTTGCCCCGTCAGACTTCTGATGTTAAATGGCGACACGCTCTAAATTCTCCCCAATTTAGCGAAGGCTCCTTGCTCCTCGTCCCGATACACTTCTTAACAAAGAGACTCAGGAAACCGGAAACGGTTTACTCTAAAGTCTGACTCAAATTATAGATATATATTTCGTTTAACGATTTGAGCCCAGTTCGCAATGTGCAGTCTACAGTTCACAATCACCAAGCCACAACTCTATTTGGATTTGAGCAGGATGATCTGTAGCCAGGATAGTGCGGTTGGGCATCGCTTGGGTCTTGGCAGCACAAGGAATTGACGCAGCAGTCCCAATTCAAAGGAGTTTGGCAGGTACAAGCGTAGCTTGCCAATGCTTTAGCGTTAAGCGAATGATATGGATGAGATTTAACAAAAACGCGTAACAACTGTGGATTTAGGAGAGAGTTGAGTAGACCATGAGTATTACGGCAAGTGGCGGCAGTTCCCTGGCAAAACCCCAGCTTTATCAAACCGCAACCACCACAGCGATCGCTCAAGCAGAGCAACAGGATCGCTTCCCTGATCAGCGGGAGTTGGGGACCCTAAAAACTTTCTTTGAGTCGGGCGAGCAACGCTTGGCGATCGCCCAGACGATTGCCCAGAACGCCCAGCTCATCGTGTCGCAGGCAGCGAATCGGATCTTTACCGGTGGTTCACCGATTTCCTTCCTTGAGCAACCTGAACCGGATGAAACGCAGTCGGTTGAGTCGGCTACAGCGATTGGTGCGGGGCAAGATACCCGAGAAGGAATGACACTGGGAACCGCCACCTATGTAGAAAGCGGTGGCGGCGGTGGGGTCTTCTCTGGACTTCGGAGCCTCTTCCTCTCCACCGGTAACAAGGTAGAAATCCCTATCGGTTTTCGTCCGATTAGCATCTCGCGTTACGGGCCCCGTAACATGCAAAAGTCCCTGCGAGATCTCGCCTGGATGCTGCGCTATGTCACCTATGCAATCATTGCTGGAGACCCCAACATTCTGGTTGTGAACGTCCGGGGGCTGCGCGAAGTGATTGAGAATGCCTGCTCCGCTGCTGCCACCCTCGTTGCGATTCAGGAGATGCGAGGTGGGGCACGGAAATACTTCACCGGGAATGACGCTGCGTTGGCGATCGTGGATGAGTATTTCAATGTGCTTATCGCCGAGTTTAAGGCAGCAAACCCCTCCAACAAACTGCGCCAACGCTCCTCTATTGATCTTCAGGGTCTGCAATTGCCCCAGAGCTACTTCAACGCGACAGCAACCCGCCAGAAGTTCGTCATGAAGCCCGGTCTTTCGGCCCTGGAAAAGAATGCGGTGGTCAAGGCCGCCTATCGTCAGGTCTTTGAGCGAGATATTACCCGCGCCTATAGCCAATCAATCTCCTATCTCGAATCCCAGGTCAAGAACAACGACATCTCCATGAAGGAGTTTATTCGTCGCCTGGCAAAGTCTCCCCTCTACCGAAAGCAGTTCTTCGAGCCCTTCATTAACAGCCGGGCATTAGAGCTCGCCTTCCGCCATATTCTGGGTCGGGGTCCCTCCTCCCGAGAAGAGGTGCAGAGCTACTTCGCGATCGTCTCTGACGGCGGCTTACCCGCCCTCGTCGATGCCCTGGTCGATTCTCAAGAATATGCCGACTATTTTGGCGAAGAGACTGTCCCCTATCTCCGAGGTTTGGGTCAGGAAGCCCAGGAATGCCGCAACTGGGGAATGCAACAGGATCTGTTCACCTACGGTGCCCCCTTCCGCAAAGTTCCCCAATTTGTTACTACCTTTGCTAAATACGATCAACCTCTACCGGATCAACATGTCTACGGTTCGGGTAACGATCCCCTCGAAATCCAATTCGGGGCGATTTTCCCCAAGGAAACCCGCAACCCCAGTGCTCGGCCTGCCCCCTTTGGCAAAGATACCCGTCGTCTGCTGATTCACCAGGGGCCGGGAATTAACAGCCAGATCTCTAATCCCCGCGCACGTGGTGAGTTCCCCGGCTCGTTGGGTGCAAAAGTGTTCCGCATGGATCAACTCCCGAGGGAAGGCCGCCCTGGCACGAGCACCACATACAGCGAAACCATGGCTCAGACGGTGATTGCCGCTGCCTATCGCCAGGTCTTTGGTCGGGAAGTCTATGCGGGTCAGCGACAAACCTCTGCCGAGAATAAGCTGAAGAATGGCGAGATTACCCTCCGGGAATTCATCAAAGTTATTGCCAAGTCCAATGCCTTCCGCGATCTCTACTGGGCATCGACCTACATCTGTAAGGCAATCGAGTATATCCATCGCCGTCTCCTCGGTCGCCCGACCTACGGACGCAAGGAAATCAACAGTTATTTCGATATCTGTGCAAAGCAGGGCTTCTACGGGTTAATCGATGCGATCGTCGATTCGATGGAATATGCTGAGGCCTTTGGCGAAGATACGGTTCCCTACGAACGTTACCTCACGCCTGCGGGTCAGAAACTGCGCTTGGCCCGACCCGGCACACTTACACCGGACTATGCCACTAATGTGGCGGTCGAATCGACGCCTCGCTTCGTGGAATTGGGTCATGTGGGTGAGCGCAACGCAGTTGACGTGGCCAGTCGCATGCAGCAGGGCGTCACCGTTCAGCGGCAACAGGCGAAGGTCTTTAAGCTCACTAACACCGCTGACAAGGTGAACTTTGAACTGGTAACCGCTGCGGCCTATCGCCAGATCTTTGAGCGAGATATTGACCCCTATGTGGTTCAAGCCCAGTTCTCTGGCCTAGAGAGTAAACTCCGCAACAGTGAAATTACGGTGAAAGAGTTTATTGAGGGGATTGGCAGCTCAGAACTCTACATCAAAGAGTTCTATACCCCTTACCCGAACACCAAGGTGATTGAGCTGGGAACCAAACATTTCTTGGGTCGTGCTCCCCTCAACCAGAAGGAGATTCAAACCTACAACCAAGTTCTGGCAACTCAGGGGATTCGAGCCTTCGTTAACACCCTGGTCAACAGTATGGAATATCTCCAAACCTTTAACGAAGACACGGTTCCCTATCGTCGCTTCCCGACGCTACCCGCGGCCAACTTCCCCAATACGGAGAAGCTCTACAATAAGCTGACCCGTCAAGACGATGAGCTGGTGGTTCCCAGCTTTGAGCCTGTCAGCTAGTGCTGAGGCAGATTATCCCCCGATATCGATAACTAAAGCACTCCAGCCAAACCATGAGCCGGTAAACTGCAACGGCAATGTCATGGAACACCTCCCTAGACGATTGGGGAGGTGTTTCTTGTGCAGCTAGCTATGCTATAACGGAGACCATGGCATTTAAACAATGCGCTGTAGCCAAAACGAGCATATGTCACAAACAAACGATGGGCGATCGCAACACTGGCGAATTGTTTTCTCATCTCCAGAATCTTAATTGAGAGGCGGTAAGCGATGAGTCAGTTATTTGGGGAATTCATTGAAACATTCCCGCCTGAGAATGATTCTCTGGAAATCACTTTTACCCCCAGCTCTCGACCCATTAAGCAGCGCTGGCGGAACAATCGTCTTTCGGCTTATTTTGTTGCCGACTATTTCATCACTTTCTTGCCCTTTGAAGAGGAGACCCCCGGGCAAGAAAAGCGGATTCGAGACAGCAAAGGCGCAGTCAGCTATGTTGCCAACGAGCTGCTCGAAAATGCAATGAAGTTCAATAATCATGATGTCAATGAAAAAATCAAATTTGGCATTCAATTTTTGAATCATCCCTACGCCACCGCCGCCATTTACACAACCAATACGGTGGACTTGGCCGTTGTGGATGCCTTTCAGAACCATATTCAGCGGCTGCTAGAGTCCGATCCGGGTGAGCTGTACTTGCAGCAGGTCGAGAAAAGTTTGGCGATGCCCCACGAAAGCTCGTCTGGCTTGGGATTAATCACCATGCTCAATGACTATTCTGCTAAACTTGGCTGGAAATTCGATTCGTCTAACGTGCGCAAGCGTGCCATGACAGTAACAACCATGGCACAGATCGTTGTTTGAGAGCATTGAATAGTCTGTTTCACAACCACCATTTGTCACTTGAGGAAAGGTTAGGATTTTAAAGAATGGATACCCAGGAAATTTGCGGCGAGGATTATTCAGTACAGTACGATGCTGGATTAGCCACTGTAACCTTTCAAGGTGAGTTAAGCTTGGCCAATCCCTCGGAGTATCAGCCGATCGCCGATCTCTTAACCCAGGCGATCGCCAACAGCTCAACCATGACCCTCAGTTTGCAAGCTCTAACGTTTCTCAATAGCTCCGGTATTAGTATGCTCTCCAAGTTCATCTTGAGTCTGCGCCGCCAGCCATCGATTCAACTGATGGTATTGGGCTCAGAAGATATTCCTTGGCAAGGCAAGTCCCTCAAGAATCTCCAGAAACTGCTGCCCAGTTTAGAGCTAAAGCTCCTGCCTACGGCCCAGACCTGAACCTAACTCCGCGTCACGAACGCCAAGAATCACAATATACGGAAGGTTTTGAAACCTTCCGTACGAGCTTAACGCTGAAAACTGTTGTGATACCAACGAGTCATGACGGGTTATCACCCCCAACGATGAAAACCCGTCATGACTCGTTGGTATCACAACAGTTTTCAGCGTTAAGCTCGTACGGAAGGTTTCAAAACCTTCCGTATATTGTGATTCTTGGCGTTCGTGACGCGGAGTTAGGTTCAGGTCTGGGCCGT
>JBCDEB010000033.1:0-51947 GCA_039180005.1 Cyanobacteria bacterium P01_G01_bin.54 | reverse complement strand
GTCCCGCCTGCCCGAGGAATAATCAGTAGATTATCTCTCCCTACGCTTTGCGGATTTACTTTGAAAATAGACAATGTTAATACTCTTGCACCAAGTAAATGAAGCTAGCGTAGGGAGAGATAATCTACTGATTATTCCTCGGGCAGGCGGGACGCAGATTCGACAAGCTCACTGACCACCTGCGCTACGGGTTTCTACTCTCAATATCCCGTAGCGCGGGCATCTTGCCCGCCACCAGGATCAGCTTTCACTTTCTGTGTTCAGACAATCCGGATTTGGTATCAGTTCGTTGTTTCCCTAGGGGGAAATCACCAAGAGATGATACTAAATCACCCTTAATCAACCGATTACTGAGGTTTAAACAGCTCGTCAACCGTTTCAGGACTAAAGCCAAACTGTTGTAGCGCCAGTTTTAAGTCATCTCGACGAATGACATCACCCAGTAACGTGACGATCGACTCAACTTGAGCAGTTTCTGTTAACGGGCCCTGTTGTTTAATCGCATTAAAGCGGTTCTGATAAGCTCTTTGTTCATCCTCCGTCAACGAAATATCGCGGAGAAAATATTCTTTAGCGAAAGCCAGACCCGCTTCGAGATCAGAGTCTTCGCAGCTATCAAGCTTAATGATAACAGAACGCCAAAAAAAAGCCGTTTGTCGTGTCTGTTTTTTGGCGATCAGATCATAGGCGATCTCAACAAAAAAGCTGTAAATCGGCTTGAGCTTAAGGGGAATTGTCCCCACTTCTGTGGTGGCATTGAGCAGCGCGACAAAGCCAACCCCCAAACCGAACGCTTCAAAAACCAGAGTGGCATCAATGGGCGGACGCTGTGAGCCCAACTTAAAGGTATACCAAAATAAAATTGAGGGTGCAGAAATTTGTAAAAGAGCCCATACAGCAACACCTGGGCTGAGTGAAGGCTGAAAAAAGACTAGCGAACGACACCGTTTATCGAGCTCTTGAAGCGCTGCCACAAGGTTGATGAAACCCGGAATTGCTGCGATGAGAAGATAGGGCCATAACTGAATATCAATATCCACAACTATAAACCTAAATTAGAAACCCATACGACGGAACGAAATAATGGGATGCAAACGGAAATGTCCCATCGAGGTCAGCATCCAATAGGTGTCTGGGTGAGGTTGCTTACGAGACCTAAAAAAGGGCAGCATCTTTTGCCAAAGACTACTCTCCATCGTATCAATTTTCCCCTCTTGCCAAAGCCGCTGAACCAAGCATTCCACTCGCTCAAATGACACCTCCAGGCGATAGGCGAGATCTTTCGTGGTAAGGGGGCGGTGCTCGATCGCGCTCAAAATCGAAAAATCAAGCAGTTGATCTTTCCCCATCCAGACCAAAAATTTCATCCGCAACAAGGGCCAGAAGGCATCTTTTGTATCGGTGATCTGTTGGTCGAGCGACTGGACAATTTCCGAAAACTCAGTCGAGAGTTTGCACAAGGGCTGTTTCATGGTTGCCATCTGTTGTTGCAGGGTTGGCGACGTGCTTTGCGACGTTGCTGGCGACAGCGTTGTGCTCAGAATAGACATTTTTTGCATCGGCCCAAAGGTTTGGGTCATCAGGAACTTATCCCGTTCTTGGCTGCTCTGGTGCTGCTTCAATTCTTGACGGGCATTGTGGAATAACCCCCCGAGTTGTTCGTGGTGCTCAACCATATGATTAATGGTGCTGAGGGCGCGATCGGGTTGAATTTTCAGATCTTGGTTAACCGTGGTCAACACAGCATTCACATCCGGCGCGATCGGCGGTTCGAGCTGGGCAACGGCCAGGACAAAGGCTTTGAGCGTAGTTTGTTCAGCAGGGTTCATCATGATCGACCGCCATTGATAGCTCTTTTAGTTATTGATTAGGGTTAACAGGGAAACAGGTTAGGCAATTCCGCCCGTCAAGGTAAATGCCGCCCAATAGTAAGGGTGAGCATAGAGGGAAGATGAGTCCATTCTAGAGGATGATTTGAGCCGGCCAATTTCGTCTTTGATTAGGTTGCGATCGTCCGTATTGTTGATGTTTTGCGCCAGTTGTTCCAGCCACTGGATGAGTTGGGCCTTAGTGACGGTGCGCAGCCAGGTTTGCGCTTGGTGTAAGGCTTGGGCGATCGGCAACTGATCATCCAGCCAGAGTTGATAAAACCGAATGGCCAACCAGGCGCTAGAAATTTCTTCCACGCTCCAGAGGGTGCTGATCACGGCGCGGGTCTGGGCTTGCAAGCAGGCGCTGACCAAACCGACGTATTCCTCTTCAATGCTGCTTTGGCCGGTGAGGGCGGTTTCGCAGGCGGCGAGGTAGATGAGGTGATACGGGCTCAGGTCGAGGTCGCGGATTTCGGCGGCGGTGAGTTGATCGGCGGTTTCAGTAGCGTCGTTGTTCTGGAGCGCGAGGGCGGAGGCTTCGGGGTTGCGGCTGTTGTAAGCACCATGCCCAGTGAAGTGGCAGAGGTCGTGAGCCTTTTGCAGGGCGGTGAGGGTGGGGTCGTGGGCGGCAGTTTCAGCGGTGAGATGGGTCAGGTGTTGAAAGCGGGCATTGATCACAGCGCTCTCGATATGGGCAAAGTCGAGATCGTTTTGGGGATTTTCGATGCTGAGGAGGGCGGGCTGGGTTGGCAGGGTGCGGGGCGGCGCAGCGCTGAGGTTGAGGCCGGTTTGGATGCTGGGCAGATAGATCATATCCGGTTGGGGGTGTGCCCCTGTGTTCCCGGTCTGGGGCAACCACGGGGGGATTGCCCCTACAGAATCTGTGAATAATGCATGGATCGGCAAACGATGCAGATCGCGGTGGGGCACGAGAATCAGATGCGGGGTTGGGGTGAGGTGTTCGGCCAGGGTGGCGATCTGTAATATCTCGGCGAGTTTTTCTAGCCGGGCAACCATTCCGGTACGCCAGGGATGATTGGGTTGGTCTTTGTTCTTGTCAGCGTGATTGTCAGTCGCTTCTTTCTTTTTGGGGCGATAGTCAGCGTATTGGTTATCCCAGTCTTCGAGCCAGTCGAGGAAGGGTTGCACATCTTGCACCCAGCATTTCGGTTCGGCTGCGCCGGCCTGAACCAGGAAGGTGGTGAGCCGTTCGGGGCTGAGGTGCCACGCGACTAGGGCGGTGTTGGCGGTGACCAGGCTCTGAATCTGGTCATAGTCTGGGCTGACGGGGTCGCTGGCTAGCATCGCTAGGCAACGGTTTTTGTTGAGTTCGGCGCTGGTGAGGGCTTCGATCGGATGAGCATTTTCGAGCAGGACATCAACGGTGAGCTGTCGAAAGCTGTGGAATTGGGCTTCGATGCGGCTTTTTTGCCTTTGGCTTTTGGCGGCGTTGAGGAGTTGTTTGAGGATTTCTAGACCGGCGAGTTGGTGGTGGTGGGCGGTGTCGGGATCGCCGAGGGCGAGGTGGACTTTGACCAGGTCTTGGAGGAGTTTGAGGTGTTCGGTGGGGTGGTCTTGGGGGGTGAGGGTTTGCAGGGCTTGGGTGTAGCAGTGGAGGGCTTGGTGGTTGTATTTTTGGCGATTGGGTTGGTGTTTGCTATGGATGTAGTGGCGTTTACCCATGTAGTGCATTAACATTCCCCAACCCAATGGATGCGTTTCTTGGGGGCAATATTTCAACCCTTCCTGATAGGTTTCGATCGCGCCTGCATAGCCCCGTTTGGTTAAGTGCAGCGTGACGGTGCTTGGCTGGAGAGTCACAAACGTTGGACTCTGACCCAATGCGGAATATACGGCTATGGCTCGATTGATCCAAGCTTCGTGCTTGTCCGGTTTGATTTCGACCGCTTTTTCGTAGGAGGCGATCGCCTCTTTAAATTTGCCCAGATCCTTTAGTGAATTACCCCGGTTATACCAAGCTTCGTGGTCGTCCGGTTTGAATTCGAGCGCTTTGTCGTAGGATGCGATCGCCTCTTCATATCTGCCTCGATTCTTCAGTACAATTCCCCGGTTATACCAAGCTCCGTACTCATTAGGTTTGACTTTGAGGGCTTTGTCGTAGGATTCGATCGCCTCTTCACATCTGCCTAGATTCTTCAGTGCAATTCCCCGGTTAGACCAAGCTTCGTGGTAGTCCGGTTTGATTTCCAGAGCTTTGTCGTAGGAGGCGATCGCCTCTTCATTTCTGCCTAGATTTTCTAAGGCAACGCCTCGGTTAGACCAAGCTTCGTGCAAATCCAGTTTGAATTCGAGGGCTTTGTCATAGGATGCGATCGCCTTTTCATACTGTCTGAATGCATACATCAAATCACCCTTTGCTATCCAGAGCTTATGCTCTTGAGGAGCAGCTTCGATCGCACGAGTCAAAACAGCCAATGCGTCTTGATATTGGCCCGCTTGAAAATATTGCACCGATTCTTGGATCACCGCATCCACATCCAAAGGCGAACCCACACCAACAGTCTCCACCTCAACCTCTCGCTCCCCATCCGCCAAAACCAACAGCGCCACCACCTTCTCCAACGGTCGCCACAACCCATCCAGCCCCTTAACCCCCTGCAACCGTCCCACCAACTGCGCCAACCGCACCCGATCCATTGCCTCCGCTCCCTCCCAACGCCCCAGCCAATCACCCCAGTCAGACGCATCACCCCCCCGCGCCACCAGCGCCACAATCTGCCCATCGTCCCAGCCCTCAACCAACGCCCCCGTCAATAACTGCTCAAACAACGCTGCATAGTCTTCATCCGTCAGCGTTGCATTGGTTGGTGACTGGGCCGGTTTAGAAGAATCTTTGCAGTTGCGTCTCAGGAAACCAAACATGATATGAGCGGGGAGAGAACAGGAACGAATCGGTACGATTATACAAACTCCCTTGGGAGGTGTCAGCAGTAGGGTGTGTTAGCAGGGGAATAACCGATCAATAATTGAACGTTTTTTGCTCCTGCGTAACGCACCACAACCCATTGAATACACCTCGAAATTATCATATTTTTGATTTGCGCTGGTGGTATAAATACCATGGATCGGTGCGTTACGGCGGCAATATCATTGTCAAATTTATCCCAAAAATCTTGACCGCCTAACACACCCTACAGCTACTATATTGAATACACCTCGAAATTATCATGTTTTTGCTTTACACTGGTGGTATAAACACCATGGATCGGTGCGTTACGGCGGCAATATCATTGTCAAATTTATCCCGAAAATCTTGACCGCCTAACACACCCTATGACTACGACTTAAATGGTGGGTTAGATCAATAAGGGGTAAATCTCTCAACACATTGGCGGTGTTGGGTTTCGCTCCACTCAACCCAACCTACTCCCATACACCTTTTTAGCTGTGCCAGAGCACTACGGTTGTAGACTTAGGTTTAAGAGTCCCAAAATTTTCGGCAAGTCACGAGCCAAGTAATAGTCCGTCAAATCGATCGCCGCTGTGGTCTCATTTAAGCGCAGAAATCTCCAAATTTCCCCCGTGGTGACTGCACCGTAGATTGGCTCAATGGGATTATTTTCGGCTTGGTTAAACTGCTGGGCAGCGACCATTTCAGCCAGGCATTGACCCAAACCGGCTTTGATATTTTCATTTTTCGCTTCTGTAATCAGCATTACTGGGGCATTGAGGGTGAGTTGTTCGGGCGATCGACTGAGAATATAGTCACAAAACCCCACCAAGCCCTCAGCTTCGTCTACATTGAATTCGGTTCCCGAAAATAGGCTCAATGGAGACTGGGCTTGACGGCGGAGTTCGAGCAAAATGGGGGTGATCAACATTTCCGATCGCGCTTTTTCGGTATTAATAGCTAGCGCCAACGGTAGTGTCTCAGCCAAGAGTTCTGAGAGTTGAAGCGTGGATGTGGCGGTTGGACAGTCTTTAAACAAATCGACTTGCTCATGAATAGTTAAACCAAACTTTTGTCTAACAGATTTGAGGGTTTTAAAGTCACGGTATGCCATGGCTTTATCTGACAAATCAGGGCAATTGTTGCAGCACGGCAAAGATCTGAGCGAGATTACCGGCGAGGAGCGCGGCGTGATCGAGCTGTAGCCCTGGAAACACATTCGAGCAGAGTAGTCCTGCTGAATTGGGCTGTAGGCGCTGGTATTCACCATTGACTAATTCAAACCAATCGATTGCTTCATCTTCAACCCGCCAGATGATGTATTCTTGCACCCCACTCCGGCAATACATTTGCTTTTTCTGATGTAAGTCTAACGAAACGGTACTCGCTGTAATTTCGACAATCAACTCGGGTGCCCCTTCGACATAGCCATCGACACTAACGGTTGAGGTTCCACCAGCACGTTTGCGTAGGAGAACATCGGGTTGGGGTTCGTTTTGTGGGTCGAGGCGAACGGTGCAGTTGTCTCCGAGTTGGAGGTTGTCGTGGTAGGCCTGATAGAACCCGAGCCAATTAAGCACGAGGGCATGGGGTTCACCGTGCTGGTCAATGCGGAGGGGGGAAGCCATGTAAACAATTCCGTTGATCAGTTCTGCTTTTTTGAGGTGGGGCATGGCGCTGTAGCGTCGCTCAAATTCGGCTTGGTTGAGGCGATCGCCGTTTTCTAATTGGGGAATGGTTGAGGGGGTTGCAATCATGGTCTTTTGTTCAGCTAACTTATAGGGTACAGATTGATGTCGAAGGGTGATTGCTTTGGGCAGTGGGAAGAGTGCGATCGTTTAATGATTTAGTAACTGCTTTTGTGGGCAATGCCCACCACGCCAAAATCTCAAACAACAGATTCCGATTGTGGTAGCTTGCCAACGCGATCGCAAACCTCTAAATAATCATCAACTGCCGCTTCAAAGGCAATCTGTAACTCTGATATTGTTTCACCGTGGAAGCCGACAATATCAGCAATATCTACAATGTGACCTACAAAACAGCCATCTTCTGGACTAAACTCAATATGAGCGGCATAACCTTTATACGAACATAATTGATTCATGGCTGTACTCCAACCTAGGAAGAGGTTTAAATCAAGAACATCCCCTCTTGGGAGGGGCGGTCTCGCATAGCGACGACCGGGGTGGGTTCGGGGTGTTGGCCGCCAAGGCAGTCATTTGTTGCTGGGAAAATTTTAGCGCAATGTTGCCGAGGAAAATACAACCTGCGGGGGCGGGAGGGTTTGAAACCCTCCCTACCGAGTTTCAGGTCAACAGATTATTGACCGAGTCACTAAACTTACCAAAGGGATCGGGTTGTTCTGCCGCCACCGAATCTGAATCCTCCCCCGTCCTCAAGCGCAAACTATTATAAAAACTCACCTCGATCGCCTCACCTAACGGCAACGGTAAACCCTGCTGCTTGAGCAGAAGTCCCAAGATGCTTTTAGCATGGGCTTGGGCTTCATTTTTATCTGTCCCCTCGACCCAAAAATGCTGCCCCGGAAACTCAGGAAATTGGACGAGATATTGTTCTTGTTCTGGCGAATCAACTAAAGAAATTCGATACTTGCGGGGTTGGGGCAGGCCGGTTTTGGCATCGACAAAGTTGCCCTTGCCTGCATCGCGTAGTGCTTCAACGGACTCCGCTCGCGAGACTGAGAGGGGTACGGTGGACTGGATTTCCGTGAGCAGCAGGGCCGTATCCAGCATTTTTTGCCCGGCGAGGGCGCGATAGAGTGCCGAGACGATCGCCTGCTCAATTTCCGCGCCACTAAAGCCTTGAGTTGCCTGCACCAACTCAGGCAGATTAAATTGCTCGGGGGTTTGCTGGTGCGATCGCAGATGAATGGTTAAAATTGCCGCCCGGTCTTGGGCATCGGGCAAGTCCACAAAGAAAATCTCATCAAAGCGCCCCTTGCGCAGCAGCTCCGGCGGGATCTGGCTGAGGTCATTGGCGGTGGCAACCACAAACACCTCCTGGGACTTTTCCTGGAGCCAGGTCAAAAATGCGCCAAACATGCGACGGGTCAGGCCGCCATCGCTGCCGCCCCCTGAGCTGCCAAAACTTTTCTCAATCTCGTCGATCCAGAGTACGGTTGGCGCCATCGACTCGGCCAGGGTGATCGCCCGCCGAAAGTTCCGCTCCGACTCGCCCACATATTTGTCGTAGAGGCGTCCGGCTTCGAGCTTGATGAGGGGCAAGCGCCATTCTCGGGCAATGGTTTTGGCCGCCAAGGACTTGCCGCAGCCCTGCACCCCCACAATCAAGATCCCCTTTGGTGGCGGCAGCTTCAGCTCCCGCGCCTCCGCCGAGAAGCCCACCCGCGCCCGCTTGAGCCATTGCTTCAGACCCACAAAGCCACCCAGATTAGCCTGATTTTCCGAGATCGGCAGATATTCCAAGAGCCCGTCTTCTTGGATCACTTGGGCCTTGCGGTGGAGGATGCGATCGATATCTTCAGCGCTGAGTTTGCCGTCATCCAGGGCGGCATAGGCGACCACCTGGCGGGCCTGGCTCAGGGTCATGCCACTGAGGGACTGTACCAGTTGTTTGAGTTCCTGGTCTTTGAGTTGAACTTGGATCTTTTGCTGGCGTTGATTGAGCGATCGCACCACCTCCGAAACCACCTTATAGAGCTCATCCCGACCGGGAAGCTTGAGGTCATAATGTACGGTTTCGTGGGCGATCGCCCCCGGCAGATCCAGAGAACTATCGGTGAGCACCAACGCCCCCCGGTTTTGGCGAAACAGCCGCGCCAACTCCCGCACCTGCCGGGAGACCTCATCATCCTTGAGGTAGTAGCCAAAGTCCTTAAGCAAGAACACTGCCTTGCGATTGAGCTTTTCAATATAGCGCAGGGCATCGAGGGGCTTCTCAGTCCCGTCATAAGCCGTAGCTTGCTTAGCATTCACGGGCGCAGCAGCGTCCATCTGCGGTGCAAACTTGCTCCCTGGCGACAGATAAAGCCCCCGGCTCACCGTCCATTCAAACAGCGGCAGTTTCATCTCTCCTGTTGCCGCCTTGAGTAAATTTTCCACCCGCTCTTCTTCCACCGTTTCGATCGCAATGATCGGATGAAACGACTGGACGAGGGTTTTGATCTCATAGACGTTGGTGGCTAGGCTCATGTTTGAGTTAAAGGTTCAAAGTTAAAAGTTAAAAGTTTTTTGGGGTTACAGGGTAAGGGATAAAGGTTAAAGGTTAAGAGGCAGAGTCCACTAATCGGAGAAATGTAGGGTGGGCAATGCCCACCAATCGTAAGTCTTCTTGCTTGTTCGAGATTTTGCTAGCGTTCCCAACTTTGAACTTTTAACCTTGAACTTTTAACCCCTCTACCGTGGACTCCGCCGCATCACCCGAGTCTCGGCATCGCTCTGTTTCCAGCGTTTGAGCTCGATCAGTTCGTTGCGATCCTGTACGGTCATTAGTACTAGGCTCGTCATCCAGCGGCGTTCGTAGCGAAAGGCAAGCCAACTCAGACCCGGCATAACTAATGCGGCGAGCAAAAAGATCATCGCGAGGGGGGTGACGCCAAAGAGGTGATACTGCTCGGCGAGCACGACCAAGTCATTCTCCAAAACCCCACCGATGCCGTTGAAATAGTCCTGACGAAAGCTGGGGGAGGTGATGAGACTGCCCATAAAACCCAGCACCTTAAAGAGGGTAAACCAGGCGAGCATGGCATAGAGAAAACGCTCACCGGGATAGGGACAAAAACGCTTGCCGAGGGCACAGTAAAAACAGAAGGCGATCGCCAACAATTCACCGCCATGACCCATTGCCGAGATCACGATCTGATGGAGTGGTGTAACGGTAAACAGGGCGTAGAGCAACAGTACAATGCCCAGCGTCTGTTGCGTGGGCACATTGTGACGATAACGATAACAGAGATAGGCCAAACCCATCATCAATAGAATGGGCAAAAAGCTGAGGCGGTTCAACGCCAGCGCAATCCCTCCCCCATGGAGAAAGTTAAACGTGGGAACGGCTGGGTAGCCAAAGAGCCAATAGGCGATCGCATGGCCAATCTCATGCACCAGGATCACAAAATAGCTCAGCACAAAGCGAGTGAAGGGCATTAAAGCGAGGGCTGCACCAATACCCAAACCCCAGAGCAGGCAGTTACGTCCGTCTGGGTCTAATTCCCGCTCCTTAAACGGTTCATCCACATAATCGGGCGCGGTGGCGGGGTCGTTGGGGTCGTATTCCATTGACCAGAGCGGTTCATCTTGGCCCCGCGCAAAGCCTTGAATGCGCAGCCATTGCACAAAGGGCAGTTGCAGCAGCCGCACCGCCTGGTCAGCCTGATAGGCATATTGGGCTTGATCGGTGGCATCCGGGCCGCTGAAGTTGATCTGTAAGCAGGTTCCCATCAAGGTGGTGCGCACGACCACGTTATGGTTGCGAAATTCCCGCGCCAGCAAGCTGGAGAGCGCCCCTTTCTCGCCCCGCTGGGCGGCTGCAATCAGGGCATTGCTGCTCTGGCGGGTCGGGTTGGTGATCTGGGCGGTTTCGGCAACGGAGGGAACCGTGTTCAGCTCCGGTTCGGGCAGTTCTGGTTCTGCGGGTGCTTCCGGCTCGCTCGGCGCAATAAAGGGAATCTCGATCTGTGCCTGCCAAGCATCGGCGCTCTCACCCATCTGGCGACCGTGGAGCCGAATGCGACGGAGCCCGATGGGTTGGAGCGATCGCATCCCCCGCTCGATAAACTGGGTCATGCTGCCCTGGGGCGGGGCTTGCAGGCTCTCGAAAATCAGCTCAAGGGTGTCGTCCTGTCGCTGTGCAAGCACCCAAATGCCTTTGGGTTCGAGTTTCTCGCCCAGCAGGGTGGCGATCGCCTGGGCATCTCCTTGTTTCGCGAGCTTCAGCAGCTTGGACACGGCATCGGGTATTTAAGAGTTACTGTTCCTATGCTAGGGCAAGATTTTGCCCATGATGAGTAGATCTACAGAAAGTTTGCCTGGAGTCGATTTTGACCGGCCAGTTCACCCATGGAATGGGCGATCGCTCGCTTGTAGATCAAGCTATCGCTACAGTATTTTGGAGCCAACTCAGCAATGAAGTGCCCTGCATGTAAAGGTTCAACGCTTCAGACCACCTCTCTTGAATCTGACCTCAAAGCTGCCCATTGTCCAGCCTGCGCTGGCAAATGGATCGCCGCTGACGACTATTGGCATTGGCTAACGCAACAGGGGGAGACCCTACCGGAAAAAGAGCCGGAGGGCATTCCCGTTGAACCTGCTGCTCATCAACAGGCCAAGCTCTGTCCCAATTGCCAGCGTATTATGTTGCGCTATAAAGTCGGACATGGGTTGAATTTTCGTTTAGATCAATGTGGCAGTTGTAATGGTATTTGGTTTGATGCCAAGGAATGGGAAGCACTTAAACAACGTAATTTGCACGACGAAGTCCACCTGATTTTTTCCGCACCCTGGCAATCCCAAATTCGGAAGGATGAAACACGGCAATTGTTAGACGGAATCTATGCACAAACGTTCAAGAAGGACTATGCCAAGATCCAGGAACTCAAGGCTTGGCTCGATGGACATCCCCAGCGCGCTGCGATTCTAGATTATGTGGCGAGTCTTGATCCCTATGTAATTCAGTAGGAGGAATAGGCATAGGGTGGGCAAATATTATAGATTTTACCCACCCTACCATTGCCTTGAGTTGATCGGGGCAATTAAATGGTTTGCAACAATTGCCAATGTTGCTGCACTGACACCAAGGTATTCGCTGCCGCCATGCCGCTGGCTGCCACGGCGGGCACACCGATGCCCGGAAACGTAGATGCTCCACAGAGCAGCAACCCCGGTAGGGGCGTGAGCGCATTGGGGAAAACGCCCTGGGTGGCCGGAATTTCCGGGCCGTAGCTCCCCCGATGCATATTCAAGAATCGCTGATGTGTCAGGGGTGTGCCCACTAAACAGGTTTGACTGCGATCGCGAATATCGGGAATCACCCGCTCCAGGGCCTGCCAGAGAATCTGCGATCGCGCTGCCTTCTGCTCGGCATAGGCTGGGCTGCGGCGATCGAGCCCCGCCCACTGTTCATAGGGCTCCGTCGCTGGGGTATAGGCATGGATCGTCTGCTTACCAGGGGGCGCAAGGCTGGGGTCGAGCAGTGAGGGAATGGAAATGGCCACCACATTCTGGGGCGCACGGACGCCCCGCGCCCAATCTTCCACAAAAATATAATGACAATGCAGGTCGTCGGGGAGCCCCGTCCCATCAATGCCCAGATGCAGATGCATAAAGCTGGGACAGGGTTGCGTGGCCTGGCGATCGCGCCGAAACCGCTCAGGTAGAGCGCTCTCATCCAGAAGGGCTAAAGTATCCCAAATCGAAGCGTTAGAGATGACAGCTTGGCGCGCCTGGATCACTTCACCGTTTTGCAGCCGTACCCCGGTGGCGCGGTTTGTATCGGTGAGAATTTCTGCCACCCTTGCCCCAAGGCACAACTGTCCCCCGTGGCGCTCTAGCCCCCGCACCAAAGCATTGATGATTGCACCACTGCCCCCGATCGGATAGTCCAACACCACCTCCGGGCGGTACCATTCAGCAAACATAAAGGCCATCTCGGCGGCGCTGGTGCCTTGAGCGGGCAACCCTGAGAGTAAAAAACAGAGCAGATCTATCCAGTTGCGCAAAAACGGGTCATTGACCACCCCTTCAATCACCGCGCTAAAGTCCCCCATGAGCTGAAATGCCGCGCCCAGATGGGGCAGCATCTGGGGTAGAGCGCGTCCCAAGGTGAGCATTGCACCCCAGTCGTAGCGAGCGGCGGCGGTGGGCAGGGCCAATGTGGCAGCACCGAGGGGCTGCATCACCGCCTGCAAGTGTCGCCATTGGGCGGCGGCGGCTGGGCCACGCAATTCCGTGAGAATTTCGGCAAAGGCGTCTGCACCGACGGGGGCGGGAAAGTTGCCTTCGGGCAGGCAGCAGCCCCAGGTAGTGTAAGTAGCCCAATCTAGATCTTCGCCAATGGCATCGAGGACAACGCGGAGGGGGTTGCTGGAGGGGCGATAGGAGAGACCGGAATAGAGGGACGGGCCAGAGTCAAAGGTAAAACCATCGCGCTCGAAGCCATGGGCGGCTCCGCCGGGAATCGTGTGGCGCTCGCAAATGAGGACATCTTTGCCATAGCGGGCGAGTAGGGCAGCGCAGCACAGGCCACCAATGCCACTGCCAATGACGATCGCATCGACGGTTTGAGATGAGGTCATGAAGAGGGGGTTTAGGAGAAGGGGGTCTAGATTATTATTGTGGCGGATCCGGGGCGATCGCCTCCCCTCAAGGCAGGCAGGGTTGTTTTATGTTTACCAGAGAAAATTCCAATCGACTGTAGGGGCACGGTTTCCGTGCCCGCGCAACCTTTAAAACCATCCTGCCAATGTCATCGAGTGGGTTGCAGGGCGGGGAAACCCACTGGTGTGAACTTAAGCCCGAAACCTATTCACCGAACGTGTTTCAACCCCAACCGCCAAGAACTCAAGTTCTTGGCTCATAGCGAAAACCCGCTCAAGCGGGTTCAGAGTGTTTCTGGGGTAGTGGGCTTTAGCCTACTTTCGCTATGAGCCTGGGGTTTGAACCCCAGGTGGGGTGGGCTTTCCAGCGTTAAGTTTACGCCAATGGGGGAAACCCCGCCCCCACACAAGAATTATCGGGTCTTTTTTTTCTCTCCAGAACAGAAAACAGCCCTACCTCAAGGCAGGTGCAGTCGAAGTCGGGTGTCTAGCTCAGGGTCTCTGGATCAATCCCTAACTCCTGCAATTTCGCCATAAGTTGCGCATTCTTCTGGCGCTCTTGCTCCGCTGCTGCCTGTGCTTGCTGAGCTGCTGCTTGTGCTTGCTCAGCTTCGATTTGGGCTTGCTGGGCCTGCTCTGGCCCGGTCAAGAGTAAATTGCCTGCGGCATCCCACCAACGCAGCCAAGGCAGCTCAACGTGACGATAGACCCCTTGCCAAATGCCCAACTCTACGCCTAACTCTTCAATGGGGAAACGTCCCTGGGCATTGGGCTGTAGCAGTTGGTAACGGGTTGAAACAAGCTGATAGACTTCAACCTGAGCTTTTTGGACTTCATAGATTGCGTAGTAAGCGGGTCGAATTGCCGTTTCATAAACCCAGAATTTGCCTGTCCAGGGGGTTGTATCACGCTCTTCTGCTCCAGTTCCTAAGACAAATTCAATCACGATGCGGGGCGGGATGATTTCTTGCCAGAGTACATAAGAACGACGCATTTGACCGTTTAATGTCGGTGCAACATTGGGCACATAAAACCAGTCGGGTGCTTCAGCTCCTTTCTGAGGCGGTTCTGGCGGATCGACAGAACGCCAATAGATGCCACTGTCTTGACCAATGCAATATTGACCATCGGGATGGAGGCGATCGAGGATGGGGTAGATTGACTCTGTGAGTAAGACACTCTGAGGATGTTCCTGAAAGTTCTTCACAAATACGCCATCCTCACAGGGTAGCTGAGTATGATCCGGGAAAGGTACGATGGTTTCGGTGGGATTCATAAGTACATTTATGGTACTGGATTTATGATAGCGCAATGACACTGGAGCGCACCGATCGCGGTTGATTAATTCAGCTCATTTGCTGCTTTAAGAGCACTCTCATATAACGTTGGACTCATTCGGAAGCCTGCTTCCTGAATGAGGCGATCGAGGAGTGGTTTAGTCGCTAGAATCAGTCCCTGTTGCTTTGCATTGACGAGAATTCCCACAATACCTCGAATATTGAGTCCATATTGCTTCGAAACACGCCGTCCAGCACGCTCATCAATTAATAAACGCTCTGCTCTAAGTTCCGTGGCCAGGGCGATCGCAGCAGCTTCACCCGGATCAAGGGCTTGACTGAGGGTTTGCACCAGCGCTGAGTTGCGAGGGGTTTGGAGTTTGAGAGCACCTGCATCAACCTGTTGGGCGATCGCGGTTTGAATAGGAGGAAAGCAGATTAATTCATTGTGAACGGTGGGAGGAATGAGAATTTTAGGATAGATACGTTGCAACAGCGGGAGTTGTCCAATTACAGCAAGATTCACCAGAGGAGAGGTATTGCTAACAACTTTCATCTCTCATTTACCAACCATCCTGATGCAAGCTAGTAAGGTCTTGTTCGAGGTCTTCAACGTCATAATGAATGCAAATACCACGACGAGCGATGAGTTTTTGGAATTCCAGTTGATGAAGTCCGGCAATTTTGCTAGCACGACTGAGGGTAATGTGTTCTTGTTGAAAAAGAGCAATGGCGATTTCACGAAACCAGTCAGCTTCGTCAAAGATTTCGGTTCGGTTGAGAGAGTCGAGAAGATTGAGGGTGATTTGCATAATAGGAGTATTGATGATTTATGTTTTTGTCTTGAAAGTATTGATTTTGCCCACCTTGCCAATGAGTGGATTAGAGCATGAAGAGGGCGAAACTCCGTGAGATTTACTGTGTTGGGTTTCGTGCCTCAACCCAACCTAAAATAAGTGATTTTTCGTGCTGTAGGTTGGGTTGAGTGGAGCGAAACCCAACACAACCCACCTTCGCCCAGACTCACGCAAACATATTGGCTTCAATCGTTTGGTTGTTCTGGCTGTTCTGGTAAATTCATTTTATTTCTCCATAATATTGAGCCAATTGTCCAAATAGACGTTGCAATGATTGAACTCAGAACACCCAGACCGAACCCAATCCCTCTTTCAATCCAAACGTTTGTCCGTTTCCTTCGAGCCTGGAAATCCAAGATCGCTTCAATAGTCTCTCGATCTGCTTGGACAATCGGCTCAAGCTGTTCTTTCTCTTCATTCAAAGAATTCAATGCATCTTGTGATCGGCGAAGTTGAGTTTTTTGAGATTCAATAAAAGTAATTAGTTCTTTTAAGTTTTCCTCTGTCGAATTGAGCTGATCTATCTGTTTTGAGAAAGACAGATTTTCTCTTCGTTCCTGTTCTAACCTTACGGCTTGTTTTTGGTTTTCCCAAAATAGTGCCCCGATAGCGAACAACAACAGAATGATAGAAGTGACAAGCCTCCTGGGAAGATATAAGATGACTGGGGGGTCGAATTTAGAACGATACCCCCAAAAAAACACTTTGTTAATACGTATTTTCATAAAGACTCAGATATCATCAAGCAAAGCTATTAATAACATACCAGGCGGTAGCTCTCCACAATCTAACTGCTACTCAAAAATACAACCGACCATATCAAAAAAACTGTAATCTAATTGAGCACCACCACCTCAAACCCTCATCAACCGCTGCACCACGATCGCCACCTCTGGAAACGCACCAGGCGAAACTTGTCCCGATTTATGATGGGTTTCCTGCTGATACGAGCCCTGTTGCAAATCACCAAAACAAACCAGTTCTTGATGTTTCAGATCCACCACCCAATATTCTCGAATTCCCGCTTGGGCGTAGACCTCTTTTTTGCGGTTGAGGTCTTTGCTTAATGTCGTATTGGCAAATTCAATCAGCCAAAACACATCCGCCGGGCCCGGATGTTGGCTAAGATAACGACTGCCGAGGGGTTTAACAATTGCCAAATCGGGAATCGGTTCCGAGTCATTGGGCAAGGTAATTCGGATGGGCCTCCCGAACCTTGGCACGATCGCCCAATAAACTGCGCAAATAGTCCCCCGTTTCACTGCTGTAATAGGCGTGGGGTTCTCCTTCCGGGGGCATCAGGACTAAATCTCCCTGCAACAGTTCCAAATTTTGCTCATCAAACAGCCCAGCGGCGATCGCTTGGTGATAACGTTCCAGCGTCCATTTGTAGAGGGCAACCGTCATGGGCTTAAGCGATTCAGGATTCAGCGGCGTTCCGGGCAATATCAAGTGTATTGCCCATCAAAACCTACCCCTAACTTTAATCGATACACCGAGCTGTCGGGTAGGGAGCTGGGTGAACCGTAGGGCTTTAGAGTCCATCGCTCCACCGCTCTAAACCGATCGCCCCCGTGGATTTCGCAGAATTGGCCCTAAGATAGAGGGCAGCTTGCAAACAAATGTAAACCTTGAGCACCAACAGCAGCCTGCAAACTATTCCTCGCTACGAATTGCGCCAGCTTGTGCAGGCGCAATTGCAGATGCTGCTGGAGCAGAGCAATCTTCAGGGGGCCAAGATTTTGTTGGTGCCGGTGCAACCGGTGGATATTGCCGAGGCGATCGAAGGCTTGCCCGAATCCATGCAGGCGATCGCCTTTCGTCTGCTCTCCAAAGACGAAGCGATCGAAGTCTATGAATATCTCGACTCCACCGTGCAACAAGCCCTACTCGAAGAATTCAAACGCCAGGAGGTAATTGATATTGTTGATAATATGTCCCCCGACGATCGCGCCCGCCTCTTTGACGAACTGCCCGCCAAGGTGGTGCGCCAACTGCTGGCGCAACTGAGCCCCAACGAGCGGCAGATGACCGCCTCTCTGCTCGGCTATGAAGAAGACACGGCCGGACGCTTAATGACGCCGGAATATATCGCCCTCAAGGAGCATCTGACGGTCACCGAAACCCTCGAACAGATCCGTGCCCAGGCCAATGCCTCCGAGCTCGTCTATTATCTCTACGTCACTGATAATTCCCGCCGTCTGACCGGCATTGTCTCCCTGCGGGATCTGGTGGTGTCGCCTGCCGATACGCCCCTGAGTGAGATTATGGCGCGGGATGTGATTAGCGTCACAACAGATATGGATCAAGAGGAGGTCGCACGGTTTATCCAACGCTATGACTTGTTAGCTTTACCCGTGGTCGATAAGGAGCAGCGCCTGGTGGGCGTGGTGACCTTTGATGACATGATCGACATTCTCGAAAAAGAAGCCACAGAAGATATCTATGCGATCGGCGGTGTCCAGGCCGATGGCGATAATTATTTCCAGACCAATCTGCTCACCGTCGCCCGCCGTCGGGTGTTTTGGCTGCTGATCTTGCTGGTGACCAATACAGTGACGGGGCTCATTATTCAAACCCAGGGCACGTTGCTCGAAGCCACGGGCCAGGCGATCGCGATCGCCGCCTTTATCCCCCTGCTCACGGGCACCGGCGGCAATATTGGTGCCCAGTCTTCCACCGTGGTGATCCGGGGTCTGAATACTGAAGAACTCAGTGCCCTGGGTCCCGTGCAGGTGATTTTCCGGGAGGCCATGGCCGGGCTCCTGCTGGGGGCCTCCCTGGGGATTCTGGCGACGTTTTGGGCCCATTACCTCATGCAGCGCGACTTGACGGTGGCAATCGCCGTAGGTCTGAGCCTGGTGGTGATTTCGCTCCTCGCTTCGGTGTCGGGTTCAGCCCTGCCCTTCCTGTTCCGTGCCTTTAAGCTCGACCCGGCCCTGATGTCTGCGCCCTTTATCACCACCGCTGTGGATGTGCTGGGGGTGCTCATCTACTTCAATATTGCCCGCATCATCTTAACCGCAGGAGGGTGATGCAATGATTGCCTTGCTCAACAAGCTTCACTATCTACTGCGCGAGACGGGTTCCGGCTTGCGGCGGGGTGGCTGGATGAACTGGGCGGCGATCAGCACGATGATGGTGCTCCTCTTCTTGTTCGGCATCTCGGTGCAGACCTCCTGGCAGTTGGACGCACTGCTGGATCATTTGGGGACGCAGTTTGAGGTTTCAGTCTATCTTGCGCCGGAAGCACCGGGGCAAAAACTCAAGCCCCTGGTAGCCGAACTGCCCTATGTGGAGACGGTACGCTGGGTGGCAAAAGAGGAGGCCTGGCCAGCGCTGCTGCAAGAGTTGGGCGTCGCCGATGTGGACGCCGCCACCGAACAACTCGAAGGCAACCCCCTCGTCGATGAGCTGAAGGTCACCGCCAGTGACATCCAACAGATCCCCTGGCTGATGGATCGCATTGAGCAACTCCCAGGCATCGATCGTGCCGTTTACTTCAACGAGGCCACCGAGCGGTTTAGCCAGATCAAACAGAGCCTCAATGGGGTGAGCCTCGTGGTCACTGGGCTGCTCTCCCTGACGACGATCGCCGTGATCACCACCACGTTGAACCTAATTGCGATCGCAAGGCGTAATGAACTGGAAATCATGCAACTGGTGGGGGCAACCCAGACCTGGATCGTGCTGCCTTTTGTGCTCCATGGCGTGGTCTTTGGTGCGGTGGGGGCGGGCTTAGCCCTGGGGCTGATGTGGCTGCTACGGCGGGCGATCGCCCAGATCTTGGCTACCCAAACCGACTTTTTGCAATTCCTCACTGAGGGGCTGGCCCTGCGTCCGGTACAGATTCACCTGCTCTCTCTAATTGTCGTGAGCCTGGGAATCACCATCGGCATGGTGGCCAGCCTGTTTGCGGTGCGGCGGAATACCGCGTTGTGAGAGCGGCATTGTGCTTGAGGAAACCCTCCCAAAAGGAGATACGCCGTTTTTTGTTTCCTCGAAACCAGGATGCCTCTTAATAAAACTTAAATCTCCTAGCGCCTTAATCCCCGCCTTTCGTGTACGCTTTGGATTAGACCGTTAAACGGAGATTAATTTCATGGCAAAACGCGGCGATAAAGTCAAAATTTTAAGAAAAGAATCTTACTGGTACCAAGATTTCGGTACGGTGGCCTCAGTGGACAAAAGTGGCATTATTTATCCGGTGATTGTGCGCTTTGATAAGGTCAACTATGCCAACATAGCGACCAACAACTTCGCTGAGAATGAAATCGAAGTGGTCGGCTAAGACCCTTGCGGTTCCTATGTAGGCTCATTTGTGCCCGAATTACCCGAAGTTGAAACGGTTCGCCAAGGGTTAGTCCAACTGACCCGGAACCAAACCATTCAGGGTGGGCAAGTGTTACTGACCCGGACACTTGCCCATCCTGTTTCTATGGTTGAATTTCTCCATGCCCTGCGGGGCCAGACGTTCCAAGACTGGCAGCGGCGGGGCAAATACCTTCTGGCGCAGCTCTCAGGGGGCGGTAGACTCGGTGTACATCTGCGTATGACAGGGCAGTTGTTTTGGCTGGCGCAATCTGAGCCGATCGCTCCCCATACCCGCATTCGTCTCTTTTGCGAGGAGAACCAAGAACTGCGTTTTGTGGATACGCGCACATTTGGGCGCATGTGGTTTGTGCCCAGTGGCGTTCCCCCCCAGACCATTATGACGGGTCTCCAGAAATTGGGGCCAGAGCCGTTCGATCCAGAATTCACGCTGACCTATTTGACCCAGCGGTTGCGGCGAACCCGGCGAACCATCAAGACGACACTGCTTGATCAGGCCGTGGTGGCGGGTTTAGGTAATATCTACGCTGACGAGGTGCTCTTTGTCAGTGGCATTCGGCCCGATCGCATCGCTGCGGATCTCAAACCCCAGCAGATTCAGCAGGTGCATCAGGCCATTCCAGACGTGCTTCAGGCGGCGATCGCCCGGGGGGGCACAACGTTTAGTGATTTTTTGAGTTTGCTCGGTGTACCGGGTAATTATGGCGATGCGGCACGGGTCTACGGTCGCACGGGGGCACCTTGCCGGGTTTGTGGCAGCCCGATTGAACGGATTAAACTGGGGGGGCGATCGACCCATTTTTGCCCGTGCTGTCAGCGTTGAGGGTGGAAAAAACATCATCCCTAAAAACCCTTAATTAACCTGGCGGTTTAACCGAAAATTGAGCTACTTTGGGGACGAGGGCAGCATTTCGTAACATCACAGCTCAATGAAAAGAACCATTATCCATGAGCAATAGCCGAATTTTTTGGTTCAGCAGTGGCAGGCAACTCGCATCTGGATTGAACTGGATTTTATGTCTGGGTGCGCTCTTGCTGACCATCGCCTTCCCGTTCTGCACTTCCCTTCTCGCCCAAACCCCCACGCCATCCTCCCTAGAACTAACTGCAGCCGAAGCTGCATGGTTGCAAGCGCATCCGGTGCTCAAAGTCTCCAATGAGATGGACTGGCCACCCTTTGACTTTGTGATAGACGGTCAACCGGCGGGTTATAGCATTGATCTAATGGATCGGGTCGCAGCACGGTTGGGCATTGAATTTGAATATATTAATGGTTTGACCTGGGACGAATTACTCGAAGCCTTTAAAAATAAAGAAATTGATTTAATCCATTGTATTTATTATCTTGAAAGTCGGACTAAATTCGCCCTGTTTAGCGAACCCTATTTCATTAATAATCTGGCGGTCTTTAGTCGAGCGGAGGCGGACTTTAAAACCCTTAATGACTTGTCGGGCAAAATTGCTGCACTCCCCAAAGGCTACTCCCTGACTAAAATTCTCCGGGATACTATCCCTGAATATCGTGCCCTAGAGACGAACAATATGGTAGAAGCGATTCAATCCGTTGCTTCTGGTCGAGCAGACTATACGATCGAGAGTTTTGCTGCAACCCAATACGTGATCCGCGAAAATGCCATTCCAGGGATTAAGGTGGCATTTTTTCCACGCTTTCCTGAGCATGACCCCAATGAATTTGCCCTGCGTGTTGCTGCCCATGTGGATAACCCAATCCTGTTGCAGGTGGTGCAGAAAGCGCTGGATTCGATCTCAGAAGAAGAGATCGCTGCGCTCAAAAACAAGTGGTTTGGGGCCCAAAGTCAAACTGCACGATCGCAACCTGCGCAACGCTTACTCTCTGACGTCGATCGCGCCTACTTGCGTCGGAAAGGAACGATTAAAATGTGCGTCGCACCGGGTTGGCCGCCCATTGACTGGATTGATGGACAGGGCCAACATCGGGGCATTGTGGCAGACCTGATGCAGATCATCCGCGATCGCCTTGATCACAAGATTGAGCTAGTCCCCACCCCAACCTGGCAAGATACCCTCACCGCAATCCAGCAGAGAGATTGTGACTTTGTCCCGGCAATTACCCAATCAGCCGACCGAGAAACCTATCTTAAATTCACATCACCTTATCAGGAACTCGACGTGGTGATTGCCACTGATCGCAAACAGATTTACGTTCAAGACTTGGCTGCCTTGACAAGCGACGAAAAAGTGGGCGCGGTCGCCGGGAGTATTTATCAAACATTGCTAGAAGAAAACTATCCCACCTTAGACATTGTGCTGGTACCCGATATCGCGGCGGGGTTTAAAGCCGTGCGTCGGGGTCAGGTAATTGGCTTTGTCGATAATCTCACCTCGCTGGCGTACTTTATTCAGCAGACGAGGGCGGTGGATATGCAAATCTCAGGGCAAGTGGCAGAACCGATTCAACTGCGGATGGGCGTACGCAATGATGATGAACAGCTCCACGAGATTCTTACCAAGGCCCTTGCCTCCATCTCGGCCCAGCAGTACCAAGATTTATCCAGTCAATGGATCGATGTCACCTATAAAACGGGCATTGATTATGGTTTGCTCTGGCGCTGGCTTGGTGGGGCGATCGTCATTTTGCTAGGTGTCTTTTATTGGAATCGGCAACTGGCCGCCGCCAATGCCCAGATTCGTCAACTCAATGAACGACTCTCGGTGGAAAATTTGCGCATGGGTGCAGAACTGGATGTGGCCCAGCGGGTGCAGCAGATGATCTTACCCAAACCCCAGGAACTGGCCGCCATCGAACCCCTCGATATTGCCGGTTATATGCGACCTGCCGCTGAAGTAGGCGGTGACTATTACGATGTCTTGTTCGAAGCCGGGGTCGTCACCATTGGCATTGGCGATGTGACCGGCCATGGCTTGGAGAGTGGTTTGGTGATGATGATGCTCCAGACGGTGGTGCGAACCCTGACCCAACTGCGAGAAACGGACCCGGTTCGGTTTCTCAATACGGTGAATGCGACCCTCTATGCCAATGTGCAACGCATGGATGTCGATCGCAGCCTCACCTTAGCCATCCTTACCTATGTCGAGGGGCACCTCTGCATTATCGGTCAACACGAAGAGGTGCTGCTGGTTCGCGCTGATGGCCAACTCACGCGCATTCACACCTTAGACTTGGGCCTGCCCATTGGTCTTGTGGATGACATTGCTGCGTTTGTGGATCAAAAAACGCTGAAACTCGGCTCCGGTGATGGCATTGTGCTCTACACTGACGGGATTCCTGAAGCTTGGAATGCAGCCCAAGAGTTCTATGGTCTAGAGCGGCTCTGCCAGGTGATCGCGTGCCATTGGCAAGCCGATGCTGCAGCGATTCAGCAAGCGGTGATTGACGATGTTCAGGCGTTTATTGGGCATCAGACTGTGATGGATGATATTACGCTCTTGGTGCTCAAGCAGCGCTAATCTCAGTTCGCAGTTAACAATTCGCAGTTTCCTTTAAACACGTGAGTTTCGGTTCAGCGAAATGATCGCCTTCCTCAAAGTCTTGAAATCTCGTTGTCAAACCCGGTTGTCAGAGGGCCAGCCCTCCGACACCGCCCGCTGAGGGGGAAATTGCCCCCTCAGACTCCGGCAATATCGGAGCCAGTATGGTTGATTCTGCTGAGTTTCAAAGTCTTGCGCGATGCCTGCTTATCCAGAACTCACGTGTCTTTACTTTTCAGATCTGGTATCACGTTTAAACATGAAACAACCCCGCTGCCTAAGCAGCGGGGTTTTGACAGATGGGTTGAGCTAGAAGGACTGAGTTATACCCAATCCTGACTGTATAGAGCCAGAAAGAGAGTGAAGACTGAGCTTGTCGAACGTCTAAACGGCCGGGCTTCGACAAGCTCAGCCCTCATCTCCGCTTATTCTGCCTTTACTTTTCGGATTTGGTATTAGAAGTCTTCTAGTCATTCCAGCGCCGGGGCCGTTGCTAACACCTCAGCTTTGGGTATTAAGCTATTCCAGAGTGAAGTCTGCTGGGGCTCAGCGGCGATTTGGGTCTGGTGAGAATCACGCACCGTGTCGTTGATTGCCACGAGCTTAGCATTGTAAGTCTGGGTTGCCAGTTTGGGATAAACGCCAATGCCAATCACGACGGCCAGGAAGCAGGCTGCCACAAACACCTCACGGGGCTTGGCATCCACAAAGCGGGAGTCGGCAGGCAAGAAGCAATGGGTTCCGAAGCAGACAATCTCTTGATCGTCTGGGGCTGGCTTGGATTCGCTGCCTAAGTCGCAGGACGGCGCAGACCCCGCACCGTAGAACACTTCCCGCAGCATCGAGAGCATATAGATGGGCGTGAGAATCAGACCCACTGCGGAGAGGAATACGGTGACAACCCGGAAGGGCATGCTGTAGAGGTCACTGGTGCTATAGCCCACAAATACCGACAGCTCACTGACAAAGCCACTCATCCCCGGTAGGGCAACCGACGCCATGGCAGCGGTGGTAAAGAGAGCGAAAACCTTGGGCATGACCTGAGAAATACCGCCCATCTCATCCATAAAGAGGGTATGGGTGCGATCGTAGGTGACACCGGTCAGGAAGAAGAGGGCTGCGGCAATCAAGCCGTGGGAGAGCAGTTGCAACATGGCACCGCTCACACCCAGATCCGAGAATGAGGCGATCCCCAAGAGCACAAAGCCCATATGGGAGACTGAGGAATACGCCAGACGCCGCTTCATGTTGGACTGGCCAAAGGCATTGAAGGCTCCGTAGACAATATTGACCACACCCAAGGCCACCAGAACGGGGGCAAACTGCACATGGGCATCGGGCAACATTTCCATATTGAAGCGGATGAGGCCATAAGCGCCCATCTTGAGCAGCACACCAGCCAGAATCATTGAAACTGGGGCAGAGGCTTCACCATGGGCATCGGGGAGCCAGGTATGCATGGGGAAGATGGCAAGTTTAACGCCAAAGGCAATCAAGAGTCCGGCATAGAGCAATGTCTCCATAAGTGCCGGGTAATGCTGAGCCGCCAAGGTTGCCATGTCGAAGGTGAGGGTATCACCGTAGAAGGCCATGGTCAGAGCAGCAACCAGAATAAAAATCGAAGCGAGGGCAGTATAGAGCAGGAACTTGGTTGCGGCGTAGCGACGCTTTTTACCGCCCCAGATGGAGACGAGTAAGTAGACCGGCACGAGTTCTAGCTCCCACATGATGAAGAGCAACATCATGTCTTGGGCCGCAAAGACGCCGATCTGAGCGGCGTAGAGCAGCAAGATTAAACCGTAGAAGAGACGGGGCTTGCGGTCGATTTGCCAGGCCGAGAGCAGGGCCAGGGTGGTAACAAAGCCTGAAAGGAGAATCAGGGGCATTGAGAGGCCATCGACGCCAACCGACCAGCTTAAGCCGATTTGCGGGATCCAGTCATAGCGCTCAACGAGCTGTAAACCGGACTGAGAAGGGTCGTATTCGGTCCAAAAGGCGTAGCACATCAGAGCAAAGTCCAAAGCGCCAACCCCAAAGGCATACCACCGTAGTTGCTTGCCGTCTTTATCGGGCACAATCGGGACGAGACTGGCTGCAACCAACGGCAGGAGGATGAGGATGGTCAGCCAGGGAATTTGATCCATGAACATGGTTATTGGGAGGAGGGGTGCTAGGTATAAAAACCTATTCGTTTACATGCATTATAATTCCTTGACATAACTTTACAAACTAAAACAACATAGTTTTTGCTAATGTCCGCCTTAAGAAAGAACGTCTGCCGCAAATTCCAACAGGCTGATCCGTTCCTGTAACCCTGAGCCCAGCGATCGCCACCCCCTGATCTGCTCCGGATTGCGCCACAGATCCAGATGGGGCACAGCAGGGTCAGCCCAGAAACTGTCATCTCCTTCACCCAGCAATGCTGAACTCCAATGGGTAAAGGTGTCATGGCTCAGGCGCACCGTCGGAAAAGGTTCGCCGAGTCGGGGAACGCCCCAACCATCCCAGAGCCAGAGGGCGGCGATCGCCCAACCTTGATGGTGTAATGCCTGTGCCGCATAGCGTGCGCCCACCGCGCCGGCGCTAAAGCCCATCAGCACCAGCGGTGTATTGGACTCACAGTGGTTTTGGACGTGTTGACAGATCGCTGAACCGTCATAGGGTGCGATCGCCTCCGGTATAAAGCAATGTAAATGGCTGTGAAGGGGCGTAAATCGCGTCCGAAAACTTTCTGAAACTTCTGGGGTATGCATACCCGGACACAATACAATCACCAGCAAATCCTCTCCTCAAAGTAATAGCACCGTGGTAACAACTCCTAATTATTCTGTACCCGAAACGCTGACCCAACCCCAAGGCGATGACCGTGTTGCCGTCCTGTTGATGGGCTATGGCGAAGTCGAGCGTTATGAGGATTTTGCCAACTACAACGAGCAGGCCCTCAATTTGTTGACTGCCAAGTTTGCGCCTGTGCCCCTCTGGCTCTATCCACCGCTGGCGAAACTCTTAGCCATTTTTGACTTCCATGAATGGAGTCATCAACATGGCAATTTCATCTCGCCCCACAATGCCATTTTTGAGCGGCAGCGAGCGGGCATTGAGCATGCCCTTCAACATCAATGGGGCGATCGCGTCAAGGTCTTCAAAGCCTTCAACTTCTGTGCGCCCTTTTTACCTGAGCAAGTGCTGGCTCAGATCAAGGAGGAAGGATTCGATAAGCTCTTGATCTATCCACTGCTGGTCGTGGACTCCATCTTCACCAGCGGCATTGCGGTGGAGCAGGTCAATGCTGCCCTGGTGAAGCTGAGTGAGCCGGGCAAGCAATGGCTCAACGGCACTCGTTATATTCCCTCCTTCTACAACGAGCCGGACTATATTCAGCTCCTGGCCGACTTGGTGAAGGCCAAGATCCAGCAGGATCTTGCCGTGGCCCACCTTCCTTCCCAAACCGGGATTGTGCTACTTAACCATGGTTGCCCCCATGAGGCCAAGGGCTTCACCTCGGGCATCGCGGAAAGTGAGGCACTCTACGAAGCGGTACGCCTGAAACTGATTCATGAATATCCCTTGATTACAGTGGGTTGGCTCAACCATGACACGCCGATGATCAAATGGACGCAGCCCAATGCCACCCAAGCAGCCAAGAATCTGATTGACCTCGGAGCGACGTCCATTGTCATGATGCCGATCGGTTTTGCCACCGAAAATCACGAAACCATCTTGGATGTGCATCACATCGTACACCATTTGCAGCACCGTCACCCGGAAGTGACCTATGTGCAAATGCCCTGTGTGAATGAGCATCCGGATTTCTTGCAGATGGCGGCGGGTTGGGCAAATCCGCAGATTGAGGCGCTCTTGCAGGAGATAGCGACGCCGATTTCGCGGGTGGCGGTGAATACGCCGGAGCTGCACCACGGGCATCATCATCATTAGGGCAGCGTCAACTCTAAATTGTAGGTTGGCGTTGAGTGGAGCGAAACCCAACACAACCACTGCTGATACTGGGTTTCAGGATTTAATTCAATCTGCGCAACAGCTCCTCATTTCACCCTTGACAAAGCACTAGGGATTCAGTCTCAAATTAAGTGGCTAAATCTTGGCCCACCTTTCAAAATTGTAAGGTGGGTTTTGTTTAGGGCATGTCATCAATTAATCTCAGAAGCCTGACGGGACAAGCGATAGAGCGCCCGACCCCAAAAAACAGGAAAAGGGGCTGTAAGCTAGACGCAGCAACAGTTTGAAATCTAAATGATGACAGCCCCTAGATTGAGACACTGATTGACGATTGCACGCTTAGCCGACTATTCGCGTTGATAGGCTCCCCACCATTCTGATTTGGGGTTCAGTTCAAATTGCCAAGCTTGCCACATCCCCCACAAAACAAATTTACGTTTGAGTTCCTGCCGTATAAGTACAATAAAGTTTTGCTCTCGCTGGACATAATCATCCCAGGAAAGGCGATCGCCAACGCCTATGCCCAGATCCCGCATCATTTCCTGTCTTAAGCTCAGATGCTGATGTAATAGATCTGACCAATCTTGTTCTGGGGTATAGACACGAACATCTTTATCTTGGTGTGACATCCCGTAAAAGATACCCTCGCTGATATTAACGTTACAGGTTTTCACTATTGTCCTGTTCGGGTTCTCAGTTAATAATATTCTCGACAATTCCCGGCTCGTTGACCGGAATTCTGTCCCAAGTAAAGACTGCGACATCAGAGACGATTACTTGTCCACTAAAAATGTACTGTAATTCTGGATAAGCTTTAGCAATTTTGGGGCGCTTCACCATGGCGTTAATCGTCTCGGTCAGTTCGACTTGCAGGGGGCTGTGTTGTCCATAAAATCAGGAATAGGGCGTTCGTTCTATGGTAGTCGCCGTACTCACTTCATGTTGTGTTGAGCTTCGCAATATTTCTTTAGTAAGATACCTGAACTTCCTTACAACACATTGCAAAGTGGGTTGTAAGGCAGCAAAGCGATCTACGGTCAAAGTAAGGCCGTTAAGCAAATACAACCCTTCTTGAGCTGGGCAAGCTAACCTCAATTTTTCATCTCTGCAATCCATTATTTTTCCCACCCGGTAAAGGCCAACCGACTGACACCTTCACCGCCAACCCCACTGTTGCAGAGATACCATTCTTGTTCTCTACGACGCCCCTTGGGGCGATCGCCGCTGCCCACATTACCCTAATTTTCGAGCTAGATGGGTCTAGCACAATACCCAATAGATCCGAGCTCTCCTGGGTTCTGAAATCCTTGCTGGGTGGGTCATGCCCACCCTCCCGCTATAACAACTAGCGCAGGGCAGGGAAACTCAGCCCCTACAGGGATCACGTCAGCCTCGTGGTAGAAGACTGGCAACGATCCAGACGAATTCATAACGATTATTCCGCTTCACCCTCATTAACCATCTTTGCATTAAAAAAGGAGGTCATGGCACCATGACTAGGACTCTAGACCGTGTCCGTAATGTCGCCCTTGTGGGCCCTTACTCTAGCGGTAAAACCACATTACTCGAAAGTATTCTCTCCGTAACCGACGCGATCGCCCGCAAAGGCAGCATTTCTGACGGCAACACCGTTAGCGACCCGACGCCCGAAGCCCGCGATCGCGCCATGTCTGTGGAGGTCTCGGTGGCCAGCACCCGCTACGCCGACACCGACCTCACCTTTCTCGACTGCCCCGGCTCCGTAGAATTTGCCCAAGAAACCTATAACGCCCTGGTGGGCGCAGGCTCGGCGATCGTCGTCTGTGAAGCCGATGCGGCCAAAGTGTTAACCCTTGCCCCCCTGTTTAAATTTCTTGATGATTGGGAAATTCCCCATCTCGTATTGATTAATAAGCTCGATCGCTCCCGTGATTCCTTTATGGATGTCCTCCACGCGCTTCAGGAGGTCTCCGCCCGTCCCCTGGTGCCCCAGCAATACCCCGTCCGCCAGCAAGAGAACCTGGTGGGCTACATTGATCTCGTCACCGAGCAGGCCTACCAATACCACGCCGGCCAAGCTGCCGACCCTATTCCCCTGCCCCCAGAACTGCAAGCTGAAGAACAGGCTGCCCGCGACGAGCTGCTCGAAACCCTTGCCGACTTTGATGATCACCTCCTCGAAGAGCTGCTCGAAGACATTGCCCCCTCCAGCGAAGAAATTCTCAAAGACCTCAAGCAAGACCTCAGCGCCGACCTGGTCGTGCCCGTTTTCCTGGGCATTGGTGCCCAGGATTTTGGCGTCCGTCCCCTCCTGGATGCGATCGTCAAGGAAGCCCCGGATCCCACTGTAACCGCCCAGCGGCGCGGCTTGGTGGTGGCCGATGGGGGCGAGGCGATCGCCCAAGTCCTCAAGACCTATCTCACCCCCCAGGGCGGTAAGCTCTCCCTGGTGCGCATTTGGCAAGGCACGATCACCGATGGCATGACCCTGAATGAGATGCGTGTCGGTGGCGTCTATCAGCTCATGGGCGGGCAGCAGCAGAGCACGGTTCGTGCCACTACCGGGGAAATTGTCGCCCTCGGACGGCTGGATGCCGCCAAAACTGGCGATACGCTCACTGCCGAAACTGTCTTTGAGCTGCCCAAAGCGAAGACCTTAGAGCCCGTTTATGCCCTCTCACTCACGCCAGAGCGGCGCAAGGATGAGGTGAAACTCAGTGGGGCCTTGAACAAAATCTTGGCCGAAGACCCTTCGCTCCATTGGGAGCAGCATGGCGATACCCATGAGATCGTCCTCTGGGGTCAGGGGGAGATTCACTTGCAGGTGGCCCTCGATCGCCTGCGTCGCAAGTATCGGCTGCCGATGACCACCCATATTCCCCATGTGCCCTACAAGGAAACGATTCGCAAGACGACCACGGCCCACGGGCGCTACAAACACCAAAGCGGCGGCCATGGTGCCTATGGTGATGTCTTCCTAGAAATTCGCCCCCAAAGCCGGGGCGAGGGCTTTGCCTTCTCCCAGTCGATTGTCGGCGGGGTGGTGCCGCGCCAATATATTCCCGGTGTGGAGACGGGAGTGCGGGAATATCTCGGTCAGGGACCGCTGGGCTTCCCAGTTGTCGATGTGGCAGTGAATTTGAGCAATGGGTCTTACCATTCGGTGGATAGCTCGGAGCAAGCCTTTAAGCAGGCGGCACGGATTGCCATGACTGAAGGAATGAACCAATGCCAGCCGGTGCTCTTGGAGCCGATCTTGACCGTCAAGGTGGCGGCTCCCAATGAGTTCACCGCTAAAGTGCTGCAACTGGTCACGGGTCATCGGGGCCAAATCCTCGGGTATGAAGCCCTAGACGGTTGGAAAAACTGGGATAACATCACGGCTTACCTGCCCCAGGCGGAGATGCAAAACTTTATTGTGGAGTTGCGATCGCTCACCCTCGGTGTAGGCTTTTTCCATTGGGACTATGACCATCTGCAAGAGGTTCCGGGCAAGCTCGCGAATTCGGTATTGGCGATGAATGGGGGTTAACGATATCCTGTTGCATCGGTCTACACTTTGTTGTCTTTAACTATGCGATCGCCCCGTATTTTGTTGAGGGGCGATCGTTTTTTGTCAGCGCAGACTCTGACTGCACCCAATGGAACGCTTGATAGTTGTCTAATGTCAGCGGGATCATCCGACTCGTACAGGGATTGCGGCCTTGCCGCAATCGGTTCTTCAAGAAAATCCCGTAGCGCGGGTGGTTGCTGAGCGGAGTCGAAGTACATCTTGCCCGCCTCGATTAACTCTCCCTAAGACCCTATTGACCCGATATAAAACAGACTATGTCAGGGCAAATCCTCCCGTCCCAGACTCAGCGAGGCTCAGCAGGGGGGATGACCCCCACCGTTTAACAAATAGTAAACCGACAGTTGCCCAGCAAAACTGTCTGGCTACACTAGGGGATGAGTAGCGTGGCGTTTCTCAAAGAGTTAGTTTGTTGACTCGAGAAACCGCTCAACCGTCTTTCATGAGGTTCAAGATGGGACTGGATTTAACCCGGTTTTACCAAGTCTGCAATCCCAGCAAGACCTTGGATGCAAGTAATCCCGAGGATGCACAGTATTACATTGATTTTGCAACGGTACGGGGCGATAGTCTGATCCATGAACTGGAGCGGACGATCGCCCGTCTCTCTCCCCACCAAGCCACCTGCCAACTCTTCACGGGTCATATTGGCTGTGGCAAATCCACGGAGTTGCTGCAACTTAAGCGCCAGCTCACAGACCAAAATTTCCATGTGGTTTATTTTGAATCCAGTGCTGACCTGGATATGGCCGATGTGGATGTCACCGATATTTTGCTGGCCATTGCTCGTCAGGTCAGCGAGAGCTTAGAGACGATCAATATTCGTCTCCAGCCCCGTTATTTTGTGAATTTGGTGCAAGAGCTGGGCGAGATTCTGCAAACCCCGGTTGAAATTAAGGGGGTTGATTTTTCCGTGGGCATTGCCCGCATCACCGCAAGCACCAAAAGTAGTCCCACCCTGCGGAGCCGACTGCGCCAACACCTGGAACCTCGCACGACGGGCATTTTAGATGCCATTAATCAAGAACTCCTGACTCCAGCGATCGCCACGCTCAAAGTCCGAAATTACCAGGGCTTGGTGGTGATCATTGATAATCTCGATCGCATTGATAATGTGATTCGGGCCGGCGATCGTCGCCAGCCTACCTACCTCTTTGTCGATCGCGGTGAACAGCTTACCAAACTCGACTGCCATCTCGTCTATACCATGCCCCTCGTGTTAGCCTTCTCCAACGATCGCGCCCGGATCACCAACCGCTTCGGGGGCCTAGAACCAAAAGTGTTACCCATGGTTCCGGTGCGTCTCCCCGATGGCCGCATCTGCCCCGCAGGCATGACCCTGTTGCGCCAGATGATCCTGGCCCGAGCCTTTCCAGACTTACCACCAGAGCAACGGCTCGATGAAGCCCATCAGATCTTTGATCCACCAGAAACCCTAGAGCGTCTTTGTGCGGTGAGTGGGGGCCATGTGCGCAATCTGCTCGGCCTCGTCTACCACTGTTTGCAACGCCGCGACCCGCCCATTACCGCCGACTGTTTAGAACAGATTATTCGTCAACGCCGCGATGCCATGCTGCGAGCCATTACCCCGGATGAGATGGACTTGCTGCGTCAGGTGAAAGATAAGAAAAATGTGCGGGGTGAGACGGCCTACCAAACCCTGCTCCACAGTATGTTTGTCTATGAGTACAACCATAATGAATGGGGCAATTGGTGTGATCTCAACCCGATTTTGCAGGGTGCGCCGGAGCTAGAACAAGAACCATGAGTGAACTACCCGATTCCGCCGCAATCGCGGTACACAATGCCGAATCCTTGCAAACCCTGTTGCGAGCTTTGCAGCTCTCAACCGGGCAGTTTTCCCTACTCTTTGCCCGCTGCGACTATCTGGACCTGCGTGAGCAGATCAGGGCTCAGCTTCAGGCCCAATGCCCCCTGACGCTCCAGACGGTGACGCTGCCCCCCACCACCGAGACGATCTTTACCGCCATCCAGCAGCAACTCGGTGACGCCCAGCCGGAAGCGCTGATGGTTTTTGGTCTAGAGACGGTGCAGAGTTTAGACCGGGTGCTGCGGGCCACCAACCTGATCCGCGAGGAGTTTCGCAAGCGCTTTACCTGCCCGATCGTCATCTGGATTCAGAGCAGCATTCTCCACAAACTGATTCGCCATGCCCCCGATCTGGAAAATTGGGCCACCACGATCGCCTTTGAGAGCACAAACGCCGAACTGATTGCCCTGGTGCAACAGCGGGTGGAAGATGTGTTGGCGCAGATCTTGACCTGTCGGGAACATCTCTTTCTCGACGCCACAGCTCTGGGTCTCCAGCCCGATTCGCCTCAGGGTCTGGAATGGCAAGCCGCCTGCCAAGCGCTGGCAGAGCGGGCGCTTACCCTGGCCCCGCCATTGCAAGCCAGCCTCGCCCTGGTCCAGGGTCTGATTGCCGACAATACCACTGCCGTTGCCCGCGACCATTATCAGCGCAGTTTGGCGATCGCCCAAACCCTGCCCCCGAGCGTTGAGCAGGGTTACAGTCAGTTTTACCTGGGCCTCTGGTGGGGCAACCGGGCAGCGCGGCAGCTCCCCCAGCGGGAGACGGCACTGGTGCAAGCTGTTGAGCAGTTGCGGGGGGCGATCGCCACCTTTGAGCAGCTTGAGCGGCCCGATTTAGTCGCCCAGTTCATCACCTATCTGGCCGCCGCCCTGCACCGTCAAGCCGCCTGGGACGATCTCGCCCAGCTCATTCCCCAAGCCTTAGCTGTCCTCGCTGCCCATCCCGACCCCTTGCGGCAGGCTCGCATCCAGGGCTTCCAGGCAGAGGTCGCATTGGCCCGGCAAGAGAGAGCCACAGCCAAGGGGTTGGCCAACCAAGCGCTGGAGCAGATGAAAACGGGGTTGGCCGCGTTAGGCACCGATCATTCTCCGAGTGATGTGACACTGGTGGATTGGGTCACAACCTACCATCAGGGCTGGTATCTCTATACTCTGGGGCGGGCGGAGCAGCAGTTGGGCAATCTCGCCGCCGCCCAGAAAACCCTGGAGCAGGCCAAAGCCACAGCCCAAGCCCCCTACGATCCGGATCTGTATCTGGGCATCCTCAACACCCTGCGGGAGCTGTACTTTAACCAAGGTGATTATCTGCGGGCCTTTGACCTCAAGCTAGAGCGCCGGACGATCGAGAGTCAGTTTGGCTATTCAGCGTTTATTGGCGCGGGACGGTTGCAGGCCAAGCAGCGCATCACCAACCCCTCCCTGCCGACCGTTGCCCAGAGCACGGTGGTAGCGCAAGAGATTGCCGCCTCGGGGCGACAGCAGGATGTGAACCGCTTGCTGATCCGCATGGGCCGCGATGACCATAAGTTGACCGTGGTCTATGGCCAGTCCGGGGTGGGCAAGAGTTCGATGCTCCAGGCGGGGTTTATTCCAGCGCTCACGCCCCAGGCGATTAAGGCCCGGACGGTGGCGATCGTCCTGCAACAGGTTTATGCCAATTGGGAGGCGGTGTTTGGCAATTGTTTGTTGGAGGCACTGCACCGTCATGCCTTGCAGCATGACTTGCCCGCGAGTTTGCCAGCTCATTCACCCCCAGCCACCCCGGCTGTGACCGAACATTTGCAACAAATCCGCCAAGTGGTGGAGGAGCAAAATAGTTTAGTAGTGTTGGTCTTTGACCAGTTTGAGGAGTTCTTTTTTGAATACAAGGACACGGCTCAGCGCAAACCGTTTTATGACTTTTTGAAGCAATGCCTCGATATTGGTTTTGTCAAGGTGGTGCTCTCGCTGCGGGAGGATTATCTCAATTATTTGCTCGAATGCAATCGGCTAGAGAATTTGGCTGCGATTAATAACAATATTCTCGATAAAAATATCCTCTTCTATGTGGGGAATTTCACGCCCGAGGATGGGCGATCGGTCATCAAGCAACTCACGGCGGAGACGGCGTTTCAACTGGAGCCGGATTTGATCGAGGTGCTGGTCAAGGATCTATCCGAGGACTTTGGTGAGGTGCGCCCGATTGAGTTGCAGGTGGTGGGGGCACAGTTGCAGGCGGAGCACCTCACCACCCTAACTGAGTATCAAGAAAAGGGCCCGAAGGAGCGGCTGGTGGAGCGTTTCTTGGAGGATGTGGTGACGGATTGTGGTCAGGGCAATGAACAGTTGGCGCGGTTGGTGCTCTATTTGCTCACGGATGAGAATAATACCCGGCCGTTGCGGACGCGAGCGGATTTGGAGATGGAGCTAGATCTGGAGTCGGGCAAGTTGGATCTGATTTTGGCGGTGTTGGTGAAGTCGCGTCTGGTGTTTCAGATTCCCAGTTCACCGGAGGATCGTTTTCAGTTGGTGCATGATTATTTGGTGGTGTTTGTGCGGCAGCAAAAGTCGGCAGAAACCACACGGCTCATTGCGGAGGTGGAGCAGGAGCGGGAGAAGCGGAAGATTACGGAAGCGCAGTTGGAGCGGGCTTTGCAGGAGCGGGAGCGAGCTTTAGTCTGGCGATTTGGGTTGGGGGCTTTGGCGGCAGGGTTGATGATGATCTTGCCTTATGTTTGGACGGTGCAGAATAATTCTTATTTGCGGGAGTTGACAACAAAGTCTGAGCGGTTGTTGAGTTCTGATAAGGATTTAGAGTCATTGACGGAGGCGTTAAAGGCGGGGCGAAGACTTAATAGATGGTGGTCATTTGGGATTGAGCCAGCAACTCGGGTAGCGGTGACTGCGCGGTTACAAGATGTTGTGTATGGCAGTCGCTTGGTTAATATCCTTGAGGGACATAAAGATAGTGTAAATGTCGTAGAGTTCAGCTCAGATGATCAATATATTGTTTCGGGTGGGGCAGATTCAACCGTTAGAGTTTGGGATTTAGCTGGTCAAGAGTTAGCAACGATGGAGGGGCATGAAGAATCAATCACGGCTGTGGCGATCAGTGAAGATGATCAATTCATTGTTTCTGGTAGTACAGACAAAACCGTAAAGTTATGGAACTTTGAGGGAGAGGAGGTTCAAACATTTGAGGGACACAAGGACTCAGTGAGTAGTGTTGCTATATCTCCCGATAATAAGACTGTTATTTCTGGTGGAGAGGATGGAGTTCTTGTACTCTGGAAAGTTGGCAACCCTGAAGAGTATAACTCTTTCCCTCAAGCAGGAAGAACAACAAATATTATCTTTTCTGATGATGGTCAGAAGTTCTGGACAGGGAGCGAGTCTGGAGAAATAATACTTTGGGAATTGGATGGAAACAGAGATCTCACGTTTGAAAGTATTGAAGATGAGTTTTTGGGTATAGCTCGATATGGGGATCGTATCATGTCTAGAGGCTGGGGCCAGCTTAATGTATGGGACTTGAGCGGAAACTTTATTAGGGGATTTGGAATAACCTTCAATGTAAGTTTCCTCTCGGGTGGAGCTAGTTCTCTTACCTACAGTGGACGTGCAAAGCAAGTTGCACTTACGTCACCTTTTACTGGCTTTACGAAAGATATTCAAGTGAAGCGATTGGATATAAATGATCATTTCTGGAATTATAATCACCGGAAAATTGTTCCAGAAACATTAAAGGGTCATCAGAATACTGTAAACGACATCATCATGAATAAAACTGGTGAACTCATCGTCTCTGCTAGTGCCGACAAAAAAGTAAATATTTGGAATGCAGGGTTTAAGTTTGATGTCCGAAGAAGAAGAAAGATAAATGGAGTTTTAGTGCTCAATGAAAATCGTATTCTAACTTCAAGTGAAGGAGCTTATGATGAGATCTTCAAAGATCCAAAGCTGCATATATGGAATCCTTTTACAAGGCTTCGAGATGAAGTCTTACTTGGCAGTTTTGATTTCGCGAGTAGTTCAGAAGGAATTGCCAATTCCAAAAAACGAAAAAACACTTATATGTTGGACTCGCAGGGTAAGACCACAAAGGTTTTAATGGGCTCTCCAATTGTCAATGAAATAGAAACGGGTGAATCTTTAATTGCAACAATTTCCGAACATCATAATGGAGTGTTTGATATTCATGTATATAATGTGGCAGATGGTGTTCTGTTAACCACACTAGATGGGCATAAAAGCCAAATACATAGTATTACATTTAGCAAGAACAAGAAACTAATTGCAATTGTTGACGAAAGTGGAAAACTGCAAGTATGGGATATCCTTCAAAGATCAAGGGTTTCATCTATTGACTTGGATAAGAGTAAGACTAGCAATTTAACCTTCAATTCCACTAATACTCAGATTACAATTAGCCGAACAGACAATAAGCTGCAAACTTACTCAGTAGCATCAGGTGAACTCATTACTACTGATTTGGCAGTCGTCAAAGATAAACCACTTAAGCCAAGTTTTAGTTCAACAGGGAAGCATATCGCCTTAATCAAGGAAAAAGGAGAAGGAAGTGAGATTGAATTATGGAATTCCAGCTTAAGTCACAAGAGAATATTATGGAGTGACAAGGAAAACAAGGTGGATTCAGTGCGATTTACACCCAATGACAAATTTGCCTTTATCTCAGAGCAGAGTAAAACTCACATCGTGCAAGTTTCCGACTCATCTTTGATCTCAACCATAGAAGATTCTTATGAAGCAATATCTGCAAATGGCAAGTTCTTGCTCAAGATTGACTCTAAAAATGTTGTAAAAATCCTCGGTCACGATGGAAAACTAATTGGGGATTTGAAGTTGGATATACCTTCAAGCCGAAGATATAGCTTGGACTTCTATTTTGATGAAGACCCCGGTCATCTAATAATCAACAATCCATATAGAGAGGTTGTGACGATTTACGATTTAGTTAACAAAAAACTCACTTTTTCTATCCCTTATGAAGATCTTGTAGATGATACGGATATTCTTGATGATTATCAAGAATTTACGATAAAGACTATTCCCAATAGTAGATCGATCGCAGTTAAAACCCCAGAAAACTCTTTAAAGATTATTTCTCTAAGCTCAGGATATATTGTCCAAGAATATTCTGAAAGCTGGGACACCATAGAAGATTTTTTCTTTATGGAGGACGGCAATCTAATGGTTGTCGGTGGAGACTACCAAACCAGTTTATATAATCCATCTGACCCAGAATTTCTCAAAGATATACCCACTGAACACGACGAACATATCAATGGAATCGCCATGAACCTGAATGGTCGTCTTGTTGCCACAGTAAGTGATGATAATACTGCTACCATCTATGATCTAGATAATAAGGAAATGGTGATCTTAGAAGAGCACACAGATGATGTTATAGATGTAAACTTTTCTCCTACTGAAGATATTCTTGCCACTTCCAGTGAAGACAAAACTATCAAAATCTGGACAACATCAGGTGAGCGTATAGACACCTACGATGAGATTCATAACAATCAAGTCAACAGCGTTAAGTTTTCCCCTGACGGTCAATCTCTTGTTACATCCAGTGATGATAAAACTGCTGTGCTAGTTTCGTTGGAGACTAGAGAAACTGAAGAGTTCCCCCATGATTTTAAAGTTGTCAACGCTGCATTCAGTCCTGACGGTGAATTCATCTACACTGCCACTCCCGAAACCATCAATATCTGGTCTCTCGATGGAACACTCCTCGCTACCTATCAACGCCTCGGCAACACCGACTTCGACTTCATCGACGAAGACCCCACCGACGACCAATATTCCCTCGTCACCGCAGGCGGCTACGAACCCAAAATCATTGAATTCGACCTCAAAACCCTCCTCACCAAAGGCTGCCAAACCGCCAAAAACTACCTCAAACACAACAAGAGTGTTGATGAGAGTGACCGCAAAATCTGCGACGAATTCCTAGATTAATATTTCCGTTCGCAATTAGAATAAAGCAAACCGCCACAGAACTCCACCCTCCATGCTACCCACCCTCCTCAAACCCTCCAAACTCATCAGCAAAATCCGTCTCGAACCCGTCGATGACTGGGTTCTGTTCAAGTTTGACGATGAACTCCAAACCCGCATGGAAGACCTGCTTGACCGTAAAAAACTCGATCAACTCACCCCCGAAGAACAACTCGAACTCGAATCCATTGGTGAAATGGAGCGCATCTTTACCCACATCAACGCGATGCTGATTGCCAAGCCATGAACCCCACCCTTCGTCAACAGGTGCGAGAACGGGCAAAAGGACTCTGCGAATATTGCCATTCACCCGAACAAATTTGCTCCACACGTTTCACCCTCGACCACATCATTCCCCGCTCCTTAGGGGGCAGTGATGCAATGGAAAACTTGGCCCTGGCCTGTCAGCGTTGCAACGAGCGACGCTACAACTTTGTGGGGGGTGTTGACCCTCTAACCCAGCAGATTCAGCCCCTCTACAATCCCCGACAGCAACACTGGGCAGCTCACTTTATGTGGACTCGTGACGGGAGCTTGATTCTCGGCACAACTCCCACAGGCAGAGCCACAGTCAAGCGACTTGATCTGAATGATGAGCGCTATCCCAACGAAGACTCCATTCAGAGTGCTAGACAATTATGGCAACAAGTGGGAATCCATCCACCCGATGATGATCCGATAGAAGCAGCTTGATGCTGATTTAAAGTTGTCTTCTTTTACCAATCAACGCCTCGGCACCATCGATATCGCAAAATCTGCGACGCATTCCTGGACTAATATTTCAGAGCAAACAAAAAGAAAGCAAAAACCAACACCAAAAAGCGTAGTGGGCCGACCCACCTCCCCCCTCCGGGGTACTCCTCCCAAGAGGAGATTTCAAAGTAGAAAATCCCCTCTCGGGAGGGGCAGGTCAAGCGCAGCGCTGACCAGGGTGGGTTCGGGGTGTTGGGCATCCTTGCAGCATTGGTTTCTGAAACCATCAAACCGATGCTCGATACAACGATCGCGCAAAACTTAAAACCTCTGCTTGTCGCTCCTCTGGCAAAACCCGAGCCATCGCCATGATTCGCTCCGTGAGTGGAACCCAATCCTCCGTTGCACTCCGCCAAACCACCATCAACTGCTCCGGCGAGAGCACCACCAACGCCCGTGTTTCACCCCCCTCATGGGTAAACTCCACCTCATAGGCGCGATCGCCATACTGCTCAACAATTGCACCACGATCGCCCACCTGTAAACCTGATCCAGGCAGATCAACGAGTAGCTCAATCACATCAAAGAGTTCTGGTTGACTCATGTTCGCCTCGCAATATATAACGTCACCAACCTGGCAAAATCTTCACCCGGTTTCACAATCCAACCCGTCCGTACCCTTTCTTGTTGACCCGGATTAACACCAATAACCGATAAATCGACACGATATCGCTGTCCATATTCATCACATTAGCCCGCGATCGCATCAGCATCCAAAGCTTGCATCTCAATTTGATGGAGTAATTGTTGATAGTTCTCCGGGGTGAAGCCCAAATATTGCTGAAACATCAACGCCTTATCAATAGCTTGAGGATTATTCAGATTAAGAGCGTATCGAGTCAACTTACGGGGGTCAATTACAACCCGACTCACGACATCTCGGAGTTTCATAAAACAGAATCTAAATCTCGTATTTGACCCGCTGCGTATTCCGCCTGAACCGCTGCCATCTCACGTCGCGTTGCCTCATCCTCCACATAATCCGCCTCCTCCGCCTCAAAAATTTGTTGCTCCAGATGCTCCTGAAGCTCACGCTTTTGTGCCAAGCTCAGGGTCTGAATAGTTTGGAGCAAAGCATCAAATGAAACAGTTAGATTCATGAAATCGATACCACCGCTAACAACTCCCCATATTCTAGCCAGCTCCACCCTTTCACAACTCCACCCCATCCGGATCAATCCCCTGTGCCCGTAACAGCGCCGCCAACTGTTCCACCCGTGCCTGCGCTGCCGATGCTTCCGCCCACGCATCTACCACCTCAGCCTGAGCCACCGCCGCCTGCTCATCGCCCGTCAGCAGTAGGTTCCCCGTCTCATCACACCAGCGCAACCATTGCTCATAATGCGCCCCTTCAAACTCCCCGTCCCAAAGCGTCAGACCCAAACCCACCTGCGCCAACCAAGCATCCGGCTGTTTTTGATAGGCCAAGCCCACCAACTGATACACCTGTAGCACCTCGTCACCCAAGCAGTGCAATGGGTCAAAAACTGCATAATAGGCCACTCCCACCTGGGCATATTTGACTAACTTCTTACCCAATTCATTGCCAATGGTGTTCGAGACAATCTCAATCACGACTTCTGGCGCTTTGCCAAACTCCCAGACAAAATAAGAGCGGTTTTTCTTCTGTCGCCAATCTTCTGGTGCTTTAACGCCCAAACTTAACAGTACATCCGGCACGATCGGCGGCAAATAGAGCCCATAGAACAGTCCCACATTGGCCATCACCAAAAACGGCTCCTCCCGCTTCAAGCCGCTATACAGACAACTGGTCAGCAGACGCTGCTGCTTCTCAGACAGAAGGTTATCCACAGGCGTATCGTCCTCGGTGAGGATATGACTCAGATCCGGTTCAGGAAGCGGTAGGGGGGGATGGGGGGTGGGGGGGACGAGCTGACCGACCATGGTTAAGAAGGGGGTGATTCACGTCATGGGTTTCATTATAAAGAACGGCAGTTGCGGTTTCCGCCGGCAGCAATGGCACAGTAAACCGAGCCGGGGCGATCGCCGCCAACACGCCCCCTAACTCTGTTTCCATCACCCCATGCCACCCAGCCGATCGCACTCCTGAAAAGCGGTATTAGACCCAACTGTCTCGCGTGTCGTCCAGGGGTTCGCCCTCGGGGCCCGCCAATAGCAAACGGTGGGCTGGATAGTTTTGCCCGCAGCGGCTCCGGCGATCGCCACGGGGTTGGTGCTGGCTACGGCACAGGCGGCAAAGAGGGGTGACGCCGCCCAAGCGGCTGGGATGGCTTGCTTGAACAGGATTTACAACAGAACCCCCTTACCCAAGGGGGTCGGCGCAGCCGGGGGGATCTCGTCAGCCACGCGACTCAGTGCAAATGCGTAAGTCCTGTCTGGTCAATTTTTCTCTGGTCAATGGATAAGCGCGACCCCCGGCTCGCCTGAGCCGAGAAAATCCTACTGCCGTTACCCTCCGGGGCGATCTAATATTAGAATCTACTTGTTCTTCCATTCACCCCCAAGGAGTGTCCTGTGGCCAGTCAAAAGATCCTCGTTATTGATGACAGTCGCGTGATTCGCCGGATGGTGAAGGATATGCTGCCGGCCGGCAATGTCGAAGTCCTCGAAGCCAAGGATGGCGTGGAAGGGTTAGCTAAGATCCGCAGTGAGTCTCCCACCCTGATCATGCTGGACTTCCTGCTGCCTAAGAAGAGCGGCTGGGAGGTCTATCAAGAAATCCAGAAAGATACCCGGCTGCAAATCATTCCACTAATGCTGATGTCTGGTCGCAAAGAGGAAGTGACCGAAAAGTTGCCGGAACCCTTTGAATATTTTGCCTTCGTTGAAAAGCCCTTTGAGAAGGATCAACTGGTCAGTGCTCTCAAAGAAGCGATGCAAAAATCGGCCAAGAAGAAGAAGGCCATGAAAGATGCCCCTGCACCGGTTCAGGATGCCCCGGTCGCGGCGGCGGGCGGCGCAGCCGATGCCCAAACGCAGCAGCAGATGCAGCAGCTTGCCAAGAAGGTGATCAAGCTGGAAAAAGAAGTCGCCACCCTCAAGAGCCAGTTGGGCCAACTCGTGAAATTTATTAAGCAAAAACTCAAGTAGGAGCGGGTTTGAAACCCGCCCCTACCATGGCAACGGAGAGAGAGGGATTCGAACCCTCGAAGGCTTGCACCTTAACGGTTTTCGAGACCGTCGCATTCAACCACTCTGCCACCTCTCCACAAGGCGTCAATCATTGTACCGCAAGTTCAGACGCGTCTGTTCGGGGATTTTTTTCAGGGCATACCTTCAGAATGCCCTGAATTTTCTTCAGTAGTCCTGTAAAGGCAATTAATGTGCTCTGCCCCTGCTTGTCGTTGCGTTATGGACACCGTTATCTTGCCTGTCCCGCCTGCTGATATGCTCTCCCTGCTCAGTTCGTCATCCCTGACGGCGATCATGGAAACTTCGCCTGTGGCTATTTTTTATGCTGATGGGCAGGGGCGATGTCGATATGCCAACTCCCAATTGTGTATTTTGACGGGGTTAGCGTTTGCTCAACTGCAGCAATCGGGTTGGTTGTCGGCGGTTCACCCCGAAGATGCCGATCGCGTCCGGCAAGAATGGGCGGCAGCCCAGGCCATCGGTCAATGGTTTCAATCGGAATATCGTTTCTTGCGCCCTGATGGTTCGGTGCGCTGGATTTATAGTCAAGCCCAGATTCACGAAAATAGCGGGACAGAGGGAACAGAGACGGCCTCGGGACAAAATTCAGGACGAGATTATGTGGGCACTTGCACGGATATTACCGATCGCAAGCAGGCGGAAACAGAACTGCGGCGCTATCAGCAGGCGGTGGAGAGTGCCAGTGATGCGATCGCCATCACCGATGCCGAGGGCCAGATTCTCTACATTAATGCGGCCTGGTCGGCCCTTTATCCCCATCAAGCCACTGCGGATCTCAAACACCAGAGCCTCGCGACCCATCTGAGTGATCCCCTGGCTTTAAAGGGGATTTTTTCGGCCGTGATGTCGGGCCAGACCTGGCAGCATGAGTTGATCTTGAGCGATCGCCAGGGTCGAATCATGCCGGTCTTCTTACGGGTGAGCCCCATCGTGACCCCCTCCCAAGAGATCACGGGCTTAATCTGCATTGCCACCAATATCAGCGAGCATAAACGGATTGAAGGGGAATTACGCCAGTTTACCCAGCGGCTCCAACAACAGGTTGAGCGGGAGCAACTGCTCAACCAGCTCTCTAATCAGATTCGTGCCTCTCTAGAAACCCCGATCGCAGACATTCTCAGTCTGGCGATCACCCGGATTCGTAGTCTGCTCACCATTGACCATGTCCAGTTTGCCTGGTACGAAACATCCGACGAAACCCCGAGCTGGCAGCTAGCCGCCGAATCCAATTCCACCCAGTCCAATGCCGTCGCTTCAACTCCGCTCGCCCCTACCCCCCCCCGTAACTACCTCTGGGCAGCCCTGACGCCGCCACTGTTGCGCCAGGAAACGGTAAAACTAACGGCCATCGCGGAGGAACTGACGCAAACCCAACAGTTACTGCTCGAACAGTCCGGGTATGGGGCACTCTTGGTGGTTCCCCTGATCATTCATCAGGAGGTGGTGGGGGCCTTGCTCTGTGGTCATGGGACATCCCATGCCTGGAGCGATCCCGAGGTCTTATTGATTCAAGCTGTGGTAGCGCAATTGGCGATCGCCCTCAACCAAAGCCACCTCTACCAAGAAACCCAAGCCAAGGCCCAAGCCCTGGAAACAGCGCTCCATGAACTCCAGAGCACCCAAACCCAACTGATCCAAACCGAGAAGATGTCAAGCCTCGGGCAGCTCGTGGCAGGCGTCGCCCATGAAATCAATAATCCCGTCAATTTCATCTATGGCAACCTCAGCCATGGCCGCGATTACATTAACGATCTCCTGGCGCTGATTGATTGTTACCAGCAGGAATATCCAGACCCCACGCCAGCGGTTCGTTTACTGCAAGCGTCCATCGATCTCGACTTTGTGCAAGCAGATATCCAAAAATTATTTCGCTCCATGCAGGTGGGGGCCGATCGCATCAAAGAAATTGTCACTTCTTTGCGCACCTTCTCCCGCATGGATGAGGCCGAGATGAAAGCCGTCAACTTGCATGAGGGAATTGAGAGTACGTTGCTCATTTTGCACAATCGCCTCAAGCCCAAGCCCGGCAGCATCGGCATTGAGGTCGTGCGGCATTACGACCCCCACCTGCCGCTGGTGGAATGCTATGCAGGGCAGCTCAATCAGGTGTTTATGAATTTACTGAGTAATGCGATCGATGCCTTGATGACCCATCCAGAGCAAGCCACCCCCACGCTGGAAATCATCACGCGTTGTCTGCCCGAGCGATGGGTACAAATCGCCTTCCGCGACAATGGTCCTGGCATCCCCACCGAACAGCAGCCCCGCCTCTTTGACCCCTTCTTCACAACCAAGGTGGTGGGTCAGGGCACCGGACTCGGACTCTCGATTAGCTATCAGGTCGTGACCGAACGCCATGGCGGGCGCATCGACGTTGATTCGGTGGTCGGCAAGGGAACAACGTTTACGGTGACGATTCCCATTGATCAAACGATTTGAGTTCAGGGTTCAGGGTTCAGGGTTCAGGGTTCAGAGCTCAACAAACGCTGCGAAAGGGGCTAGTGCAGCGTCAACTCTAAATTGTAGGTTGGCGTTGAGCCCAGCGAAACCCAACACAACCATTGCTGATACTGGGTTTCACGATTCAATTCAATCTTGCGCCAACCCCTCATTTCACACTTGACAAAGCACTAGTGCAGCGTCAACTCTCGATAATTGCAGAAGTCGTTAAGCCTTTGGCAGGCGAGACGCCTGCGCTACGGAATTCCCGATTGATTTTCTAAATTGCCATCAACTCCACACCCTGAACTCTGAACTCTGAACCCTGAACTTTTCCCCCCTTCACAAGATTTTCACAACTTTCAGCTTAGATAGGAACCAAGCTGACTTTCACGTCTTGCTGACTGTTACACAATCGATACATAGCAGAACCCAGAGCGCTTGTCTGCGCTTGGTGTTTCTGCACTACTCTAGAATGTGACATTGCGATCGGCTGGCAATGCTCTAGGATGGCTCTGCACTCTGATTCACTGTCATACACCACCGTTGTATGCGTCTGTTGCTTGTTGAAGATGATCAAATTCTCGCCCAAGCCCTACAGGGGGCCTTGGGGGAAAATCAATACGTGGTGGATGTGGCAACCAATGGCGAAGAGGGCTGGGACTATGCCCAAACCTTCACCTACGACCTGATGCTGCTGGATGTGAGTCTGCCCATTTTGGATGGGATTAGCCTCTGCCAACGCTTGCGGGATCACCATTGTCGCACGCCGATTTTGCTCCTGACCGCCCGCGATACCAGTGCGGACAAGGTGGCGGGCCTGGATGCTGGAGCAGATGACTACGTGGTCAAGCCTTGCACGGTTCCTGAGCTGTTAGCCCGGATTCGAGCGCTGTTGCGGCGTCGCTCGACGCCCGGTAGCCCGATTCTCTATTGGGGCGATCTCAGTTTCGATCCCAGTTCCTGCCAGGCGCAATGGCAAGATCAGATGCTGACGCTCTCTCCCAAGGAGCTGGGCTTGCTGGAACTCCTGCTGCGCAATCCGACCCAGGTATTTACTAAGGGGGCGATCTTGGAGCATCTTTGGTCTTTTGATGACCCGCCGGGTGAAGAAACAGTGCGGGCCCATATCAAGGGGCTCCGACGCAAGTTTAAGCAGGTGGGTGCAACCGATGTGGTGGAAACGGTCTACGGGGTGGGTTATCGTCTGCGGCCGCTGCCAGAACCTCCAGCGTCCCCATCGACTGTGCCGGAACCCGCTACAAGGGCTGAACCGCCTGGGGCTGAGTCGCAAGCCGCCCAGCAGAAGGCCGCAGCAACCCAAGCCGCTGTTGCTCGGCTGTGGCAGCAGTTTCGTGAACCGATCTTAGCCCGCTTGGCGACGCTGGAGGCGGCGATCGCCGCCCTGAGCCGCAATCAACTCACGGAGAAACTCCGCGCCGATGCTGAAACCCAGGCTCATAAGTTGGTGGGCTCCTTGGGGATGTATGGATTAAGTGCCGGATCTGAAGCGGCCCGCCAACTTGAACAATGGTTTGCGGTCGACGTCAACCCTGCTGAGCAGAAAACCTTGGTAGCCCTGCTCCAGCAATTGCGGGCCACCTTGCCTGCGGAAGACGCAGCCCCTGATCTGCCCCTCAGTCCTGCCCCCCCTAATCCCCCAGCCGCTGGCACCTCTCCCGCCATGGGCGAGCTTCCCGTCACGGCAACCACCCCCACTGTGTTGGTGGTTGACCCCGATACCGAGTTAACCCAGACCTTGGCCGAGGAGGCCCGTCAATGGAATTTAGCACTGCAAACGGTGGACTCGATCGCCGCCGCCCAAGCAGTACTGGCTGAGCAATTGCCCCAGGCGATCGTGCTCGAATTAGCCTTTCCCGATGCCCCCCAAAGTGGTTGGGCTTTCTTACAAGCCCTCCAACAAGACCCTGCTCCTATTCCTGTTGTGGTACTGACTCACCAAGACCAGTTTCACGATCGCGTGGCGGCGGCCCGCTTGGGAGTGCGCGGCTTTTTGACCAAGCCTTTACCCTCGGCGCAAATTTTGCAAGCGGTGGCTCAGAGCCTCCAGCAGGTTAAAACTCCCGAAGCCACAATTTTAGCGGTTGATGATGATCCGATTCTGTTGCAGCGGCTGTCCGACTATCTCACCCCTTGGGGCTTCTTGCTGCAGACCGTCAACAATCCGGAGCAGTTTTGGCATGCGCTACAAACCAGCCGTCCAGATCTGTTGATTTTAGATGTAGAAATGCCTGACATCACTGGTATTGAGATTTGTCAGGTGGTGCGCAATGAGCCCCTCTGGTCGGGATTGCCGATTATTTTTCTCTCCGCCAACCGCGATCGCGCCACTCTGCAACGCATCTATGAAGTCGGCGCGGATGACTTTATCTATAAACCGGTCTCTGAACCCGAGCTGATTACCCGGATTGTCAATCGCTTGGAGCGCTCTCAACTCATCCAAGCCCTCACCGAGCAAGACCCGTTGACCGGGGTTGCCAACCGCTTTGCCTCAGAGCGAGACTTTGGCCGCTTTGTGGAAATGGCTCAGCAGCAGGGACAAGCGTTCACCCTGGCGATCGTGGAAATTAATCACCTCAAGCGCATCAATGTCGCCCATGGGCATGAGGTGGGCGATCGCATCTTGCAGCGGTTTGGTCAACTCTTGAAACAGTCCTTCACCAGCGAAGATATTGTGGCCCGCTGGAGCGGTGGCGAATTTGTACTCGGTCTCTACGGCCTGGATGCGATGCGAGCCCAAAAGTGGCTCCTGGCCGTTTTGCAACTCCTGGAAAAAGAAGTATTTTTACTCGAAGACAATGGAACGCTATACCTGACCCTGCGGGCCGCCGTTGCGGCCTACCCCCACCAGGGGCACAATATGCAGCAGCTCTACCAGCGAGCGGATCAAGCCTTGAGTCAAATTGCCGAGCGCGATCGCACTCAAGTGGTGATGGCGGTCTAAAATCTGTTATCCAGAACTCACGTCACTTACGCATCTATGACCCTATTGATGTCGTTTCTCAGTGTCATCTCGTAGCGAGAGCAACGCTGAACTGTCCGGGTTTTTACGGAGATGCGGGAAAATGAATGGTAGAGTAATACGCTAATGTGCTGCGATCGCCCCTGATGACTCCGCCACCTCCAACCACCACTAAAACCGATATTTTGGTGGTGGATGATATTCCTGATAATATCCGCTTCCTGGCATCCATGCTTAAGGAGCAGGGCTTTAATGTGCGTCCGGCCATCAACGGTCAAATTGCCTTGCGGGCGGTACAAGCCACTGCTCCCGACTTAATCTTGCTGGATATTAACATGCCGAATATGGATGGCTACGCCGTTTGTCGTCAGCTCAAGGCCGATCCCCAAACCGCTGAAATCCCGATTATTTTTCTCAGTGCCCTCAACGATGCTCAGGACAAAGTTAAGGCCTTTGAAGCAGGAGGCGCAGACTATATTAGTAAACCCTTTTTTGTCGAAGAGGTCTTGGCCCGCATTAACCACCAACTGCAACTCTATACCTTGCAGCGTCAGCTTGCCGATCGCAACCAACAGCTCCAAAATACGCTGGGGCAGTTGCAGCGCACCCAAAGCCAACTCATCCAGAGCGAAAAAATGACGGCCCTCAGTCAACTCGTGGGTGGTCTGGCCCATGAATTGAATAATCCGGTGACGTTTATTAAAGGCAACATTGCCTATGCCCGAGACTATTTCAAAGATCTCATTGATTTGGTTTCACTTTACCAACAAGAATATCCCGAGCCGACACCAACCGTGAAAACGGCGATCGCTGACCTTGATCTAGAGTTTCTCTACGACGATCTCCAGCAGGTGATGCAGTCCATGGGGGCAGGCGCAGAACGGATTGGCAACATCGTTACGGGGCTCCAAGACTTCTCCCGGGCCGATGAAAAAGGCTATAAGCTTGCCCAGATTCAGAATGGCTTGGTGAGTACCTTAAAGATCTTGGAGTATCGCCTGCAGCCAGAGGGGGAAGTGCCCATTACGGTAGCCCAAAACACAGCCGATCTACCCGCGCTGGTCTGTAATCCTGGTCAGCTCAACCAGGTTTTTTTCCATCTGCTCACGAATAGTATTGAGGCGATCCGCGCTCAGCTCACCACCTCGCCACCGAACTACCAACCCCAGATTCAAATCGTGACTCAAGCCACGGCGGAACAGATCACCCTCGAAGTGACAGACAACGGTGTTGGCATTGAGCCGCAACACCAACCGCATATTTTTGAGCCCTTTTTCACCGCCAAACCCATTGGCCAGGGCTCGGGTCTGGGGCTGGCGATCGCCTACCAAATTGTGGTTGAAGAACACCAGGGTGAATTGCGCTGCACCTCCCAGCCTGGCGAGAGCACCACCTTTACGGTGCAACTCCCCCGAACTTTACCTCTGAGCTAGCAGGGACGATTCATTGAACTGAGAAAATCATTGGATAATCATACGTGAGTTTCGGTTAAGCGAAGCGATCGCATTCCTCAACGCCTTGAAATCTCGTTTTAAAACCCGGTTGTCAGGGGACCCGCCCCCCGACACCTCCCGCTGAGGGGGAGATTGCCCCCTCAGACTCCGGCAATACCGGAGCCAGTATTGTTGATTCTGCTGAGTTGCAGTGTCTTGCGCGATGTCTGCTTATCCAGAACTCACGTTAATCATAATCCTGTAGGGGCACGGTTTTCGCACCCGATCAGCCCTCTGACAGGACAAACCCAACCCTGAATCAATGGATTGCAGGGGACATTTTACTAACGCAGGGCAGGGAAACCCAGCCCCTACGGCAAATCGGTATTTTTTCCGCCGATCCCATCATTCGGTCAGTGCCTGACCCGGCCCTTGGAACATCAGCCAAGACAGGAAAAAATTCGCCACAAAGATCGCCAGCAATGCGGTCACAACGGCTGTGGTTGTGGATTGACCGACGCCTTTAGCCCCCCCACTGGTGGTCATCCCCCAGCTACAGCCAATAATCGCCACCAGCGCTCCAAAGACCACCGCTTTAATCAGGGCACTGGCAATGTCCCAGATCCCCATAAAGCTCTGAATCGAGTCCATAAACACCGACTGGGAAATATCGTAGAGCTGGGTCGCAATCACGAGCCCGCCCGCCAACCCAATGATGAGCGACAGCAAGGTTAAGACCGGCAGCATTAGGCAGCAGGCTACCATCCGGGGCATCACTAAATAATCAATCGGGTCGGTTTTGAGAATGTAGAGGGCATCGATTTGCTCCGTCACCCGCATCGTGCCAATTTCAGCGGCAAAGGCCGACCCGACCCGACCCGCGAGTACCACCGCCGTTAGCACCGGGGCAAGCTCTCGCGTTAGCGCCAAGGCCAAAACGCCGCCCACAGCTTCACCGGCCCCAAAGTAGATAAACTCTCGCGCCACCTGAATCGTAAACACCGCACCGACAAAAAGCGCTGTAACCAGACTAATCATCAAGGAGCCAGGGCCCACACTCAAACATTGATTCAACGTATTTTGATAGTTAATCTGTACCTTGACCAGATGCCAAACTGCTTGCCCGGCGAGTAAGATCGCCGCCCAGAGTCGCTCTAACCATTTCTGAAGGCCAAAACTAAACAGATTGCTAGAAGTCATGGGGAAACGCCAGCGCAAGAAGAACATCCTATAGGGTAGCCTATGGGGAACTCTTTGAATTTCGTGAACTTCTTCTCCTCTGTCCCAGCACGGTGTAGGACAATTGCGGTGCTGGTGATGGCACATGATTAGGAGACTCCATCAATGAAATTTGCATCCCCCCTCAAACTCACGGCGATCGCCACCGTCGCTGCCGCTGCAACCACTCTGAGCGTCAATGTGGTCCAAGCAGCCCTCTTTAACCACGAAGAAGTCGCTGATCCCAACGCCTTTGCCGTGGTCGCTTCCCCCTTTGGCTCCAACCAGTACAGCCTATTGATCATGGAGCAAGTTCCTAATCGGCAACAATGCTGGGCCGAGAGTGGCGTCAACCCCACGATTATCAACCCCCTCTGGACCACCTTTGACTTTAGCGGCAGTTGCAAACGCTATTCCGACAGCAACGGCTATTCCATTCGCATCAACGGCGAAGACTTTGCCCTGGAATATTTGCTGCGGACGGTTGTACGCAACGGTGAGGTGATGCTCTTGGGCACGCCCCGCATCGGCAGTCGCCCCGGCCTGCAAGAAATCCTCATTGCCCGCAGCGGTGGCGCGGTAGCCAACACCTCCCTCAAGCTATATCTGGTTGAGGGCTGGCGCTTAACCCGCCGCAACTATCAGGGCAAAACCCTCGGGCATATGTACTTCACGAACGATGGCAACCTCACCCCCCCACCGGCCAATGATCCCAATGCCCGACCCACGCCCACCCCTACACCCAGCCCCACCCCGAGCCCGACGCCCAGCCCCACCCCCACAACCTCCAGTTTCCGTGATATCGCCAGCGATATCTACCGGGCTGAAATTGAAGCAGCCTTAGGCGTAGGCTTTATCTCCGGCTTCCCGGAAGACAATACCTTCCGCCCCCTCAATACCCTCACCCGTGAGCAACTGGTCTCCATGGTGCTGGATGCCATGGAAGCGATGCCCAACGTCAGTCCCAATGCGCCCCAAGCCACCGCTGCGCCTTTCCCGGATGTAGCCGCCAATCGCTGGAGTGCCGCCAAAATCCAATGGGCTAAGACCCATGGCATCGTGACGGGCTATCCCGATGGCACCTTCCAACCCACCAACCCAGTGACCCGGGCTGAGTTGATTATTGTCATGGAGAAGGTTGCTCAATACGCCAAGGCCCAGCAGGGGCAACCCACGACCTTGGGAGCAACCCAGACTGCCTTTGCCTTCTCTGATACATCGAGCCATTGGGCGAATGCGATCATCAACCGGATGTCGGCCTATTGCGGCGTCGCCAGCCCGGTAAATGAGAGTGGCACACGCTTTACCCCCAACAGCGCTGCCCAACGCAACTATGCGGCGGCTGCCACCCTGCGGATGTTTAACTGTGTCAAGGAGGGCAAATAGGCTCGGTTGGAGAATGTGCCAGTCAATTATTGATCAGTGGCAGGCAAGTGGTGCGATGCGTTTGCTGAACCGATGTTTGCGCTACGGTTTTTCTACTTTAACCTGAGTTTCGGTTAGGCGAAATTATCGCATTCTCCCAAGCATTACCATCTCATTGCCAAACCCGGTTGTCAGGGGACCCGCCCCCCGACACCTCCCGCTGAGGGGGAGATTGCCCCCTCAGACTCCGGCAATATCGGAGC
>JBCDEB010000032.1:0-52134 GCA_039180005.1 Cyanobacteria bacterium P01_G01_bin.54 | reverse complement strand
GCTCAGCAACCACCCGCGCTACAGGATATTGAGAGCAGAAACCCGTAGCGCAGGTGGTCAGTGAGCTTGTCGAATCTGCGTCCCGCCTGCCCGAGGAATAATCAGTAGTTTATCCCTCCCTATACTTTGCGGATTCAGTATCAGAGCGTATCTTCAGGATTCGGCAAGAGGGGTCTTAACGATGAGCGAATTGTCGCGTCGGCTCAAAGGCATGGGGAAGAGTGCCAGGTGTGGGGTCGGGCAAGGCGGGGTCAGGAAAGCCGCGTTCGAACTCCTTGATACTCACTTGAGCCGCTTGCAAATCCATTTGCAGCACCTGCATGGCGGCTTGGGGGTTGCCGTGCCCACAGAAAAAGAAATCAGCAGCAAAATAGCCATATTCGGGCCAGGTATGAATCGCAATATGAGATTCCGCAAGGGTCGCAGTGGCGGTAACGCCGTGGGGACTAAACTGGTGCACACATAAATCAATCAGCGTGGCATCGCCTGCCTCAATGGCGCTGAGCAAGGCGTGACGAATATGATCTGGATTGTTGAGGAGTTCTCCAGGAGCTTGCCAGGCTTCGAGAACCAGATGAGTACCCACTTTTTTCATTCTTATCCTTGATTACTCCATAGCGACGAAAAAGTTTTCTATTCTACCTATAGCACAACCCAATTGGTGCATTTGACCGCTTGGCTGTGGGGAGCAAGCAGCCATCAGGTCTCGCTGCTTTTTTGGCCCCATTGCTTCAGCGGCGGGTGTTGGGTTCAAGCTCTCAGTTGACTCTTAATTGACGCAACAGGGCGGCAACTCGAGTCAAGTCTTTGTCGCCGGGCGATCGCTCCACGCCACTCGAAACATCAATTCCATCGGGCCCCACGATCGCCAGCGCTTGAGCCAGATTCTCCGGACATAAGCCTCCAGCCAGCAACCAGGGTCGGGACGGGGCAAAACCCGCTAAGCTTGTCCAATCTAAGGTTTGCCCCGTCCCGCCATGGGCTTGAGGCGCATAAGCATCCAGGAGTAAGGTTTCCACCACCGTTTCATAGGGTGCAATCTGTTCTAAATCAGCAGGGGCACGAATCCGGAAGGCTTTGATCAGTTCCCGCTGGGGCAGATGCTGACGCAGCGCTTGGCAAAATTCAGGGGGTTCCTCACCATGGAGTTGGATGCCCGTGAGTTTTGCCTGGTGGACAGTTGCCACAATGGTGTCGAGGGGGGCATTGACAAATACACCAACGGTTTGCAACGTCTCCGGAAGCTGCCGGGTGATCGCCGTCAGGGGCTCAATCGCTATGTAGCGGGGCGATCGCGCCACACAGATAAACCCCAAAGTCGAAACCCCCAACCGAGCGATCGCCTGGGCTTGGCCAAGATCGGTAATGCCACAAATTTTGACACGGTAGGGAAGAAGTAGCGAGTACATGAGGGCAATCAATGGACATTAAGGTGAGCAAGATTCAGGCGAGCAAGATGATCAGGAACCTTGGGCAGGCGTCTCAAAACATGAAGTATTCCAACAGCAATCGTTCAATGGGGTAAGGATCTCTATAAAATCCTAGAGACATCAAACTCGATAAGAGGGTTAAGGGTGACAAACCCTCCTGATGGATGACGCTTCTCTAAAACAAACACTCCCTCCCCCTTGGCTTTTTTAACCATGCCCAATTTAATCACACCCCTAGCTTGGTGTTACGCCCATAACCCTCTCTTGGAGCCTCAACATCGCCATTGTGATAATTGCCTGCCATCTGTTAGCGATCGCTGTGGGTCGGTTCGCCATTGGCAATCCCGATCAAGGCTCTGCTTTACTCGGCATTAGTCAGCCTGTGGCCGCTTTAACCCATTTGGCTTACCGGAACTGCCGAAAACCGCGAGTCTGGATTATATTTCGCAGCTGGGCTGAATCTTGAGTCTAGTCAATGCTGGCGTCTTAAGACCCGACGGTGATAATAGATTTCCTTTCTCCATTCTTTGCTGGGTTAGGGTGAGGGGGCAGTAATCTCTGGCGCGAGAGCAGCAAATCAGTAATAATAGACCATCAAATCTACAGTCCCCACTTGCTAGTTCTGGAGTACTTATCTATTAAGAACAGTTAACGTACTCAAATACAGTTCCTGCTGCCCCGCTGGATTCAAGGTTCAAGCGTCCCTAGCTAGATACCGTGCCGATACGGTTCAATTGTAGAAGTCCGGTGACGTCACTCTTGCCAGCCTTCTTCTGTTCCCTTACCCTTTATGTAGTCAGGTAAAGCTGGACTAGGATTTTCCCTTGAGAGTCTATGTGGACTTGCCACGTACTCCGTTGCTCTTCCCGAGGCTGTCGTTCTGCGAGCTTAAGCTGGGGATACTGCTGTTATAGTGTTTTGAATCCATTCATGAATGCTCCTGAAGAGTTGAACCCCACGCTTGAGGCTGACCAAGCCACTTCTGTCATTATTCTGACCCTGCTGCACCCGCTACAGGCCGTTCCAGTTCAGAATTGGACATTTGAACCCAATGTGGTGATTCGGATTGGGCGCTCCACCGACAATGAGGTCATTCTCTACAGTGCGGTTGTATCCCGCCATCACGTTGAGATTCGTCCCAACGTAGGAGGCCATTGGGAGGTCGTGAACCTGGGGGCAAACGGAACCTATATGGACGGTAAACGCATCACTAAAGCGCCGGTCTTTGATGGGATGATCATTCGTCTGGCGAGTTCTGGCCCCCAAATTCAGATTCGGGTGGAGGAAGCCCCCTCAGGCGTGGGGGCACAGGGGCAATCGAAGCGGCCGCTGCCGCCCCTCGGTGAGGATAAATCTAAAGATACTCTGATTACTTAACCGCTTGCTGCTCCGAAGCTTTGGTAAGATGGGTGCTTTGTGGTTATTGAATCTAAACAGATTTTGGGGGTAGTAGATGACTGGTCTGAACTATTTGGCCGAGACTGACCCGGCGATCGCTGTTCTGGTGGAGCAAGAGCGACAACGCCAACAGACCCATCTCGAACTGATCGCCAGTGAAAACTTCACCTCGGCTGCAGTGATGGCCGCTCAGGGCTCGGTGCTCACCAACAAATATGCCGAGGGGCTGCCCCGTAAGCGTTACTACGGGGGCTGCGAGTTTGTTGATCAAGTCGAACAACTGGCGATCGATCGCGCCAAAGAACTCTTTGGGGCCGCCATGGCCAATGTGCAACCCCATTCTGGGGCCCAGGCAAATTTTGCTGTTTTTCTCACCCTGCTCAAGCCGGGTGACACGATTCTGGGCATGGACTTGTCCCACGGGGGACACCTCACCCATGGCTCACCTGCGAATGTCTCTGGGAAATGGTTCAAGGTCGCTCAATATGGGGTTGATGCCAAGACCGAGCGCATTGATTATGATCAGGTTCGCCAAGTGGCTCAAGCCACACGTCCCAAGCTGATTATTGCTGGCTATTCCGCCTATCCCCGCGCCCTTGACTTTATTCGGTTCCGCGAAATTGCTGATGAAGTCGGCGCGTATCTGTTGGCAGATATTGCCCATATTGCGGGGCTGGTGGTGACGGGGCATCATCCCGACCCCCTGCCCCATTGTGATGTCGTTACTACCACCACCCACAAGACCCTCCGGGGGCCGCGTGGTGGACTGATCCTTTGCCGGGATGCTGAACTGGGCAAGAAGCTCAATAAGTCCGTTTTTCCCGGTAGTCAAGGTGGACCACTAGAGCATGTGATCGCCGCCAAAGCAGTGGCCTTTGGTGAAGCGCTCAAGCCAGAGTTTAAGACCTATTCAGGTCAGGTGATTGTCAATGCGCGGGCCCTGGCTGATGGTTTGCGCGATCGCGGTTTAAAGCTGGTTTCCGATGGCACCGACAACCACCTCATCTTGGTGGACTTGCGCTCGATTGGCATGACGGGCAAGACGGCCGATCGCCTGATGGGCAGCGTCAACATTACCACCAACAAGAATACCGTCCCCTTTGACCCCGAATCCCCCTTTGTGACCAGCGGTTTACGCCTAGGCTCACCCGCGATGACCACTCGGGGCATGGGCCCGGTCGAATTCACCGAAATTGCCAATATCATTGCCGATCGCCTGCTGAGTCCTGAGGATGAGTCCGTGGCGAGTGATTGTCGGCTTCGGGTGGGGGCGTTGTGCGATCGCTTCCCGCTCTATCCCCACCTGACCCCCAGTCCAGTTGCTACAGCGGTGTAGTGTCCTTGGTTACAGCGCAGCCTGTCCAACCTGCTCCGCCGAACGCTTGATCAATGCTGGCTTCTCTCCCCTTTCTACAGTGGGCTGAACTAGCCTGGATTATTCATGAGTTTATTGAATAAGGAGTCAAAGGAGGAGAGAGAAGCATAAAGGAAAATCAGGAGACAAGGAAGCGAACCAAACCGTCCCAAAAAGCCTGACAAGGAGAATAAAGAGATAATCCCCCTATGAAGTAAAGAGTTAAATCAGAGTGGAGCCTGAGCAGACAAACGTTGAGCAATCACCTGCATCGCAGCCGAAAAAGGACAAAAAGCAGCCAACTCAACCAAAACACGGCGACAAGATACCCGCACCCGCGCAGCAACCTTAACCAAAGCAGAGCGAAGGCGAGAAACTTGAGCTGTCGCCAGCTCAGTGCCCTGTGCTGCCTGACGCAGAGTAATCATCAACAGATAAGCCGCCTGAGCCAGGAGCAGACGAAACTGATTCGCATCGAAGCGAGAACAACTGAGACGGTCAGCCTGAAGCCCAAGCTTAAGTTCCTTAATGGGGTGCTCACTATCAGCGCCCCGCTGGACATAAACCGAGTCATAAACCTGCTGAGCATCAGCAGTGAGATTCGTCAAAACAAACCGAGGATTAGCCCCTTTGGGAAGCCATTCCGCCTTCATAATCAAACGGCGGGGTTGCTCCCAAGTGCCAGCGGCATAGTAAACATCATCAAAAAGTCGAGCCTTGCGACCCGTTTTGCAACAGAGGATTCGGGCTTGGTCAAGTAAAAAGTCAATCTTTCTCTTGAGTACTGCGTTACTGGCAAAGCCTAAGACATAGTCCACCTTGGAGCGCTCACACAAGCGCACAATCTCGGGCAAAGAAAAGCCTGCATCCCCTCGCAGCAAAATAGTGACCTGAGGCCAAGCCTGTCGCAGACGCCAAAACAGCCAGCGCAGCAATCCCGCTACCCCTTTGCCGGCATGGGAGTTTCCCCGCCTGAGCTGCAAGACCAAGGGAAAACGATGACTCGCTTCGTTGATAAGCACTGGGAAATACATCTTGTGACCATAGTAGCCATGAAACGCGCCTCCCTCCTGCTCCCCATAGGTCGGGTCTGCCCAGCCATCGATATCCAAAATGAGTTGGGAGGGGGGCTCCCGATAGCTCTTGAGAAACTGCTCGACAAATAGCCGTCGTATGGCACTGAGGTCTTTGCGGCTGATGTGATTCTCTAACCGACTGATGGTCGGCTGGCTGGCTAGTTCGTTCTCTCCCACCTTGGGTATCTGACCGCAGGCTATCTTGTAAATCGGGTCATGCCTGAGCTGGTCGCTATCGTCTGCGTCTTCGTATCCTCCCACCAGCTGGTAAATTCTCTGACTCACTAATTTCTCCAATGGGTGCTGGATTTTTTTCGGGTCTCGCCATTCTTCGATGCATTGGGCTATCCCCTGACATATCTGCACTCTTTCTTCTGCCTGCCTCGCTAGCAGTATCCCTGCATCTGAACTCAGGTCTACTTCTGAAAATTTCACCACCAACTGCCGCTGTTGATAAAAATCAAGCGCTAGTTCTTTTTCACGCTCTTTCATGGCACAATCTACTTGATTTATTCTTTGAGAGCCTGATTCTACTCGGTTTCAGGCTCTTTTCTCTTCTTCTGCTGAATAATTCAGGCTAGAAAATCGAGTGAAACGGGGTGGGCTCATTTAGTTATCTGGGGATCATCGTTTGATGAATTCCCATCTATTTTTGGCGCAAACTGAATGTGATGGGCCGTGTATTTTGTACATTCCCAGAGACCCGCAAATAACCGGAAAAAATCTACCACATCACCTATCCAAGATGCTTACGGCAATAATCGACTCGTCTATATTGCCCCCCCCATCCCTTCCTCGCGTAAACAGCAATGTGCCAAACATTACCGAATCGCCTAGATCTCATATGTTCTGGCAAGTCCTCATTTGAGCCTCGTCCAACAACTGATAAATATTCGAACATATCAACAGTGATATACCCAGCAGATCTTCCGACTTTATCCAGTTTGTATAAGCTCTTTGGCGAATTAAGTTCTAATTGCTCAATTACACTATGTGGAACATCTTTTTGAAAGAGTTGAGGATAATCTTTTTTGATGAAATCTGTATCTATCTTCACCTCTCGACTGTTGTCAGATAGTTCACGGATGTAGCTACATCTATAATTTTTCAGGATAGGCATTTCACGAAGACTAAATTGCAAGGCATTCCAATATCTCAAGCCAACAGACGATTTCAAAAACAGCATTATTAATATAAATACTAAGAGTACAGAAAAGATTGATTTTGATTTCATCTTTCTAATCTTAAATGATTTCTTGAGATTATTTCGGTTTGTAGTTGCTTTCTTCATCGAGCAATATGCCAAGATGCTCCCCTGCTAGAAACTGGGGATCTCACTCTACTTCTGAGCTGACTCCGAACATCTGTCTGACTGACATCTACGGTGTTCCATCAAAGATGAACGACGACACATCTTGAATGTCAATGCATGACAAGGTGCATTGCCCTCGATATCTCTGATTATCAACAGACCACCCAAGGTAAAGAGTATGATGAATATCAATTCCAATATACACTTTTGTCCAAAACACAAACTTCCTTTCCAGAGACCTACTCAATGAACCTTTTATCTAATGGATTCGATATAGCCACGAACCTTATCAATCTCACCTAATGCGTCATTTCCATGAGGACTCGTAGCAATTCGACCATGGGCTCTTTGAAAATGGATGATTGCTGAATTGTAGTGCGCGATTTTCTGTTGAGGAGTCCATACCGAACGTGAGCCCGTACTAATAGAGTCCCAGCCATTTTTCATGTGCGCCTTGTATTGGTCTAACACTTGCTTCTTATATCTTTTGAATTCTTCTAGCTTGGCTGTTGCCAACGCGTCACCGGGCTTCTCTTCCAAGGCTTTGCCAAAGTGGTAAATCGCATTGTTATAATGGCTATATGCATAGGGTGGATTATTTGTTCCACCTCTCGCTTCGGCGAAAGCGACTCTCATATGCATATCGTAATCACTTTCACGTCTCGGCGGAGGATTTCCTGAAGACGTTGGAGCGCTTCCCAAAGAAGCAATATAGCCCTCGACTTTCTCGATTTCTGCTAAGGACCTAGCACCCAAATCACCATTAACAATACGCCCATGGGCTCTTCGGAAATTAATCAAAGCTGAATTGTATTCAGCTATTTTCTGCTCACGACCATTCTGCTCTGAGCCTCGTCTGACAGCCGCCCACCCCTCATTCATATAACCATCATACTCATTCCTGACTTGTTGCTTATATCTTTCAAACTCTTCTTTTTTCTGTTGAGCTTGTGGATCGCCAGGTTTTTCTTCTAGCGCTCTCTGAAAATTAATAATTGCATTATTGTAATGACCAAAGGCATAGGGTGGATTGTTGATTCCTTTCCTTGCCTCTTCATAGCCTATTCTCATGTAACGTTCATAGGGACTTTCTGGGGTATTAGGGCTACCTTCTGGAGTACTAGTACTATTTTCTGGACTATCTGGGTGCCTAGAGCCTGTGTATTCCCGGAAATTGTGACCAGGATCGTTGATCCACTTAATTTGAATCCCATCTCGATACTGCATATGTGGAACTGGGCGTGTATCGTGTTTATCTACTCGGGCACTGATGTAGACGTCGTGACCCAGATTGATTCCTGTGTGGTCATTTCCCCCCACATCATCATCAGTTGTGTTAAAGGAGACGATGTCTCCTATTTCTGCCGAGTCTTTACTCACTACCTCGAAACTATTAACTGCACCGTCTCCCGCTAGTTCATTGGCGCTAACGGGCCAACCGTTTCTAAGTGGATTTCTTCCTCGTAGCGGATAGGTTCCCGCTTCGTAGTCGTTGACATGGCTGAAGCCGATTTCGCCCCCGATTCCGTAAGCATCTGAAACAAATCGATTACACTTCAATTCACCCCGACCAACGGGTCGGATATTATGTCCATGATTACCAAGATGTAAATTATGTCGATATTCTTCCCTCGGTGGTGTATTTTCCGTGTCGTAGTATCCAGCCCAAGTTTTGAGAGACCAGAGTGCTGCTTTCAAATCCATCGGCGTTGGTTCACCGTCGCTAATTGCTGCGACTTGATTGCTGATGTCTCGGTGTACCTTGCGAACGGCATTTGCAAACCGTGGGCCACTATCTCTATTTACATCTTTTTCTGCCTCATCAGCGAATATACTTAAGTGGTTCATGGTTCTTGCTTCATTATCTGTCATGGCTCGCAACTGCACTTTACCCGAAGCAGGAGCAGTCGCTGCCCCACCATAGTTCGCCAAAATGGGTGCAGTACTCTGCCCACGCGCCACCAGATCGCCAACCTTATCCGCCTCCTGCTCATACTGATCCCCCGGTTGCCCCATCTCACCCCTCGCCTGAACCTTACCTGACCCTTGCTGTAGCGTATGCATTGCCTCATGTCCCACTAATGCCTTATCTGGAGACGACCCTGCAAACACCGCATTGTTACCCAATGCATAGGCCTGCGCACCCAACTGAGCACAAGCCTGTTTTGCTGCTGTGCTTCCCACATACGCCTGCACATGGCCCATTGACATTCCGAACGACTGCTCAACGGCCTTCAGATGGGGCAGCTTCTGTGGGGAGCCTTGCATACCGGAGGCTGCAACTTCCAAAACGGAGGGGGATTTTTGTACCGTCCCATTCCCCTGTCGCTGCACCGTCTTCTCTGGCTTGCCACTCGCCTGGGCTAACCGCGTCTTCGCTCGCTGCACCATCGGGTCTCGCGCTATCCAGTTGTAGTCCGAAGGCTTGGGCTTGGGTAAAGCTGTCGCTTTCCTTTGTAGTGGTGATGACTGGGATGAAGAGTTGATAAGTCCGAACCGTACTTGAGCTTCTGGCGTTGTTGACCAGTCCGGTGCAGCGTCAGACTTTTGGGCAAAACAGTGACCACCACTCATAACAGAGACCTCAGGAATTGTAGAAAGGGAGGGTTTAGCAACACTTTTAAAACATACTGCATTTGTTGAATGGATGCTACTGGGTCGCGGTAGCATCCGTTGAAGATACGATATGTTTAGCAACTCGAAGATTTGTATGGACGACCTCAAGAATTGGCAAGATCAAAATTATCTGTCCCTTAGCCAAGCGATCCAACAGATTTGTCAGTTTATGCAGCAGTTGAGTGAATCACCCTCTGGGGGGTCAGAATCGCTGATGCTGGATTGTCCTGAGGGCACGGCGATCGCGCAACTTCAACAACAATTGCAACTGAGCACTAGTGAGTATGAGGTATTGCTCCTTTGCGCTGCGATGGAACTCGTAACTCAGTTCCCGCTTTTTTGCGCTGCCATCCCTGGTTTTGAGCAGCAGCCCTATCCCAGCTTCCAACTCGCTAAAACTCTGTTCCACCACTTCGACTGGTCAGCCCTTACTGATGCATCTCCCCTGCAACATTGGCAACTGATTCAGATTGACCCCAATGCGGGTCGAGCTACCGCCAAACTCACTCTCGACCCGCCCATCCTCGCCTACCTTCTCGGTGAGCCCAGCCCCGACGCCGCTCTGCAAGGCATCGTTTACCCCATCTACCCTGAGCCCAACTTTATCTTCCCCCCCAGCTATCAATCTGCTCTCACCACCCTGCATCAGCACCTTACTCAACCCGCCGTCGCTCCGCCCCTGATGCAACTCCAGGGCAGTGACCAAAGCAGCCGTCACCAACTCGCTGCCCATGTTGCCCACAGCCTCTCCGTCCCGCTCCACCAGCTCCACCCCGAAGACCTTCCCTCTGAGCCCCAGTTGCGTGATCGCCTCCGACGCCGCTGGGAACGCCATGCTCTGCTCTCTGGGGCAATCTTGCTAATTGAAATTGAACAGAGTTCAGCAGAGTTTGACCTAAATCAACGGGTGCAACACCAGCGCTTGATTCGCTTGATTAGCCAATGCCATGCCCCGATTATTCTAAGTAGCGCTGAGCGTCTGCGTCTTGGAGAGCGTCTCACTCAGGTGATTGAACTGCCGAAGGTGACGACGGCTGACCGAGAGGCTCTGTGGTCACGCTGCCTTGGAGAACGTGTCCAAACCCTCAACGGCACGCTCCCCCAAATTGCCCAACAGTTCTCACTGCAACCCCAACAAATCGTCAGTCTTACGTCCCAACTTCCTCTACCTGATGAACCTGAAACATTACCAGCCCAACTCTGGAAAGCCTGTCGCCAAGCTGCTCGCCCCCACCTCGAAGACCTTGCCCAGCGTGTCACTACCCGCCTCACCTGGGATGACCTCATTTTTCCTGAAACGATCACCCAACAACTCCAAAGTATCATTGCCGCCGTCCGCCAACGGAGTCAGGTCTATCAAGACTGGGGCTTTGCCAAACCTGAAGACCGGGGCATCGGCATCATTGCCCTTTTTTCTGGACTCAGTGGCACGGGCAAAACCACTGCTGCGGAGATTATTGCCCGCGAACTAGCATTAGACTGCTACCGCATTGACCTGAGTAATATCGTTAATAAATATATCGGTGAAACAGAGAAGAACCTCAAACGGGTCTTTGATGCGGCAGAAGGGTCAGGCGCGATGCTCTTGTTTGACGAGGCCGACGCCGTGTTTGGTATGCGGGGGGAGGTGAAAGAAGCAAGAGACCGTTATGCGAATCAGGAAGTGAGTTATCTGTTGCAACGCTTGGAGACCTATCCGGGGTTGGTAATTCTCACCAGCAACCTGAGGGATGCGATTGATGATGCTTTTATGCGACGCTTGCGGTATCTGATTGAGTTTCCTAAGCCCACAATTGCAGAGCGTCAACTGATTTGGCAGCGGGTGTTTCCGCCGAAAGTGCCAACGGAAGGATTGCATTATCGCCGCTTGGCGGAGTTGAATGTGACAGGGGCGAATATCCGCAATATTGCCCTGACGGCGGCGTTTTTGGCGGCGGATCGAGGGGAGCCGATTACGATGGCGCTGATGCTGCAAGCATCGCGGGCAGAGTATAACAAGTTGGGACGGACGTTGTCTTCGACGGAGTCGGCGGCACTGCGCATGAAGTCAAAGCCGTAAGGGGAGTGGATTGAGTTGCGTCGGTCGGTTTACAGCAGAGTCAGCTTGCCAAGCGCAAACTTTTCTCTATACTCTGTCATTTAGATTGCCCAAGCGGCCAGGGTCATCAGCCAACCTCGATATTGCCCACCAAAGCAGGGTTTCAACTTCCTAGAGTCGTTTTATCCATTTACTCGGGGCTATAGCGAGTGGGGCAGCTTTAGTGTAGATTTGACCTGAATCTCTCCACGGCCTGCTGGTGTGATGCTTCTTTATCCTCTGATCGCTTTTCTCGTCTCCACAACGATCGTGCTCTGGTCAACACCCGTGGTCAAAACCATTGGCCTCAAGAGTGGTCATGTGGATCATCCCAACGAGCGGAAAGTCCATCGTCAACCGATTGTTCGTTTGGGAGGCGTCTCCATCTTTGCCAGTACGCTGGCCGCTTTACTGATTGTCTGGCTCATGGGTGGCTTTGCCGATCTCTCACCGGAAACCCAACGGGGGATCGTGGGGGTTGCGGTGGGCAGTGTGGGCTTTTTTTTAATTGGCTTGGCGGATGATCTGTTTAGCCTCAGCCCCTTCTCTCGCTTGATCATGCAGTTTCTGGTGGCGATCGCCGTTTGGAGTTTGGGTGTACGAATCGAGTTTCTGTCCATTCCCTTTGATGGTTTACGAGACATTGGCTGGTTGAGCTTGCCGATTACCGTGCTCTGGTTTGTGGGCATGGTCAATGCGATTAATTGGATTGATGGTCTAGATGGTTTGGCGGCGGGTGTTTCGGGAATTGCGGCTGTGGTGATGTTGATTGTGACACTGTTTATGGAGCAGCCGGGCGCAGCGCTCTTTGCGGCGGCGCTCGCAGGGGGAGCCTTGGGCTTTTTGCGCTACAACTTTAACCCAGCACAGATCTTTATGGGGGATGGCGGCTCGTATTTTATGGGGTTTACCCTGGCAGGAATTGGTGTGATTGGTTTGGTGAAAACCACAGCGGTTACTGCGGTGGTGCTGCCCTATTTAATTCTGGCCGTGCCAATTCTAGACATGTCGGCGGTGATTCTCTCGCGCCTGCTCCAGGGAAAGTCACCGTTTTTGGCGGACAAGCGCCATCTCCACCACCGTCTGTTGCAAGCGGGGATTTCCCAGCGGCTCACGGTGCTCTTTATGTACGCCTTGACACTCTGGGTCGGCACCCTTGCCCTGGCGATTTCGAATCTGCCCCATGGCTGGGGCTATGCCATTGGAGCGACCATGCTGCTCTCTTATGTGAGTTGGCAGGTTTGGCGCAATAGTCGTAAGGTGCGGGGTTAAACAACCCCACACAAGCTGATGATTGTAGAAATAAGATGAGTGCAGAAATTATATGTGTCGGGACGGAATTACTACTCGGCGAAATTTTAAATGGTAATGCTCGTTTTTTGGCCGCAGAGCTAGCCCGGCTGGGGATTCCCCATTATTTTCAGACGGTCGTTGGTGACAATGTGGCGCGGATTCACCAGGTTTTGGAGCGGGCGGTCTCGCGATCGCAAATTCTGCTCTTTACTGGGGGGCTCGGACCCACGCCGGATGACTTGACCACGGCGGCGATCGCTGCCTATTTCCAAACCCCCCTCACGGAGCGGGCGGAAATCATCCAAGATATCACCGCCAAGTTTGCCCAGCGGCGGCGGCAGATGACCGAGAATAACCGCAAGCAAGCCCTGCTGCCCGATGGTGCCGAGATTCTACCCAATGTTACGGGTACGGCCCCTGGTATGATCTGGTCGCCCCAGCCGGGCCTCCACCTACTCACGTTTCCCGGTGTCCCCTCGGAAATGCACCATATGTGGCATGACACTGCCGTGCCCTTTTTACGAAACCAGGGCTGGGGTGAGAGCCTGATCTACAGCCAAGTTCTGCGCTTTTGGGGCATTGGCGAATCAACGCTGGCCAGCAAAGTGAATCGCTTTTTCGAGCTGGATAATCCCACCGTCGCCCCCTACGCCTCAGGTGGGGAGGTTCGTCTGCGGCTGTCGACCCGTGCCGCTTCCGAAGCCGCTGCTTTAGACGTGATTACCCCGATCGCCACCCAAATTAAACAAATTGCCGGAGCAGACTACTTTGGCCAAGACAACGATACCCTAGCCTCGGTCGTGGGACAACGCCTAGTTGAGCGGGGCCAAACGGTTGCTGTGGCTGAGTCTTGCACCGGCGGCGGTCTCGGGGCCCTACTCACAGAGACACCAGGTAGCTCGAGTTACTTTCTCGGCGGCGTGATCAGCTATGCCAATGCCGTCAAAGAACAACTCCTCAAGGTCAATGCCGATACCCTCAACCAGTCGGGTGCCGTGAGTGAAACCACCGCTCAGCAAATGGCCCTCGGTGTCCAACAGTTGTTGGGGGCGGATTGGGGCATTAGCATTACGGGTATTGCCGGGCCGGACGGTGGCACGGACACCAAGCCTGTGGGACTGGTCTATGTGGGCATTGCCGGGCCGGGGGAGAAGGTAGATATTTTTGAATATCGCTTGGGGGGGCGCGATCGCGCCACGATTCGGCAGCGCAGTGCCCGCCATGCGTTGGACCGGCTGCGGCGTCGCTTGCAAACCTAATTCTGACCGAAATCTCTGTAGGGGCAATCCCCCCGTGGTTGCCCCGGTGTGTTGCGTGACGGAGGGTTGATCGGTGGGCGGCCGAGACCGGGGTAGGCACGGGGGCGCTACCCCTACAGGATGCAGGGAAATATCTCAATGCACCTTTTTAAGGGTGCCACGGCCCGAGTTTGGGGGCCAACAGCCGCTAAAATGCTCTATTGGTAAGCCCCGAGCATTAAGCTGTAAGCGGAGACGAGACTTTTGGCCATTGAGTTGCGCAGCTACGTTTTTTTAGATAATCTTCAACCCCAACATGCAGCTTACATTGGCACGGTAGCTCTGGGTTTTTTACCGCTCCCTGGCGATACCTCCCTTTGGATTGAAATTTCCCCCGGCATTGAAATCAATCGCATCACCGATGTGGCGCTCAAGTCCACCATCGTGCGTCCGGGGGTGCAATTTGTCGAGCGACTCTACGGTCTGCTGGAAATTCACTCGCCACGTCAAGGAGAGACGCGCACGGCAGGCATGGCGATTTTGGATGCGCTGGGCGTCAGAGAGCGCGATCGCCTCCGCCCCAAGATTATATCGAGTCAGATCATTCGTAACCTAGATGCCCACCAGGCACAACTGATCAATCGCACCCGGCGGGGTCAGATGATTCTGGCTTGCCAAACCCTCTACGTTCTGGAAGTGGTTCCGGCTGCCTATGCGGCCCTCGCCGCCAACGAAGCCGAGAAAGCCGCCTCGATTAATATTTTGCAAGTCTCGGCGATCGGCAGTTTTGGGCGGCTCTACCTTGGTGGGGAAGAACGGGACATCATTGCCGCTTCCCAGGCCGTCGTGGCGGCGTTAGAAAACGTTCCTGGCCGTGACCCGGATGCCAAAGGGCGAGAGTAAGATGGAGTTCTGAATTCCGAATTCCGAATTCCGAATTCACCATTCCCTCCCACGTTCAAGAATGGGGTAAGTTTACTTACAGCACGCAACCTCACTCCTCAGATGGAAAACTCATCGGCTATGACTGTTTGTGAATATATTCCCGGTTTAGAAAACGTTCCTGCGGCTGAATCGGCGATTAGCTATGTAGATGGTCGCCAGGGCTTGTTGGAATATCGGGGCATGCCGATCGCAGAACTCGCCTACAAGAGCACCTTCATCGAAACGGCCTATCTCTTGATTTGGGGACGACTGCCCACCTCAGCGGAGTTGAGTGCCTTTGAGACCGAAATTCGTTACCATCGCCGCATCAAATACCGGATTCGGGACATGATGAAATGTTTTCCCGAAACCGGCCACCCCATGGATGCGCTGCAAACTTCAGCTGCCGCCTTGGGCTTATTTTATTCTCGACGCACCCTTAACGATCCCCAATATATTTTTGAGGCGGTGGTGCGCCTGCTGGCGAAAATCCCCACCATGGTGGCTGCCTTCAAACTGATGCGCCAGGGGAATGATCCAGTGCAACCCAATGATAATTTGGACTATGCCACCAATTTTTTATACATGCTCACCGAGCGGGTGCCTGATCCGATCGCCGCACGGCTCTTTGATACCTGCCTGATTCTTCATGCTGAGCATACGATCAATGCCTCCACCTTCTCTGCCATGGTCACCTCTTCGACGATGACAGATCCCTATGCGGTGATTGCCTCGGCAGTGGGGACACTGGCTGGGCCACTCCACGGTGGCGCGAACGAAGAGGTGATTGAGATGCTCAATACTATCGGCTCGATTGACAATGTCCAGGCCTATGTGGAGGATTGCATTGCCAAGAAACGACGAATTATGGGTTTTGGCCACCGCGTCTACAAGATCAAAGACCCCCGGGCCACCATCTTGCAGAACCTAGCGGAGAAACTCTTTGAGCAGATGGGCCACGACGAGCGGTACGACATTGCCCTAGAACTGGAAAAAGTCGTCGAAGAGCGCCTTGGACATAAAGGCATTTATGCCAATGTGGACTTCTATTCAGGACTGGTCTATCGCAAAATGGGCATTCCCACCGACCTGTTTACGCCGATCTTTGCGATCGCCCGTGTCGCAGGCTGGCTAGCCCATTGGCGAGAGCAGATCAAGACCAATCGAATCTTTCGTCCCACTCAAATCTACCAAGGAACCCACAATCAGCCCTATATCCCCATCCAAGATCGCCATTAAGGGACATTAAAGGTAACAGGAACGGGTCAACGAATGAGAAGGGAAACGTAATAATAGAGGAACGATCTGTTCTGTTGGTTGTCAAATTGAGGTGCAGACCTGCCCTCGCCAACTCTCCTGAGCTCTCCCTATGATGTTCTGTTCCCTGCTGCTCGTTGCTGTGCCGAGCGTCGTTTCACCGACCCTCTTAACCCTGGCGCTAGCGCCGCTGACCGGAACCATCACAATTGTGCTCAGTGGTGGCTTAGGGCTCGGGATCGGCTGGTTGGTCAGGGGCTGGCAGCGGCAACGCCGTTCTGCCGAGCTTGAGCAAATTGATCAGCAGCAGCCCTGCCCCCCGGTACAAAATCCCTTTGAATTTGCTCCGATTGGCATGGCAGAACTCGCCCTTGATGGCACGATTCTCCAGGTTAACCCCGCCCTCTGTCGTCTGCTGAAAACCCCAGCAGCCACCTTGGTGCAAACGCCCTTTTGTCATTGGCTGCACCCCCAGGAACAACAACCGCTTAACCAGCGCTTACAACAGTTACCGGTGAGTCAGGACCCCTTAACTGAGCTAGAACAGCGCTTCGGCCAGGACACACATTGGGTTTACGTGATTCTCAGTGCCTACCTCCGCCACGATGCCCAGGGCGGTCCCCAAGGCATTTTTGTCACCCTCCAAGACATCAGCGCTCGCAAGCAGATTGAATTGGCACTCAAGGAACAAAAGCAATATCTGCGCCTGATCATTGATAATATTCCCCAACAGGTCTTTTGGAAGGATACCCAGTCTGTTTTCTTGGGCTGCAATAAAAATTGGGCGGCGGCGGCAGGACTGACAGATTCTGAGGCGGTCGTGGGTAAAACGGATTTTGATCTGCTATCCGACCCGGCGGTGGCCGAGCGCTATCGCCTGCTCGATCGCCAGATCATTGAAACCAATCAACCCCAACTCCATACTGTTGCTGTCAAAGAACGCCTTGATGCCGAAGGTCAAGCCGTCTGGCTGGATATTAACCGAGTGCCGATTCATGATCCAGAAGGGCAAGTGGTGGGGGTATTAGGGGTACTAGAGGATATTACCCAGCGCCGTCAGGCCGAGGCAGCCATGCGCGAGAGCGAAGCGCTGCTCAATGCCACATTTAACCAAGCGGCGATCGGCATTGCCCACCATAATCGGGCAGGCGGCTGCCTCAAGGTGAACCAACGCTACTGTGATATTTTCGGCTACACCGAGGCCCAGATGTTGCAGTTGAGTTTCCAGTCTCTCTCCCATCCCCTTGACCTCAACCCAGATAGTCAGCAATATGCAGCACTCTGGGCAGGGGAATTGGACACCTACACCCTTGAGAAACGCTGTCTCCGCCAGGAGGGTCAGGTGATCTGGTGTAACAAGACGGTTTCCCTCACCTATGACGCTCAGGGTGTGCCCCGCTATGCCACCGTCATACTAGAAGATATCAGCGAACGCATTCGCACAGCGATCGAACTCCAGCAAGCCAAGGAGAGTGCCGAACAGGCCAACCGGGCCAAGAGTGATTTTTTGGCCAAAATGAGCCATGAATTGCGTACCCCGCTAAATGTGATCTTAGGGTTTACCCAACTCTTGCAGCGCCAGATCAATCTCACACCGCTACAACAAGACCATCTGCAAACCATCAGCCGCAGCGGTGAGCACCTCCTAGCGCTAATCAACGATGTGCTGGATTTAGCCAAGATTGAGGCGCGACGTACCCCCATCAATAACACTGCCTTTGATCTGGAACAATTTCTTGATCGTCTCTACGAGATGCTCCACCTCAAGGCGGTTGAGCAAGGTCTGACCCTCCAATTTCATCGAGATGCTCAGCTACCGCGCTACCTCAGCACGGATGAAGGAAAACTGCGTCAAGTCTTAATCAACCTGTTAGGAAATGCCCTTAAATTTACGCCCCAAGGTCAGGTGCAGCTCGCCCTAAACGCCACAGCCACCGAAACAGGTGCCACAGCCCTCCATTGTGCCGTCACCGATACAGGAGTTGGCATTGCGACCGATGAACTGCATCGGCTTTTTAAACCCTTTGAACAGACCCAGAGTAGCCAAGCCACTGGCCAAGGAACGGGTCTGGGCCTTGCGATTTCTCAGCAGTTTGTTCGTTTGATGGGAGGAGAAATTACAGTACAGAGCACAGTCGACCAGGGCTCTACGTTTGAATTCATCATTCCGATTCAGGTCTGTACCGCTAGAGAGGTGGAGCGCCCCCAGACCCGTCCCCAAGTATTGCATCTTGCGCCCAATCAGCCAGACTATCGCATCTTGATCGTTGATGATTCAGCAGAGCATTGTCATTTACTCAGTGAACTGCTGACCGAAGTCGGCTTTACGGTACACATTGCCACCGAGGGACAAAGCGCGCTCCAACTCTGGCGCACTGTTAGTCCTCATCTGATCTGGATGGACGCCCAAATGCCCAATCTGGATGGCTATGAGGTGACGCGCCGCATTCGGACTTATGAACTAGCCGAGCATCATACACCCACCAAAATCATTGCCCTGACGGCACGGGTCTTTGAGGCCGATCGCGCCCTAGCCCTGGCTGCAGGCTGTGATGACTTTGTGCGCAAACCCGTTGACGAAACCACCATTTTCACCAAGCTCAGTGAGCATCTGAATGTTAGCTATTGCTACGGCGAGACGCAAAACCCATTGGCCGGGCTCCCCCCTGCCGAAGCCCAACGCTTCCAGCCGCAGATCCCAGTCGATCAGTTTTACCCCCTCTTGCAACAGTTGCCAATGCACTGGCAGGCAGAGCTCCAAGCCGCTGCCGAACAATGTGATCAGGAATTGGTGCTACCCTTGCTCGAACGGATGCCCCCTTCTTGTCGATCGGTGCAAAAATACCTGCTCCAATGCCTCAATCATTATCGCTTTGACTACATTGTGGAGCTCTTGGCCGGCCATCCGCCCGTGATGGATGAGCGCCTCCAGCGTCACCCCGTTTCTCCAGAGGTTTAATACCGCAAAGCGGCGTTCAATGTGCAGAGTTGAGCGTTCAAATTGCTGGTACGATAAGCAACCTGTGGGTTTTGAGTTGATGGCTTCTGCTGTCTCACACCAGCAGGGGGCCAGCGGGCCAGGCAGATACGGATCGTGCCAATACCTGATACATTGAGCGAGTATTGGCAGCACTGCAAATAGAAACAAAACATTATGAAAGAAACTAAAAGAGTTTTAGTCGTGGGTGGCGATGGATACTGCGGCTGGGCCACCGCACTTTACCTCGCCAACTTTGACCATGAGGCCTATGGTTATCAGGTGGGCATTCTCGATAACCTCAGCCGTCGCCATTGGGATAGCAAGCTCGGGGTGGATACCCTGACCCCGATCGCCCCGATTCAGCAGCGCTTAAAACGTTGGGATGACCTCACGGGCAAGTCTATTGATCTCTTCATTGGCGATATCAACGACTACGACTTTTTAATCAGCACCCTACGGGAGTTTAAGCCCGATGCTCTAGTTCACTTTGGTGAGCAGCGCTCGGCCCCCTATTCCATGATCGATCGCAAACATGCGGTCTTTACCCAAGCCAATAACGTACTGGGTAACTTAAATATCCTCTATGCCATCAAGGAAGAATTCCCCGACTGTCATCTGGTGAAACTGGGTACAATGGGTGAATACGGTACGCCCAACATCGATATTGAAGAGGGCTACATTGAGATCGAGCATAACGGTCGCAAGGATACCCTGCCCTATCCGAAACAGCCGGGAAGCTTCTATCACCTCTCCAAGGTGCATGATTCTCACAATATCCACTTTGCTTGCAAAATTTGGGGTCTGCGGGCCACGGATCTCAACCAGGGTGTGGTGTACGGCGTCTTGACCGATGAGACCGGCATGGATGAAACCCTAGTCAACCGATTGGATTACGATGGGGTCTTTGGCACAGCACTTAACCGCTTCTGTATTCAAGCAGCAGTGGGTCATCCCCTGACGGTCTACGGCAAGGGCGGTCAGACCCGCGCCTTCCTGGATATCCGTGATACAGTGCGCTGTGTGGAGTTGGCGATCGCCACCCCCGCTGACCCCGGTCAGTTCCGCGTCTTTAACCAGTTCACTGAACTCTTTGGCGTCAACGACCTCGCTTTGATGGTGAAGAAGGCGGGCACATCATTGGGTTTGGATGTGGAGATTACCCATATCGAGAACCCGCGAGTGGAACTCGAAGAGCATTATTTCAATGCCAAGAACACCAACCTGCTGGATCTAGGACTCAAGCCTCACTTACTCTCGGATTCGCTAATTGATTCGCTCTTAAACTTTGCGATCAAGTACAAGGATCGGGTGAATAAAGAGGACATTCTGCCCAAGGTACAGTGGCGTCGTTAGATCCTCATTTAGTGAAGGTGTTGGTCATTTGCCAACACCTTTTTTTGGGCAAGATGTCTTCACTCCAAGTGGGCGATCTAACCATCACCCTCACCCGCAAAAACATCAAAAACTTGCACCTGCGGGTTTATCCACCCGACGGTGCGATCAAGATTTCTGCACCCCGGTGTCTAACGGACGCGGAGATCTGTGCTTTTGTGCTGGCTAAACGCTCTTGGATTGAGAAACAACAGGCCAAGCTGAATTGCCAACCAACACCTGCAACGAAGCATTATCTGGCGGGTGAGCAGCATCCCTTTCGGGGGCGGTGGTATCCCTTAGAAATGCTCAATCCAAGCGGGCAAACTCTCCGAAAACCTTATATTTGTCTCACGCCAACAACAATCGCTCTACACATTGACCCGAAGAGTAATCTAGAGCAACGCGCCGATCTTCTGCAACGCTGGTATCGTGCTCAACTCAAGACCCTAATCCCCCCACTGATTGCCGAGTGGCAGCCACGCCTTGGGGTTGAGGTGCGCCAATGGCGGATCAAACGGATGAAGACCCGCTGGGGAACCTGTAATATTGCCGCTCGACGCATTTGGCTAAACTTGGAGCTGATTAAATATGGCGATCGCGCCCTGGAATATGTGGTGGTGCATGAAATGATCCATCTACTCGAACGGGGTCATAATGCTCGCTTCTATGGTCTGCTGGATCAGTTTTTGCCGGACTGGCGATCGGGTGAGCAGCTCTTGAAAAGGGCGATCGTCTGAGTTCCGGCTTCATCCCTACAGAAATGCATTCACAATGGATACGTATTTGACTAAATTTATGATCCCAACTGGATGTTCTTTCAACTTTCCGCCGTCTGCATTAATTGCAGCGCCAGCGCCTTCTGCTGCATGGTCTTAAAAATGTTGTAAAAGCCATTGGCCCGCGAAGGGGTCAAACTGGCGTTAATACCCATCGCCTCAATAAAATCTGGGCTGACCTGGGCAACTTCGGCGGGGGTTAAACTATTCAGACCTTCAATCAACAATGCGACCAGCCCCTTGACCAATTGAGCATCCGAATCTCCCTGGTACTGGACTTGTCCATCCAACAATTGTGCAGTGATAAAGACCTGCGACACACAGCCTGCCACCTTATTTTCCGGAATTTTCCCTGCTTCTGGCATCTCGGCCAGTTTGCTGGCATAGGCTAAAAGCTGCCGATAGCGTTGCTTCGGGTCAGGGCGACGTTGGAAGCGCTCAACGATGCGAGCAAGCTTGGGAGGGCAGAAAGAGTCAGAGGAAGACATGAAAATGGGCGCTCATATTTGTTAAACCAAGTGTTAAGCAATTGTTGCCGATTTTAACCTGTTGGTGGGGGGAGTTGAGCAGAATTGCCTCAGCAGCGATAACGGTGCTTGAGCCCCCTACTCCACTTGGGGGATGATCATGCCGTCTGGATCGATGGTCAGGGGGGTTTGGGGAAAGTCGGACTGGGTGAGCTGGCGCATGAGGTTGATCGTTGCCGGGTTAGCGGTTGGGGCAGGAATACCGGCGCGATCGAGGCGCACCGGATGAATTTTACCCACGAGGAGATCGCCTTCGCTATCGAATTCTAGCTCTAACACCAGCGAATCACCCAGTTGCGCCTGGGTGGACAGGGTACGATAGCCGACAAAGTTGCCGAGGGAATAGGCAATCAGTTTGCCCTGGTAGAGTTCCAGAGCACGGGGCACATGGGGACCGTGACCCAACACCAGATCCGCGCCTTCATTGACCAGGGCCCGAGAAAATTCAACCAGGTTGCCCCGGTTCTCCCCAAAGAAATATTCGGTTTGGTTGCGGGTGCGCAATGCCCCTGTCCCCTCAGCACCGGCATGAACCGAGATAAAGACCATATCCGCGTTGGCTTGGGCGGCTTTCACCAGCGATCGCGCGCTCTGGAGGGCTTGCATGGCATTGAGTTGTCCACTGTAGCTAAAGCCGATCCAGGCGACGGTCATTTCCAGCTCATCTAAGGTGGTATAGGTAATTTCCCCTTTGCGACCCACCACTTGCATTCCGGCCTGTTCGATCGCCGCGCCAGTCTCGACAAAGCCCTGCTGCCCGAAGTCCAAGGCATGATTATTGGCAATATTGAGCACCGTAAAGCCTGCGGCTTGGAGCAATTGGTTATAGCTTGGCGGTGTGCGAAAAGCGAAGACGTTAGGACGACGGGTATCTTTGCTGGGAATCGTGTGCTGCGTCAGGGTGCTCTCAAAGTTGCCGAAGACCACATCCGCATCTTGCAACAGCGGCGCAATGCCTGCCAACAGACGATTCGGCTCGGGATGGAGGCGATTCCCTGGATAGTTGGTGCCCAGTACCATATCACCAACGGCCTTGAGACGGAGGGTCATACGGGGTTCGGGGGGCAGGGGCGGCAACTCAAAGGGAGACAGTTGTGCAAGCTGCTGGGTGGGAAAGACAGAGGCGGCAGCGATCGCCACCGTCTCTGCTGCCACCGCGTCCTTGGACTGCTCAGTGGGCGGCTGGAGGCGGCTACTATAGCTGATGCCTACAACAAAACTTAAGGAGCACAGCAACACCCGCAGTAAAATCTGATTGCCAATGGTAAGGTCGACATCCAGGGAACGCAGCAAGATGTCGCGACCTCCGAGCGTTGATGATTGTCGAGACTGCCGTTCCGTTAGCGGTGGCGTTGATGAAGATGACGGATTAACCAGCATCCTTATATTTTTTTCACTCCCACACCGTTATCTATACCCAGTCAAGCCCGTCTTAGAGAATTCTTGCAGCTCAATATTCCAACATTGACAATGCATCTCCTTTCTCGGCATGGTCGCTGAGTCGATCGCACCTCAACCGCCTTGACTCCTGCCATGGTCTCATTGAGAAGCTTTGCAAGCGTTACGCAAGCAACGCGAATATCTTGGCTCTTGCTGACGGGCTTAGGCAACGTTATAGCACTTCACGGTTCCCAGCGGCTATTCGATCTTCAATTCACCATCATGCGACGCTGGGAGCCGATGCGAGAGGGATGAACTTTGCTTACGGCTTCACTCAAGGCCAAGGTGCGCAGGCGTTGCTGGCGGGTGTTGACCTGATAGACGCGTTGGTTGTCGAAGTCTAAACCGGTCAGCCAACCGCTTTGACGATGGTAGGCACCGGTATCAATGTCAAGCCAACCGGGCCCTTGAGCCAGCTTACCGGGCATCACGCCCGGGAGAGTAAAGGTGATCGTATGACCGGTGATAATGAGTTTGTCCTCAAAAAATGGGCGGCGCATGCAATGAAACTCATCGCGAATCCAGCAAAACTGTTCAGCAGTTTGCTGCTGGAGCGGGATTTGGGGATCAACGCCCGCATGAACCAGCCAAATATCACCGAGATCGAGATGGGTGGGTAGGGCTCGCATCCATTCGAGGTGTTCAAAGGGGACACCCGCCTCGCCATAACTGCCAATCGTGCTATGACCACCACTGTAGAGCCAGGCTTGACGACAATGCTCGGGGGCGTAGGGGTTGGTGAGCACATCCAACATCATCTGCTCATGATTGCCCAGGAGACAGGCATAGTGATGACTACGCACAAATTCGACCACCTGGGCACTTTTGGGGCCGCGATCGACGAGATCGCCGACAAAGTAGACTGCATCATCAGCTTGGGGTGCGATCGCATCCAGTAATATCATCAAGGCATCATAGTGGCCGTGAACGTCCCCAATAAAGATTCGGCGGGTCATAATTTCTGTTGCAATGGTGGTGGTGCAGTCTTGACGAAGGTTAGTCGCAAAGAACTGATGAAGAATTCTATAGTGATGGATAATGCTTCACAACGCTCGGGTCTGAAACCGGATAAGTTCCCACAATTGACAGTTTGGGTCTTAAGCGGCGTCATTGGTCTTAACGCTGAAGTCTCCAGGAATCAGCAGCAGAGCCATCACTGGCCCACTCGAGACAAAAAATCTTGCGGTTACAAGACGCAGGCAGCGCTGCTGCCCATGGGTTGATACTGTCCTTGAGCAGCTGCCCCTCACCGTTCGCTATTTATCATTATGTTGTCTGTTGCACCCCAAACCCCGATCAAAATCTTGCAACGTCCCACATCGCAGATGTGGGTCGCGCAGGCGATCGCGCATCTGGATACTATCTTACTCGACCATTCCCATTGTGAACGCAAAGCAGCAGCCTGTGCTTTGAACCTCATGTTTCGTTACCCTGCCCATCGAGAACTCATCACCAAACTGACGGCGATCGCCAAGGAAGAACTGGAGCATTTTGAGCAGGTGAATCGCTGGCTGGATCAGCGGGGTGTCCCCTTGGCCCCGCTGAATGCGCCCCCCTACGGCTCCCGGCTGAAGCAATTGGTGCGTCGCCCGGAACCCCAACGGCTGCTGGACTCGCTGTTGATGGCGGCCCTCATTGAGGCGCGATCGCACGAGCGGCTGGGCCTTTTAGGCCAGCATTGCCCTGATCCCGAGCTAGCCGCCTTTTACCGGGGATTGATGGCCTCTGAGGCTCGGCATTACGGGGTTTATTGGGTATTGGCCGATCGCTATTTTGAACGAGAAACGGTCATGGCCCGGCTCGAAGAGATGGCGATCGTCGAGAGTGAAATTTTGGCGACGCTGCATCCAGAACCCCGTATCCATAGTTAACGTGAGTTTCCGGTTAAGCGACGTCATGACCTTCCTCAGGAGCCTTGAAATCTCGTTGTCAAACCCGGTTGTCAGGGGTTCAGCCCCCCGACACCTCCCGCTGAGCAACCTTGTAGGGGTTTTAAACCACTCCCTTGATTTTGCTAGGATTCGGTGGCTGAGTCCTCAAAAATGCGTTCACAAGATCCTGGCTGTAAGGGGGTTCTGTGAACCCCCTACAGGATTAGCCCGCTGAGGGGGAAATTGCCCCCTCAGACTCCGGCAATATCGGAGCCGTAACGCCTGGGTAATATGCGATCGCGGTTTACCTCAATGTGGGGGAAGAAATCGGTTTTAATGTTCTCTAGTACTTTGCCTCCCTTCGATCTGCTATGAAAACCCATCAATTTGCCAACGGTGACACGCTGCCCATGCTGGGGCTCGGTACCTGGAAGTCTGCCCCGGGTGAAGTCTATGATGCCGTCAAAACAGCGCTAGATCTGGGCTATCGCCACATCGACTGTGCCTTTATCTACCGCAACGAAGCCGAGATTGGTCAGGCCCTGAGTGAGACGTTGGCTGCTGGTAAAGTGAAGCGGGAGGAGCTGTGGATCACCTCCAAACTCTGGAACGACTGCCATGCGGCGGGCGATGTAGCCTCGGGGTTGAAGACAACGCTGAGTGATCTCAAGCTGGACTACCTGGATTTGTATCTGATTCATTGGCCAGTTGCGCTTAAAAAGGGCATCTTTCTGCCGGAGTCTCCCAGTGATCTGCTCTCCTTAGAAACCGTGCCCCTGGCCGAGACCTGGGGCGCGATGGAGGAACTGGTGGCTCAGGGGCTCTGTCGGCATATTGGCGTCTCGAACTTCAGCATCAAGAAGCTGGCGGGTTTAAGCGAAACAGCTCAGATTAAGCCGGAGATGAACCAGATTGAGTTGCATCCTTACCTACAACAGACGGCGATGCTGGACTTTTGCCAGGCCAATGGCATTCCGCTGACGGCCTATTCGCCCCTGGGGTCGCGCGATCGCCCCGCTGGCCTCAAGGCCGAGAATGAACCCTTACTGCTCGAAGACCCGGCCATCTTGGCAATCGCCGCTCAACACCAAATCTCCCCCGCCCAAGTGCTTATTAGTTGGGCGCTCCATCGCGACACCATTGTGATTCCCAAGTCCGTCAATCCAGAGCGAATGGCCCAAAACCTGGCAGCAGCGTCGGTGGTGTTGACCGCAGAAGATATGGCGGCGATCGCCAAGCTCGATCGTCATCGCCGCTATGTGGATGGCAGCTTTTGGGCCCAGAAGGGTAGTGCCTACACCTTAGCAAACCTCTGGGATGAAACGTAGAAATACAAATTCTCTATTCTGGTAACACCAGCCCTATGTAAACTTGAGAAGCGTGACGCTGCTTGAACCCCATGCCTGAGGCCCAGACGCCCCTTGCGTCCCAACTGGTGCAACTCCTAAATACCCTGCAAGCGGAGCCCACGACTGGTTTGGCCTGGCGCAAAGCGATGGATCGTCTGTTGCGTCTCCTGCCCCATCTGCCTGGACTAGCCCGATCTAACCATCCGCGATATCCGGAAATTTGGAACGATACCTTGCTGCGCATCAGCCAAGAGATTCGGCAGTTTGAGCTGCCTGAAACCGATGTGGTTGCGAGTTTTGTCCATTGGATCAACCTCAAGTTGCGCCTCAAATATGCCGTTAAAGATCTGCAACGGGGCGATCGCTCCCGCGTCACCCAGCGCTCCCCCCAAGCCGAGTTCAAGCGTCAAGTCAAGCAGCCGCCCCTTTCCCTCGATCGCCCGATCAGTCGCGATGCCGACACCACCTTCGCCGATCAACTCAGTGCGCCGAGCTTAGAAAGCTTAGAAGATCAGATTGCCCAACTCCAACAGCAGGAGAATAACCAGACCGTTGCTGAGCAGCTACAAACCTATATCCAGCAGGATCCCCAGACAACGTTGCAAAGCTGCCACCCTCGTGCCCATCCCCGTGCCCATGCCCAGCTCCTCGCCTTGCGCCTGCTGCTCAAAGATCCCCCCGACTCCTTGGCCCAAATTGCTCGCGAGTTGGCGATAAACTATCACACGCTCAACTGGCATTGGCAACATAAAGCCCTGCCGCTGCTCAGAGCGATCGCCCTAGACTGGGGGTATCAACCTCCTCAAGACCCATGACTGCCCTGCTCAATTCTGGTTTATTGCTGCCGATTCCCTTGTCAGTGCAGCAGCAAGCTCAGCAGTTCGCTGCTCGACAACTGACGCCCCACCAAGGGGTGCAGGTCTACCTGAATACCCTAGCGGTTTGGACAGTGCATCGGTATTTAGCGCTGATGCAGATCCCCACAATGCTTGAGCAGAGTGAGAGCTGGCAGCCAGGGACACAGAGTTTGCTGGGCAGTGCCGATGTCTGGGTTCCGGGTTGGGGACGCCTCGAATGTCTGGCGCTACGACCCGGTCAGCAGCAGATGATGCTGCCCCCAGAGGCGCTCGTGGCTCAGCGCTTCGGCTTGGTCGGCGTTGAGGTGGGCGATCGCCTTGACCAGGCAACGCTGCTCGGTTTTCTTCCTGCGACACCGACCTTACCGACCACAGTACAGCGCCGAGCGTTGGGATCATTGGATGGGTTGCTCACCGTCCTGAGTACGCCACCTGTCACGCGCCTGAATAACTGGCTATGGCAAGAATTTGAGCAAACTTGGCAGGCGGTGTCGGAGCTGTTGCGTTCACCAACACCTGCGTTCGCCCTCCGTTCAACCCCAACCCGACAACGGGCCAAACAACTCCCTTGGGCGATTCTGACCCTACAATTACAAGCCCTTGAACCCGAAACCGAGCAACCCAAAACCTATCAGCTCGACTTTCAACTACATCCCCTACCCAGTCAAGCACAGCTACCAACCGATTTGAGACTGAGAGTATTGACAGATCAAGGCGAGGTCTTTCGCGAGCTGAGGGTGCGATCGCAAGATACGTTGTTGCAATACACCATACAAGCCCAGTCCCAAGAACAATTTACGATTGAAGTTGCACTCGGTGATCAAAAATACCAAGAGCGGTTTGAGATGTGATAGGAGTGATACTGAATCCGGATTGTATGAACACAGAAAGCGAAGGCTAATCCTGGTGGCGGGCAAGATGTACTTCGACTCCCCTTCGACTCCCCTTCGACTCCGCTCAGGACAAGCGCTCAGCAACCACCCGCGCTACGGGATCTTGAGCGCAGAAACCCGTAGCGCAGACGTCTCGCCTGCCCGAGGAATAATCAGTAGGGTATCTCTCCCTATACTTTAAAGATTCAGTATGAGAACAAAAAATCCCCCTTTCTAAAGGGGATTGAGGGGGATTAACGAACCTCACCCAATCGGTTTTGACATTTGGCAAGATAGTAGGTGGCAACCTGATCGCCCGCATGGGCATTTACACAGTCTTGAAAACGATTTTTGGCATCCTGAAACTGTGCCTGTTTGTAGAGAACAACAGCCGCTTCAAATTGGCTTTTGGTGAGGACTTTAGCGGCTCTGAGTTCCGGGGAATCGGCAGAAAAGACCTCAAAAAGAGCGATCGCTTGCGTGTTCCCGCGAGCCTTGAGTCGATCGATGAACCGCAAATCATAGCCCTGATAACTAGATAGGTTGGCCATCGTATTATGGGTGATGAGCAGTGAAACCCCATACGTCTTGGTGAGCTCTTCCACCCGTGCCGCAAGATTGACAGAATTACCAATCACAGTGCCATCCATCCGTTCTGAGCTGCCCACGGTGCCGAGCATGAGTTTTCCCGTATGGACACCGATGCCAACCCGTAATTGATTTAAACCCTGTTTATGGCGATCCAGATTATATTCTTCCAGGGCTTGTAACATGGCGATCGCACTCGAGAGCGCATCATCCGCAGAATGGGGAAATAATGCCATAATCGCATCGCCAATATATTTATCAATAAAGCCTTGATACCGTTTTATCTCTGGCTCCATATAGCTTAAATAGTCATTGATAAACCGGAAATTCTCCGCCGGGCTCATCTGCTCTGAAATACTCGTGAAATTACGAATATCCGAGAATAGCACCGTCATTTCTCGCTCCGTTTGATCACCAAGCTGGACATCAATAATGCTCTCTTTCTCCAGCAGGCTCAAAAACTGAGCGGGGACAAAATGTCCATAGGCGGCGTTGAGGTCTTCAAGGGTTTGCGAATAATGGGTCAGCGTTTGATTCGTCTCGATCAAACGCCGCTGTTTATAGGCATTGCTCGAGCCGATAACACCCGTAAGAAAAGCGAAACCCGGTGCCGCCACTGGAATGACATAGCTTTGAGTAAACAGAAGGTAACTGCCCAGACCTAACCCGCCTAGACTGAACAGACTCAACCACAACACACGACTTTGCCACCAGCCAAGCGGGCTGGTTCCAGTGACCGTTTTGGCAACGGCCCAACTGCCAAACGTCCCCCAAACCGTCCAGAGACTGATCCAGAGCCATTGATTGGGCTCGCTAAAACCGCGTAGGGGCGGCCGACCGTTGAGGGCGCTTTGGATGAGTTGACTGGCTACATTGGCATGGATGATCACACCCGGCATGGGAGTGCGGGTTGTACCGGGGGCAAGGCTGTAGGGGGTATCAAATAAGTCGTTGGTACTGCTGGCAACAGAACCAATCAGCACAATGCGATCGCGCATCAAATCTACCGCAACGCGATCGCCCAATACATCCCGAAATCGGACAGTGGTGTAACTGGGCGTATTGCCCCACCAATTGAGCAAAATTTGATAGCCCCCTAGCTCATCCTGCGGATATCCCGCAACGCCAGTGCGCAGCGGCACAAAACGGGTTTGACCCAACTGAAAAATCTGCTGCTTGGCATCGATGGCCTCAAGAGTGATGTCATGATGTTTTGCCAGGTGCTGCAATGCGACATAGGCCCCTAAACCCAACTTCACACGATCGCCATCTTCGGCATCGATCGCTGAGAGTAGGGCACGACGGATCGTGCTGTCTGTATCCGGCACTAAATCGGCCAACGCCACCTGGCCCTGCTCGGACAAAAGCGGCGGTGGGTCAACGCGATCGCCGACGATTTTTTCAATCCCGACCAGTTCCGGCATTGTGCGATAAACCGCCAATAAATCCGCATGACCCGGCTCTTCCGGCAAATCACGATAGAGATCCATGCCAATAACCGTGGGGCCCTGACGCTGAATTTTGCGCAAGAGCTGGGCAAGATACTGATCAGGGATGGGCCAATCCCCAATCTGCTGAATATCTTGCTCGTCAATGGTGACCACCACAATATCTGCGTCTCGATTGGCGCGGGTGTGCCATTGCACCCATTGATCCCGAACCGCCCATTCCAGGAGATTAAACATGCCCCAATGGTCGACGGCAATGGCCGAGACCAAAATTCCCATGGCGAGCAAACCCATCGATCGGAAATGAGCCGACAATGGTATCGAAAGACGCGGCATAACTTAACCCCTGAGCAAGCGTCTCGATCTTAGCGCTCTGCCCCTAGCCGCAGCATCCATGACAGCACGCAAGGGCGAAGAGCTCAACACAAACGCTTAAGGGGATTGATGTCTCAATTACTCAAGTGTCACAGGCACAGTCACTACCGACTCTAGACCGACAGAAGTTAACAACTCTTGCCAATGACGGGTCAGTTCCACCGAGGTAGGCTCGGCGGCTCGCAAATGATTTAACGTCGCCACCGTGTCATACCAAATCCCCGCCTGAGCCAGTTGCTCTGCATAGGCAAGGGTCTGACCGTTGGCTTGGGCCTCACGAATCTCCGGTGTTGGCTCAACGCGTTTGATCCAGGCTTCGACAAAAGGACTAGCGGGTCGCAGCTCGGTCGCGAACTGAAGCACCACATACCATTGGTAATATTGATCAACGTCCAGAGCGGGCAGGTGTTCGGGCAATTGGATGGCAACAATGCCGGGTTGATTGGCGTTGGTTAGGGTCTGCTCATAGAGCACCGTGCCCGCCTCATCCTTAAGGCGAAACACGCCCGATTGGGCATTGGACTCGGGCAGGTAGAACAGGAATTGGGGATGGCGGTTGGTGGTCTGTCCATAGCCCAGCTCAGGGGTCAGGGTCAGCATCTGCTGGGGCCAATCAGTACGGGAAGCGCCCCCCCGACCCTGGCCGGGAATCCCCTCACCCGGTGCAGGGGTAAAGTTCCAGGTATCGCGGGACGCCCCACCACGGCTTTGGTTGGGTGTGCCGTGGTCGGATGCAGGAATAAAGTTCCAGTCGCCCCGAGATGCCCCCCCCTGACTCTGACGGGGTGCACCGCCCTGAGCCGGGGGAATAAAGTTCCATTCACCCCGAGAGGCTCCACCTTGACTCTGACGGGGTGCGCCCGTCTCAGATGAGGGGACAAAACCCAAGTTCCCCCGAGAGGCTCCACCTTGACTCTGATGGGGTGCGCCCGTCTCAGATGAGGGGACGAAGTTCCAACTACTGCTCCGGGATGCACCGCCTCCGGCCCCGGCCGATGCAGGAAGGTCACTCTGGGCGGTCGGGGTAAAGGGAATCGCTGGGGTAGGTGCAGCGTAACCGACAGCACCGACGAGAAGCAGCCAAGCCAGCGGGCGGGTTGAGAAGAGAGAGGTCAGGAACTTCATAGGGCAAAAGTCTCCGGGAGGATAGTGCAGTTTCAGACAGTGCAATTTTCAGATAATGCACTTTCAGGCGATGCAGGTTCAGAAAATGCAGTTTTAAAGGGAGAGAAAGTGAAAACCCTGACGCTAAAACCCAAGCTGCAAAAATACTTTGCGATAGAGGAGCAAGATCGCAATACAGAAGATCTCTTATGATGAGCTGATGATGCCTACTTCCTATGATAAGCAACTTTTCCCTTGATGTCAGCGATCGCCAGATATCAGTTTGCTGTTGATAGTTGATTTTTTATAACTGATATCATGCGTTTGCCGAGCCTTTTTCAACTACCCAGAACTCAAATCTTTTTACTCCTAAAAAATAAAAAAGCACGGCTCTGCTGATCTATATCATTAGCAAGTCAGTTCGCGTCAGGCCTAACGCTTGATCCAGAAGAGAGAATTGGGAATCCGGATAAATCTGAGTTTTAGTCTGGATTATTCATCGGGCAGGCGGGACACCTACGCTACGATTTTCCTTCAATTAACGTGAGTTTTGGATAAGCGAAGCGATCGTATTCCTCTTCCTCAAAGCCTTGAAATCTCGTTTTCAAACCCGGTTGTCAGGGAACCAGCCCCCCGACACCTCCCGCTGAGGTGGAAATTGCCACCTCAGCGGGTAGGGCTATTTTATGTTCTGGAGAGAAAAAAAGAAGACCTGACGATTCTCGTGTAGGGGCGGGGAAACCCCGCCCTGCAACCCACTCGATGACATTGGCAGGATGATTTTAAAGGTTGCGCGGGCATGGCAACCGTGCCCCTACAGACAATTCAGAATTTTCTCTGAATAAACGTATAGTCGAAGTACATCTTGACCGCCACCGGGCTGAATGTAGCTTCCAGATTTTGTCGTGAATAATCCAGGTTAGACCGTTAAAATCTCCCCTCAGCGCCAGTTACCCACCAAGGTATAGGGCGACCAGAAAAAGGGATCGCGGTAACTGGGCTCGGCGAGAAGATTGAGCTGGGCTTGGCGTAGGGCTTCGGCGCGGCTGAGACCCGGCGTTTGCAGTTGCTCATAAAAGTCAATCATCAATTGTGCTGCAACATTGTCTTTGATGGGCCAAAGGGTGGCCAGGGTCGATCGCGCCCCGGATTTCACCGCTAGACCGGCCAGCCCCAACGTGGCGCGATCGTCGCCCGTGGCCGTTTCACAGGCACTGAGCACCAGCAACTCGATCGCTTTGCCGCCAGTGCGCTGGCGATTTTGCAAAATGTCTGCCAGCTCCCGAACATTGATTGCCCCTTCCCAGGTCAAGAAAAAGGTCTCTTCCGGATTAGAGCTAAATTGGCCGTGGGTGGCCAGATGAACCACATCCGCCGAACCGTTTTGCACCGCTTGGCTGACCGCCTCACTCGTAAATTCGGCATTGAGCAACGCGGTGGAATCGGTCAATTCTTCAATAGTTTCAACCTCTTGCTCCACCGCAGGCAGAGCCGTAAAGCCGCCCCGGGCTTCACTGATGCCCCCAACTAAGACCTGAAAATTCTGCGCGTCTAGGACTTGGGCATCCAGGAGTTGCAGACCAGGAGAGAGGGCGATCGCATATTGCTCAATTAGGTATTGCTGACCATCGTGGAGGGCCGCCATGGGAATGTTGCGCAACAGGCCATCCAGGACAAAGACAAGAGTTTGAGTGCCGGCTAAGAGCTGCCGTTCCTCGGCGGGCCGAATTAGCAGATCGTAGAGTTGCTGGGCCTGGGTGAGGCGTCGGCGGTGATCCGAAGAGGGGTGTAGACTGGCCAGAAAACGGCGCAGCTGCCAATTCAGATCGGTTTGCCCCATCGGGGTTTGGTAATAATCCAGGGTTTGGCCCGGTCGGGCGACGATCACCGCCAGTTTGTCCGGCAAAATGATCGGGTAGAGCACCGTGGCTGTGGGGTCGATTTGATCAATGGTGCGAGTTTCGAGATCCAGACAAGCCTCTTGGAAATAGTTATCCAGCTCCGCCAATTGCAGTCCTTCGAGGGTATTCCGGGCCTGTTCGAGTTCGCTCGGGCGGGGTTGGCCCTCCAGCAGCAGAGAAACCAACTCTCGGTAAACGGGTTCGACCTGCTCCCGGAACGAGAATTGGAGGTCTTGATTAATGGCGATCAGATCGCCCCGCAAGGTTTGCAGGGCGTTGACAGCTTGGTTGTAGACGGCGATCGCATCTGGACGATTGCCCTGGTCGCGCAAGAGGCGAGCCAGTTGCCAGGCCGATGGCGCGAGAATATCGTCCGCAGGAAGGCTACGCGCTAGATTCACAGACTGCTGGGTCAGTTCAATGGCACGGCTCGATTGTTGTGCTTGGGTATAGATCGCCCCCCGCTCCCGCAGGATATGAGCCACCGCCCGTTGATCTTGAAATTGATTTGCCGCCGCACTAGCGTCTATGAGCAGTTGCTCCAACTGTCGAGGGCTGAGGGAAGACTCGGTATCACTGGGGAACTGTTGAACTTGATGGGCCAGATGGATGGCTCCATAAATTTGGTCGCGACTGGGGGGCAGGGTGACAAGCTGCTCATAGAGTGGAGTCGCCACCGCCCGAGCGGTAGACCATTGACCGTCGAGTAGATAAACATCCAGCATCCCGAGCTGAGCCCGTAGGCGATCAAGGGATTGGCCGGCCAAACGGTTCGCGGTTTGGAACTCGGTTAATGCGCGTTGCGGATCGCCCAACTGCAGGGCCAGCCGACCGATCTGATGGTGTAGACCCGAAATGTGTCGGTTCAAGCCCAACTGTTTGGCCAGGGTAAGACTGTAGACAAGGGCATCATAACTAATCCGTCCGTTGCCCACAGCTTGGAGGGCGTTGCTGAGGGTGCGCAAGCCAGTGACCTTCACCTCAGAATCGGGTGCATTGGCCAGCGCTTGGTTAATGGTCAGCAGCATCTGATTAGCGCGACGATAAAACCCCAATTCTTTGAGGGCTTGGGCTTGATTGATCCCCGCCCCCCAAGCTCCCAATTCATCCCCTGCTTCGCGGTAATAGACCTCAGCCTGTTGCCATTGCTCAAACGCGGGCTGAAATTGGCTCTGATTGAAGCGGAGCGTGGCCTGGGTATTCAGAGCTTGGGCCAGCAGGATGGCCGGTGGGGTGGTCTCCGCTTGGAGAAGTTCCAGGCTTTGGGCGATCGCCGTCTCGGCGGCGGACCAGTTGCCGAGATCTTGCTGAACCATCGAGACATAGCTCAAGCTCAGGGCCTGCTGGTGGCGATCGCCAGCAACAGCAAACTCAGCGGTGGCTTGCTCCCAGGCCGCCAACGCCTGGGCATAGCGCCCCTGGCGATGGTAGAAACGACCCGCTTCAAGCGACGTTGTGGGGAGCGTGTCTGTGGGTACACCCTGAAGTGTAGGTTCATCGAGAGGGACATCTTGCGCCGTAACAGCCAAGGGCCAACCAGAGAGCATCAAAGTCAGCCCTAAGCCCAAGAGCGCGGCCAGACCCCGACGCCAAAGACGCGAGTCAAGACGTCCATTCAACAGTCTGCGGCAGAACGACAAGAGCAGCGATCGCATCATATCGGTGTTAAGCATTGGGAGGTGCAAGCATTAAGCGGGAGTAATAGATAAGAAAAAATCAGTCGAATCAAGTTCCGGAGTGCACAGCACAGGTGGCATAGGGTGCTCCTGCGGCGGTTGCCACAGCCTGCGCCACGAGTAGAACCTCGCCATTGGCCAAGGTTTGAAAGCCAGTCGCCTCTTGGGGTTGAGGTGGGGTGGGTTGAGGGGAGATTGCGGGGGACGCTGGGGTATGGCCCAGAAAGGCACTGAGATCCCGGGTATCTTGCCAGGGGCGATCGCCACTTTGAGCGCCGGGTGCAGGGGGAACCCCACCACGCCCCGTGGCAACAAATTCACTCTGGCGGCTGGCCGAGCAGGTGGCATTGACTTGATTACTGGCATCACTAAGGGCGACGGTTAAAGCAACCAACCCGGAACTGGGGTCAAGGCTAAACTCGTTTACAGTGAAAGTGCCATTAAGCCCAAACTGGGAGCTGGCCGTGATGTCATTCTCAGCAGTCAGTTGCTCGCGAAAGGCCAAGCCAAAAATTCCTTGGGTGGTGATCGTAATATTGCCGCCATTGCCCTGGAAGGCATTGGCCACAATGTCGCTGTTTTCATAACCGGCGATCACAGGAGCGGCGATCGTAATGTTGCCGCCATTGCCGCTGCCCCCTGCCTCAGTCGAAATCAAGCTGCCCCGCCTGAGCAGCAAAAGCTCCTGCAAATCCAGGTTAATATTGCCGCCTTCACCCGAGAGCGTCGAAGCAGTAATCGTGCCACCGTCATCGAGATAGACAATATCGCCTGTCAGAGTAACCCCTCCAGAATCCCCTGTGCCATCATTGCGAGCGGTAATCGTGCCGCCCTGGTTGACCGCCAGATAGGGCGTATTGATATTGACATTGCCCGATTGACCCGTGGGCTGATCCGGCAAACCGAGCAATAAGCGGACATCGGCCGGGAAGATATCACCGCTAGCAAAAAATCCCGTTTCATCGCCAGCATCTGGATTGCCCTGCACCAGAATACGCTCACTGGCATTGATGTTGAGATTGCCAGCATTCCCTTCGGCTGTCAGGGTTGTCGTGATCCGTCCGCCATCGCTGAGATGAATCTCTCTCGCGTTAACGGTAAGTTCCGCTGCAGCTCCTGAGCCAAAGGTCACTGAACCCAAGCCCCCTGAAGTGGTCAGCAGGGGATTCACCCCAGAAATGTTGAGCGTATCAACCGTGACATTAACATCCCCCGCAGCACTTGTGGTATTCGCAAGGAGCGCATTGCTCAGCGTCGATGACCCCACGGTTGCCCCATCCAAAATATTTAATGTGCCCGCTGCCAACTGGACGATACCCGCATCCCCAGTGCCGAACCCCAATAAATCCACCGTCGAAGTTGACAGGCTAGTTTGTCGGAAGGTGAGTTGATCGGTTGCGAACAACCCGCTGGTCAAGGTTGCTGTCTCGCTCACTTGCACGGTGAGGGCACCACTATTTGCCAAACCAAACGTTCTCGGCTGAACTTCAGCACCCTCACTCATGGCCAACTGCCGTGCGGTAAGAGCAATATCGCCGCCGGTTCCCGTTCCGAAAGCCTCGGTGACGATCCCAGTGCGCAGATTATTGCCGGGCGTCGTTGTTGTCCCCTGCATTTGCAGCGTTTCGGTTGCCTGCACTTGGACAAGGCCACCCGGTTGATTGCTGAAGTTTTGACTGAGAATCGTCGAAACGTCGGTTAAGGCGATATTTGCACCGTGCAGACTGACTGAGCCTGAGGCGCTGCCGCCTGCATCACTACTCACATCCAACAGAGCCTGCTGGGTCAAGCGAATATCACCAAAATTCTGCCCCTGAGCGGTGTCCAGCGTCCAACCTGCATGGGTCTGACTCAGGTTCACTGTGGCATTTTGCACGGCCCCAAGTTCAATGTTGCCCGCCTCAGCCATCAAGACCCCTCCGTCAAGGGTGACCTCACCGCCCACTAGAGCAAGGGTTTGGCCGGTATCGACTTGCAAAAACGATGCGGCTGGGGTTGAGCGATCGGTGGGCAGCAAAAATACGGCTCTGGATAGGGCATGTCCTGCGCCATTGACCTGAATATTGCCTGGGCTACTTCCCATCTGTAAGCCAATGGGTCGATTCACGGTGAGCAGCGGGGCAACTGTCGTGTCGCTCGCCGCAAACGTAATCCCATCTGGAAACACAAGACTATGGGCTGTGCTGCCGATAAACGAACCATTCAGATCCAACTGCGCATTGGTACCAAAGACAATGCCATTGGGGTTGATTAAAAAAAAGTCGGGGTCAGCGCCACCGAGCACTTGCAAAAGTCCGTCAAGGTTAGAGACATTGCTACCCGTAACCCGATTGATAATGGCGGTGACGCCACTCGCTGTACCGCCATAGCTCCCATCAGTGAGGTCAAACGTGGTGGCTGCTGTAGCTGGAGAAAAATCGGTAAAGCTATGAAATAGATTGTTCCCCTGGATCGTGCCGCCCGTGATTGTAAAGGGGCCAGCCCCCGTAACGGTTGTACCCACAGTACCATCGGCGTTGACCGTTTGGGCTTGAGCCCCCCCTGTGCCCAAGAGCATTCCCAAAAGCAGAGTCGGGGTGATTGCACGGGTAAAAAATAGGGTTGGTGTCAATACAGCTTGCAGAAGTGCAGAACGGTGCATGGATTTGATCCAGATTATCGATTTGTTCTAGATTGAAGCGGAGAATTGAGTCGGATCAAACAGTAATATAGACCCATACTTGAAGGGATGATTGTTTTACTAATCTACTCTTTCATTACTGTACGTTTCCCACCATAAACGGATTTTCAGGATAAAGATTCCGTGGGATTACGGATCTTTTTTTATCCCCTCAATGTAAATTGCTCAATGGATTAACCAGGATCATTCACGATGCGATCAGCAGAAAAAACCATCCGAAAAGGCAGAATTTTACCATAGAGCATTAACACCACAGGTGGCATAATGCTGACCCTTGGGTGCAGCGGACGGTTGCGCAACGAGCAGAACTTGTCCATCCGCTAACGTCTGAAAGCCTGTTGCCTCGAGGGGGCGAGATGGGGCAGGTTGAGGGGATGTTTCGGGATGGATTGCCGGGGGGTCTGCGGTCGGTGGAGCGGTGGTACGGTCCCAAAATGCACTGAGGTCCCGAGTATCTTGCCAGGGGCGATCGCTGCTCTGGGAATTTGGCGACGGTGGTAGCCCACCCCGACCCGTTGCGATAAATTCGCTTTGACGGGTTGCAGCACAGCTTGAATCGACTTGGTTACTCGCATCACTGAGCGCAACCGCCAAGGCCACCAACCCAGAGCTGGGGTCAAGACTAAACTTGTTGACGGTGAACGTGCCATTGAGCCCAAACTGGGAGCTAGCGGTGATGTCATTCTCTGGTGTGAGCTGCTCTCGAAAGGCTAAGCCAAAAATGCCCTGGGTGTTGATCGTGATATTGCCGCCATTGCCCTGAACGGCATTGGCAATGATGTCGCTATTTTCATACCCGGCGATCACAGGGGCAGCGATCGTAATATTGCCGCCATTGCCCGTGCCGCCTGCTTCAGTCGAAATAAAGCTGCCGCGTCGCAACAACAGCAGGTCTTGCACCTTGAGGTCAATGTCGCCCCCTTCCCCCGAGGTGGTGGCAGTGCTGATGTTGCCCCCCGCATTGAGGTAAATCACATCACTGTTGATGCCAACATTCCCCGAGTCGCCGCTGCCCTCATTCCGTGCTGTCACTGAGCTACCCTGGTTGATCTCTAAATAGGGGGTTTGGAGGTTGATATTGCCGGATCGGCCGGTGGGAATCGTAGGCAGAGCGAAAAATATCTGGGTGAACGCCGCTTGAATCTTGCCACTGGCAAAAATCCCGGTCTCTTCGCCCGTGGCCGGTGTATCGCGCACGACGATTTGCTCTGTGGCCGTAATGTTGAGGTTGCCCGCCGCGCCTGAAGCCGCGATCTCGGTTGAAATCCGGCCCCCGTCGCTAATGTCAATCCGTGCCGCATTGACATTGACATTTCCGCCTGTGCCCGCGCCAAACGAGATGGAACCAACGCCCCCTGCGGAGGCGAACACGGCATTGGTTCCTTGCACATTGATCTCCGCTGCGGTGATTTGGACATCGCCCGCCGCGCCGATATTTCCCGTATTTAAGGGATTATTTACGGCAAATGAGCCCAGAATAGAGCCATCCAGGACGCTCAAGGTGGCGGCATTCATCACCACATTTTCGGCATTGCCATCCCCAAAGGTGATCGAGCCGACCACTGAGCCGTTGCTCAGGGTTGCTGTATCGACATCGAGAACGGCACTGCCAGCATGGCCAGGGCCAAACGTGAGGGTCTGGAAACTGGCTTCATTCTGCATGTCCAAATGGTGGGTAGTGAGCGCGATCGCCCCACTATTCCCCAGGCCAAAGCCCTCCGTGCGCAGGGAACTATGGGCGTTTGTGCTCGGGTCAACGCCCTGCAAACGAACGGTATCGGTAGCGTTTACTTGAATGCCCCCCCCGGCTTGGTTGCCCACATTTTGGCTGAGTACCAGCGAGCCATCGTCTAAGGTGATTGCCGCACCTTGGAGCGCAGCCGACCCAGCGCTGGCTCCGGTGGCCAGGTTACTGCTGACATCCACAAGCGCCTGCCCAATCAAATGAATCTCGCCGAAGGTTTTTACCGTTCCATAGTCAAAGCGCCAGCCTGTGGTGCTGGGCGTCAAACCCACGGTTGAATGTTGTACTGCCCCGAGTTCCACATGGCCCGCTTCAGCCATGAGGACACCACCATCGAGGGAGATATCGCTGCCCACGAGTGCAAGGGTTTTGCCCGTTGCCACTTGCAAGGGTGAGGTCATGAGCTGGGAACGGTCCGTGGGGGCAAAAAAGGTGGTTCTGACGAGCTCATGACCCGAGTCATTCACCTGGATTGCGCCGGGATTGTTGCCGATCTGGAGACCGAGGGGGCGATTGATGGTGAGCAACGGCGCAACGGTGGTGTCGTCCGCAGCAAATGCAATCCCGTCGGAAAAAGTGATACTACTTGCGGTGCTGCTGATAAAGGAGCCGCCTAGATCGAGTTGAGCATTGGGGCCCAGGACAATGCCGTTGGGATTAATTAAAAAGAAATCCGGATCCGTGCCGCCCAGGACTTGCAGGAGCCCATCAATGTTGGAAATACTGCTGCCCGTGACACGATTGATGATGGCCGTAACGCTGTTGGCTGTGCCGCCATAGCTACCAGCAGTGAGGTCAAATGTGGTGGCGGCTGTACCTGGAGAAAAGTCGCTAAAGCTATGGAAGAGGTTTGGGCCTTGGATCGTACCGCCGGTGATCGTGAAGGCACCTGTGCCGGTCACGGTTGTACCCACGGTGCTGTCGGCGTTGACGGTTTGGGCGATCGCTTCGCCCATCATCATCCCTAGACCCAGCAGGGGAGCAATAATCCCCACTAATCCACCTTTTTCCCATCGTAGCTGTGGCATCGCGCTTCCGTTTCGTTAGCGACTCAACATTGCTGATCGATCCTTTCTTCTAGGAGCCAGCCGCTGCATCAGGATAAATCAGGTCAATGGTAAGCTGACTGTTCCAAAATCTAGGGATTGTCATCAATTAACCTCAGAAGCTTGATAGGATAAGGGATAGAGCGCCCGAACCCAAAAACAGAAAAAGGGCCTGTAAGCCAGTCACTCTCAGAGCTTGGAATCTAGATGATGACAGCCCCTCGTACTCGACGGCAAAAATAAACCACTGGTTCAAAATTTATCCAAATATCTGTCATACAGGCATTCTTAAACTTCCGCCCTGCGTTACTAGGGCTACCTGAGAGCAGGCTCTACCAAGTTTAACTGCCAACTCACGATCGCCGCCAGACAATACATCCCGGTACAAAAAAGCAGACCGTAAATATTAAGTCCCAGATCTAGGGCATATTTGCCGGTGCCGATCGCCAGCCAAGTGGGGAAAAACTGCACTTGGAGTATCCCTTCAAGCACTCGCAGCACGCCAAACACCAAACCTGGCCAAAAGGCGGCATGAAAGCTAAGACGACCCACACCGGGCAAGAATGCTAACAGAAAAATCGGGGCTAAGCCCATCACCATCGTGCCGCTGATTGTCGTTGCCGCGATAATCGCCGGGCCAATGCGATCGCCGAGATAGATGGCGAGCAGGGGGAGATTCCCGAAGAGGGCGATCGCTAGCATTGCCCAGCGCCCTCGCCGCGCTTGGGATTCTGTCGGCGGTGTGGCATGGCCCTGCCAATCCCGCGCTGCCAGCTTGGCAGTACTGGAAAAGGTCGAGTCGAGCGTCGAGCCAGCACTGGTGAGCATAATGCCATTGAAAATCAGCAACAGCGGTAAACCTAGCAGTGTTGGTACAGTCAAGATCGGATCTCCCTCTAGCCCCTGCTGCCGAGCCGCCAACCCCACTAGACTAAAGAGCAGGATAAACCCACCGCTGACCACACCCGCTAACACAAATCCCTTGAGCATGGTTTTGGGTTGTGTGATGAAGGCGCGATCGGTCAGTACGGGATCATGAAATGGATAACTCAAGACCTGCACAAGGGCTAAGCCACAGAAGGTCAGACCGGCGGTCTGCGTCTCGGCATCCACGGCGGGTAAACCCTCACGAGCAAAGCCAGGGCCGAGTGCCACCAGAATAATCACCAGCAGCACCGCCGCCAAGAGCATCTGAGCGCTATCGGTGAGTAAGCTGCTGCGCAGCCCACCCCAGAGGGTGTAGTAGACCGTAAAGGCTGTCACCACCAGCGCGGCTAGCCAATATCCGGCACTGCCCTCGGCACCAAAGTAGAGTGAAAACACTTTCGTATTTGACCAGACCTCGTTGAGCAAGCGAATGGCGATCGCTACCAGAAAGAGGCGTGCGCAGACTTGGCCATACTTACGCCCTAAAAATTCGGGAAGGGAGTGATATCCACCACGAACGCGGATGAAGTAGATGGCGATCGCGGCTGTCACAAAACTCAGATAATAGAGAGCATAACCAATCCCGCCCGTGACGCCAAAGGCATTGGCCAGGGCTGCGGCATTACTAATGGACTTGGCAAAGATCCAAGTAATTGCCGCGCTCGCCACCAAGATCCACAAGGGAGGTTCTTGCCCCTGCCTCGACTCGCCCGCGAAGAATGCCTGCGCTGAGACCCGTTGGGGGGTGGTGCGCTGGACAATGCTGTAGATTACGATGCCATAGCTCCCAAGCAAGAGCCAACTGAGGGTTGTCAACATACCGGATTTAATTTGGAATATTCGTTCAATATTTCGCGCCGAACTGAGAATCGGCTGAAGTCCATCTGAGGGCTGAGGAATGTGTCTAGCAGGGGGAGGATGTAAAGAAACGTTATGATTACCCCATCCCCCCTTCTGCTTTAGCTCGCAATGGCCAAGATTCGGATTGTCTTGATTGAAGACCATGACCTCAGCCGGATTGGTTTGAGTGCGGCATTGCAACAGTTTGCAGATATTGAGGTGGTGGGTGAGGCGGCCAATGCGCATCAGGGGCTCCAGATTCTCACGGTGAGCAAGCCGGATGTGGCTGTGGTAGATGTGGGGCTACCCGACCAGGATGGCATTGAGCTGACGCAAATTTTTAAGGACTCTTCTGACGCCGAGCAAACCAAGATTTTGATCCTGACGATGCATAGCGATGAGGATTCGGTGCTGGCTGCCTTCGCGGCTGGCGCTGATTCCTATAGCCTCAAAGATGTCAGCCTGGAAAACCTGGTTCAAGCGATTCGTCTCACCCATGAGGGCAACTCTTGGATTGACCCGACGATCGCCCGTGTGGTGCTCAAGCAGGCCCGCAGCGGCGTAACGTTGACTGACCCTGAGACGGACGCCCCCACCGTGGAAATCCGCTCGATCAATCCTGACGACCAGCAGATGATTGAGGCGAGCGCCCTCACTGAACGGGAGCTGGATGTGCTGGAGTTGATTGTGGCGGGGTGCAGCAATGCGGCGATCGCCGAGCAACTGCACATTACCATTGGCACCGTCAAAACCCATGTACGCAGCATCCTCAACAAGCTCTGTGCCGACGATCGCACCCAAGCCGCTGTTCGTGCCCTGCGATCGGGGCTTGTCGAGTAAAATGTAAAAACATCAATTCACCCTTTCCCCTTCACCTTTCCCCCCATAATCCATGCCCCCCCGTTGGCCCCGCAAACCCGATCGCAAAACCGACCCCGCCTTTCGTCGTTTAGATGACCGTATGACCTTTGCCGTGCATGTGGCGGCCTTTTTGGCCGGCAATTCGGGGCTGTGGTTTGTGGATCAGCTCAAGCAAGCCCAATGGCCTTGGGCGATCTGGTTGACCGGCGTTTGGTTGACCATTTTGCTGGGACATCTGGTCTATATCGCGGCGATCGCAGACTATTCCCCTAATACGGACGGTTAAGCACCATGGCGAATTCTCTCCCGGCTCAAACCCTTGAAGCCTTGGCCGCCGAAATTGGCCAAGCGGCCTATCTTGACATTGCCAAGTGGCATCTCTACTTGAGTGATGCCAAGCTCCACACCACCATTGCCCAGCAGGTCGCGCCCCTGCTGGTTGACGATACATTAACCGAAGAAAGCTTAGGGAAGATTTTGACGGCTATCCCGGTAGCGATCGGCGGTGGGCAACGCCAAATTCCACTCCTCGATCTGCTGCCTCGGGCCTGTCAGGATGACCTATGGGATTGTTTGCAGGAGTTTCAGGCGCAGCTCTGATGCAAGTTCAGGGTTAAGGGTTAAAAGTTTTGAACTTTGTCTTCCACTGTCATGTCGTGATCGACAGAATTCTGAATCCTTGGTTTGCCAGGGGGATCGCACTGACGCAGGGCTCCCGAAACCCAGCCCCTACACGACGTCTTAACTTTGAACCTTTAACTTTGAACCTTTAACCCTTCAAACCCGATTTTTCATTAGACAAGGTTTATCCTGAATCAAGCGGTCTCGTCTTGCTTGATCTAGAGGCACGGTTCACATTCCAGACCCCATCAATTCTGGGATTGAGCGCTTAATCAGGAAATCATGGGCAATGTTGGAGGCAATCGCAAGCGATTAAAACGGCGTTTGAGGGTTCAGATATTTAAGCAATTCGGGGTCTCACTCGTTTACGGTGGGCTGCTTTGGGGGGCGATCGCCCCTTTGGCGACGGCTGTGCCGGTGTTGGATGAGGCGGCTGCTTCCGCTGGGCCAGTTCCACTGCTCTACAAACCGGAGAAGACGGTTTTGAGTCAGACGATGCTTGGCCAGGTCGAGGCGCTTCCTAATCCCCTCGAACCCCAGCCACCGCTGCCACCACCTGCGGTGGAGCCCCAGCCCAGCCCTGCGCCCCCGGTGTTTGAGTTGCCCGCAACAGTAGAGCCGACAACCCCGCCCCCGGTTACGGAGAGTGCCTGCATTCAAGCCGTTCAGGTCGTGGGGAGTACCGTGTTTTCGACGGCTGAGTTGGCGGCTGTCGTAGACGCAGCCATTGATTCAACCACCACGACTGTCTGTCCCCTGCCCGATGGCCAAGCGGGCTTTCAGGTCTCCTTTGAGCAGCTCATTGCGGCTCGTACTGCTTTGACAGCGTTCTATGTGAACCAAGGCTACATAACTTCGGGGGCGTTTATTCCTGAGCAGGCGATCGCGAATAATGTGATTAATCTGCAAATCATTGAAGGCCGCCTTGAGGCGATTAACGTCAGGGGGACAAAGCACCTTAAAACCAGCTATATTCGCGATCGCCTTGCCCTGGCGGGAGCAACCCCCCTCAACCAAGACCAACTGATTGCCGGGTTACAGTTGCTCCAGCAAGACCCGTTGATTGAGACGATCAATGCTGAGCTTGCGGCAGGCTTGGAGCCGAGTAGTAGTCTCCTCAACGTCCAGATCGTGGAGGCTGACCCCTGGCAGAGTAATTTGAGTCTGGATAATGCTCGCTCCAGCAATGTGGGAACCGTGCGGCAGCAGGGACAGGTCAGCTATACCAATCTCCTCGGCATTGGCGATCGCCTCAGTCTGGGTCTGAGTGGCACTCAGGGCAGCGGTAACTTTGATGCAGCCTATGCCATTCCCCTCAATCCCCGCAATGGTCGCCTGACCCTGAGCTACAGCCATGGCAATAGTCGCGTGATTCGTGACCCCTTTGACATTCTCAACATTGAGTCCAATTCAGATACCTACGAAGTCGCCTTTCGCCAACCCCTCTACCAAACGCCCAGCGAAGAATTTGCTCTAGGGCTGACCCTCTCGCGCTATGAGAGCAGCGTTACGCTCAACCCGCTCGACAGTGGTGAGCTGCCCCTGCCGACGCGGGGCTCGGATAGCGAGGGCAAGACGAAAATTTCTGCATTACGCTTTAGCCAAGATTGGCTCAAACGCAGTGAACAAGAGGTGCTAGCGGCGCGATCGCAGTTTAACCTCGGCATTGATCTCTTCGGCACAACCCAAAATGAAACCGCGCCTGATGGCCAGTTTCTCTCCTGGCAGGGCCAGGGGCAATGGGTCAGGCGTTTGGGGCAGGATCTGCTGCTGATTGTGCGGGGCAATCTGCAATGGAGCGATCGCCCCCTGCCCTCCGTCGAGCAGCTTGGCATTGGCGGGGCGCAAACGGTGCGGGGCTATCCCCAGAACCTGATCACCACGGATGGCGGGGCGTTGGCGTCCGTGGAGGTGCGGCTGCCCCTCTGGCGGGTCGAACGGGTGGATGGCATACTCCAACTCACCCCCTTTGCCGACTTTGGCTGGGGCTGGAATCTGGATGAGGCTGACCCCTCGCCGAATACCCTCTCTTCCCTCGGCTTAGGGCTACTCTGGCAAGATGGCACCGGCTGGTCTGCCCGTCTGGATTGGGGCATTCCCTTGACGGATTTCACCTCGACCGGGAATTCTGCTCAGGAAGACGGGTTGCATTTTTCAATTAATTGGTCGCCGTTTTAAAGTTCAATGCTGTAAATCCGTCAAAAAATCCGGCATCGCCAAAACGTGGAAATACACCAACCCGGAAACAACAATCGTGTAGAGCGTTGCACCACCAAAGCCAATCCAGATATCACGCGTCAGATTCCGTTTCTCCTCGGCGAGAAAGATATCCACCGCGCCAAACTGCATCATGATCATGCCGAGAACGTTGGAGAGCCAATAACCCAGAATCGTTCCCGGCACAAACCAACTCGGGTGTAGCCAACTGATGCCATAGCCAAAGACCAGGGCAATGGGTAAATTAAAAAACAAGTCATTCCACCAGGAGAGGGGCGAGAGCATATAGCCAATACTCACAAGGAGGCCACCCCTTAGGTTTTTGGGTTTGAAGAGATTCACAGCAGCGATAAAGTGACGTCTTGAAAAAACCATTCATTACTTCTTGAGCCCAATCAACAGAGCAAAAATGGCTAACAGCAGTGCCTCTGTGCCAATCAAGCCATTGAGCGTCTGGGCATCTTCTGGCTGGAGGACAAACTGCGATCGCCAGACCGTGTAGGGCAGCCATTGCAAGGTGATCATGCCGATCAAGAGTGCCCATACGGACCAACGCCAACCCTGCCAGAGGGCGATCGCCACCGTACCATCAAACAGGAGTAAGAGCAGATCAAGCGATCGCCACAGCAGCGGGGTCTCCAACCAGGGCGTCCCGGTCAGCCCCAAAATATTGCTAATGTGAACCGTTGCACCATAGAGCAACACCAAGGCCATAAACTTGGCGTAGCGGGCGATCCAGGGTTGGGCGAGGGCTGCATCGAGCCAGGTGTTGAAAAACATAGGGGTGTTGTTGATGATCGGAGCCAGCTAAAAGCAAAGAAGGCGCTGCGATCGCAGCGCCTCCTCGTTAATCAAACCAAAACAACTCAAGGGAAGAATCAAAATTTAGGGCGTGCCATCAATTAACCTCAGAAGCTGGCTGGGACAAGGGATAGAGCGCCCGGCCCAAAAAACAAGAAAAGGGGCTGTAAGCCAGTCACTCTCAGAGCTTGAAATCTAAATTGATGACAGCCCCTAGCTAGGTGAAGCCCATTACTTAAAACCCACGGATGCTTGCCACACAAACGCCAGCGCCAAGAAGAACAGCGGGATCAACGGCAGAACATCCACAAGGGGTTTAAAAATTTGATAAGCTTCCGGTAACTCTGCAAGCAGCATTGCGGCGATCATGGGTTTTAAATCCTGTCTAAAAATACAGCGTTTCTAAGAAATTGCTACCGATCTTAACATGGGGTGTTAAGTCGAGTTAAGTTTTTATCCAAGTCTTGTCCCAGGGTGCCCCGCCGATTTCTAAACCACAGAGGGAACTGGTGGCATTGAGCAAGAGGCGATCGCGGCGATCCCAGAGCCGCACGCTCACCTCCCCCTGCATCGTATCGCGGCAGCAGAATCGTAACCCTTGCTGAGTTGGCGCTCGCAAAGGTGTTCCAGTATGCTCCGTTGTCCCCAACACTTCTACCCGATGACTCAGATTCTGGGCCTGCATCTGCCAATGCCCCCAGGGGTCAATCGACCAAGAGACCCGCGCATTCCAGGGCACAAACTCGTAAAACTGACCCTGATGGTGAATGCCCACCAATGCCACCGATTCTTCAAGTCCCAGGACAAGCCGCTTGCCACCCCCTGCCGTCAGTGCCAGATCCGGCTCATGCTCAAAAGCATTGCAGTTGACCCAAAACCAACGCTTCGGAAAGCTATGTCCCCAGTTCTTCTCAGCGTAGGCGGGGGCATCTTGGGCGTAATACCGCTGGCCATTCCAATCGATCCAACCGTTAACCTGCCCATGGGCCATCAAAATCTGCCAACCCGGCTCAAAGATTTGAAAACGAGAGAAAAAACCAGCGGTGGACTGCTGAGCGCGGCTGGGTGAGCCCCAGCCATAAATGGGTGTAATTTCATACTGCCAATGGCAATAGTTGCCCGTGCCGGGATCGCTTAGATAGCCCTGGTGGAGGGTCGCGGTGGCTTGATAACCTTCGGGGATCAGTTGGCTAAAGTCGTTTGAAGTCAGGGGTTGAGGGTCAAGTTTATCGGGAATCTGACGCCAATGCCCCAGCGCGAGGCGATCGCGCTCGGCCCAAAACCCGCTTACATCCGGAAAGGTGCGCAGCAGATACTGATCATTGGGTCCCAAAACCTGCGCCGCACCACCACTGTAGGGCGTACCACCTTGGGGGTCTTCAATGGAATACATAAAGGCAAAGGTCTGACCCACGGCTGGCAGCGTAACGCGATAATACCAGCCTTCAAAGAAGCGATCGCCACTGTTGCTATTGCTACCCTGCCAATGGTAACCACTGTGAGGAGTCTGTAAGGTCATGCGCTCAGTTCACCGTGGCCCATGCATTATCCTGTTGCCGCCAACAAGATAGCTTACTCCTCTTCATCCAGCCCCAATTCGGCGATCGAAATACCCACGATCGCCAAAAGCCGCTCGACCGGAACGCCCCAGCCCTGCAAAATCGGCACAATCTGACGCAATACGCTCAGTTGCCCTTCCCGGCGACCCTCTCGACGACCTTCCTGGCGACCCTGTTCCCGTCCTTCGCGCAAAATATCTTGATAAAACAAAGATTCTCGCATTGCCTTGCTCCTGATTATCTGTCGAATGATCGCTGGTTTTAATTTTAACCCGGCTAATACGCCTGTTGCGGCTTCTAAGCTGCCCTGCATTTCTTGATCTTGGGTGATCTCAGCAATACGTTGGGTTGTCTGCCGTAGGAGAACCTCAGCATTCTGTTGCGCAGCTTGGGAGAGCATGGCCAAGGGCAATAGCCCAGGACTGTTCCAAAACAGAGCCTTGGGTTGTTCCCACAAGCGCACCACATTAAAGCGATGGACCATGACCGCAGTTTCAAACTTGTTTTGAGAGACATAGGGCGAGTCTCGCTCTCGCAAATAAAGCACGACCTGATGAATCTGCTTGCCCGGAAATTTCTGATACAGGCGCAGGTAATAATTTGCTAGGCGCAGGGGGATTTTGGGGTCGGGCTCGGTTTGAAATTCCACATGCAGCACAACATCCTGGCCTTTGAGCATCAGGGCATCGGCATGGATGGGTTGGTTGCTCAACTCCCTTGGCTTGAGTTGAGTCAAGGGGATGGGACGACCTAAAAGCCAAGTTGCAAAGTCGGTGGGGAAGGTTTCAATGAGGTATTTGCAGCAGTTGTCGTACACACAAAAACAAGTTCATTTGTATGCAGCAACTATAGCATCTGCCGTGATGTTGAAACTAAAGATTACCCAAGGCGGGCGAAACGCCCGCGTTACGGATACTCAGCGTAGAAAACGTAGCGCAGGTGGTTGCTGAGCGGAGTCGTTCGCGTAGCGTCCCGGAGGGATAGTGCATCCTGCCTGCCACCGATTAATACTTTACCTGGAGCATTTTTTCTTAGCGTACTTTTACACTAAACCGTATTTCCGGCAAAGCGTGGCAAAGGCAGCGGCAAGGCAGGTAATCAGCAGGGCTTGGATCGGGTGTTGTCCTTGGCTGATGGCGAAGGTGGTGACGATACCTGCGCCGAGGCTGGCAATGAGGGCGGCTTCGATCAAGTGAGTGTTGGCCTTCATAGAGTCTTTTTGCTATTGTGGCGTGTAGTGTCCACACAGACTAGCATTGAGGCTGATGCGCAGGGCTTCAGTCGCGGTCGGTTTGCAATCCAAGTTTAAATTTGCTTACCTTCTGTTACATTCGAGCGCTGCGATCGCCCCTGTTGGGAACTGTTTTGGCACGAACGAGTCTAGGAGGGTTCACAGCCTTACGGGGCTGACTCGGTGATTGAAGTGACAATTTTGACGGAGCTGCATAAAAGCAGCACCGATTCCCAGAGTGATCTATTGGGAGCCGCTCTAACTTTTTGCTTCCAGACTGGGCGTTGTTTTGTATATTGATAGGAACTGCTTTAGAACGATGAGACCGATGAACTGTTTAACTCGACTTTTGGCGCTGGGTGTGCTCTCCCTCGGTGCGATCGGCCAGGGTGCTGCTCTTGCTGCTTTGCCTTCTACTCTCTCTACACCACCGGAGGCGGGCGATCGGGATCGTTTTGAGGTTTCATTAATTGAGCAAGAGGATGTAAGTCAGTGTGTAGTTATAAGTAGTATGGAAGACGGGCAAGCACCGCTATATAAGAGCCGCCGGGAGGCAGTCTCGAATCGCACTGGTTACATTTTCGAGAACGATGATTTGGTGGAGATATTAGAAGAATTTTCTGACGGTCCAAATACTGGATGGGTTAAGGTTAGGTATGCCTACGATGAGGATGTAGAAGGGTTTATTCCATCTCGCTTCATAGGGAATGATCAGAGTTGTCCTCCTACAGCAGCCATTTTTAACACTCCCAACGTGCAATGTTATGCAGTTATAAATGAGCTGAACATTTATGACAATCCGGGTAGAGAGCATACAAAGTCGCCTTTTACATTGGAATCGGAAGAAATGATTTTGGTTGATACTCGCCCTGAGGTCTCTTTCGATCCAAATAGTGATGGTTTGCAATGGGGTCGGTTAATTGAGCCTTACGAGGGCTGGATTGAACTTCAGAGTTCTTTTGATGAAGGCTCTAATGTGTTTAGCCTCCGGCTTGATAATTGTGATGATTTAATTGATGAATAGAGAGATAATGAACGTTAAACGTAGCCTTTTATTTCCCGTATTTATTATTACTTTAGTGCTTGGTGTCAGTAAGCGCGCTGTCTCATCACCTCTACCCTCAAAACCATTGATTTTTGCACAGAGGGATGTGTCCGGCGAGTGTCGTCAGACTAATAAAGCAGCATTCGTTTACGCTAACCGCTCAACTGATTCAGAGACTCTTCTTGAGCTTCAGCAATACGAGCAAGTCTTTTTGTATGATAGAGCGCCAATAACCGGCTGGATTTCTATCAACTGGCCAGTGGAAGGGTTTGTCTGGGCCGCTGATTTAACACGCTGTGATGGGACTTTTGAACCCTCATATTCAAAATTTTGCTTGCATGAGCGTTTTGAAGACTCAAGTTTTCCAATTCGTAAAGATCGTAGCAGCAGCAGCGATGTGGAGGAGCTAGTATATCATGGCGATGAAGTTTGGACTTTAGGATTACCTCAGTTTGAAGAACAATCTAATACTCAATGGCTACAGGCGTTTCATCCTGCACAAGGTTGGATTGAGTATGGGCTTCCTGGTGAAAACACTCTGAACTTTGTACCCTGCAATGTACCTGATTGATTATGTAGGGTGCGTTAGCAGGTCAAGATCTTGATCGAATGAGAGAAATTTTCTTTCCTGCGTAACGCACCACAACTCATTGAATACTTTACAATTGGTGCGTTACGGTGGATTAATATTGGCACAAATACCCTGAAATCATGACCGCCTAACATAACTCTGTAAAACTCATTATGAAGAAGGGCTCTGCATATTTAACTACACTATTGATGGCTGGATTCGGGTCAGCGATATTTCAGGTAGGTGCTGTTACGCAGGCTCTAGAAAAGCCGCTTCAGACGGCTCAGCAAACGCGTCAGTCTAGTGTAAACGCCCCCACTGAAGTATGCATTAACTATCGAGTTAGCCAAGAATATGGCTTAGAGATTTACACCTCAGATGATCCCCGTTCATCCTCTGTACTGGACTATGTTTTTCCAGCGGAGAAGGTCAGATACGTCGAGGTCAGTGAACGTGAAAATGTAGAGTGGCTGAGGATTGTTGCTCCTGTGGAAGGATGGATTGAGAACGGTATTCTGGGTTCTGCCGATTCTAACACCAGTCCTTGTGGTGAATTGGGTATTTCCTACGGTGTCCAGCGGTAGTGCCGTGGCACACCTTAATGAAGGCCTTATCCCTCTTTTGTCACTATGGGGAGGGAGAATTCCAGAACCCTTGATATACAAAGATTTCAGGAAAACGAGGTCATTTTGAGTTTCTATCAGTTTGAAATTGCTCAAACCCATATACTGAAGGTCTTTTAGGGTTTGGCGATTTTATTCTACCGCCAGAGTGACAAAAGACCTTCAGTATATGGGTTTGAGCAATTTCAAACTGATAGAAACTCAAAATGACCTCGTTTTCCTGAAATCTTTGTATATCAAGGGTTCTGGAATTCT
>JBCDEB010000031.1:0-52397 GCA_039180005.1 Cyanobacteria bacterium P01_G01_bin.54 | reverse complement strand
GCTACGGGCTTCTGGGCTCAATATCCCGTAGCGCGGGTGGTTGCTGAGCGCTTGTCCTGAGCGGAGTCGAAGGGGAGTCGAAGTCCATCTTGCCCGCCACCCGGATCAGCTTTCGCTTTCTGTGTTCATACAATCCGGATTTGGTATGACCTGTTGCCATCATCAAGGGGGAACCTCGATTAATTGCTATTTTGGCAATTTTTGAGAGCTGAAACAGCGAGGATTCGTTGTGATCTGGCTCGGAATCTGAATTCTTCGAGGTTCCCAAGGGTATCGATCAGTTCATTCATGGTGAGAAGAAAAGACTGACCAGGTTGCTCGGCGCGATAAAGGCATTGCACCAGCAGACGCTGATGCTTCTCTCGGGGAATCCACCAGCACGTCTAACCCGCAATCTTGCTTCTTTGCATAAATTTGGCTTAAATTTGCGGAGAAATAGGTAGTCGCCCGATTCACTCCATTGCTGGTGCAACCCACGCTGTCCCCATCACCTCATTTTTCTTGCTACCATCACCCTAGCCGTTGGCCTGGGTGTTGGGGTTCAATTGCCCTTGGTAGCCTATTGACTCTGCCGCTTTGGGCCGTCGCGGCTTGGGGTCAAGAGATTAACCCCAATCGCAATCCGGCAGATATTTTTATTGAGCCCCCTGAGCCGACCTTACCGGATACGATTGAAATTCCCGTTGAGCTACCGCCCTTAAGTCCTAGAACTCAGCCGATCGCCCCGCCTGACTCTGCACCACCAAATTTACAAACCTATCCAGTCGATCGCTTTCAAGTAGAAGGGAGCACCGTCTTTTCTGTCGCCGACTTTAATGATTTGCTCACAGACTTTCAAGGGAAGCCCCTCTCGATTGTGGAGTTGCAGCAAGCGGCTGATTTGATTCAAGGGCTCTATCTCAAAGCAGACTACATTACCAGTGGCGCGATCTTTTTGGCTTACGCTGTCGAAAGCCGCACTGCCATTTTTCAAGTGATTGAAGGCAAAATTGCCGACATCCGGATACAAGTGATAGGAGGAGAGCTAGAAGACGACTATGTAAAATCTCGCCTCAACCTTGCCACCACCACACCGCTCCATCAAGAAACCGTACTGGATGCCCTCAAGCTCTTACAGCTTGACCCGAATATTGATGCTGTTCAAGCAGAATTAGCTGCAGCGCCAGAACCCGGAGAAAACATCCTCAACGTTGTGGTCACAACGAGCGATCGCCTCAGCACCTCGATTTTCTCGAATAACAACCGCTCCCCCAGTGTCGGTAGCGAGGGCGGCGGCACAAGTTTTAATATTCAAAATGTCAGCGGTTGGGGTGACAACCTTAGTATTAGCCCCAGCATCACGGAGGGGAGCAACAGCCTCAACGTGCGCTACACCTTGCCCGTGAGCCCCCACAATACTCAGGTCTATGCCAGTGCGGGGCTCGGCCACAGCCGAATCATTGAAGACCCCTTCGATCGCCTCGATATCCAGTCGGAATCCACCTATTTCAACCTGGGCATCAGCCATCCGCTCAAGCAAACGCCCACTGAGGAGCTGGCCCTGAGCTTAGAGGTCTCCCACAGCCGCAGCCAAACGACGCTCTTAAATATTCCTTTTCCCCTCTCGCCCGGAGCGGACTTGGAAGGGCGCACTCGGGTTAGCGCTCTACGCTTGGGCCAGGCTTGGACCACCCAAGGCGAGGATTTTCTGTTGGCCCTGCGATCGCGCTTTAGTATTGGTGTAAACATCTTTGATGCCACAATCAACGAAATCTCGCCCGATAGTCGCTTCTTCTCCTGGCAGGGTCAGGTGCAATGGGTCAAACTTCTGGATGGTGGCAAAAAAGTGATCCTGCGGGGTGAGGCGCAACTGAGCGATCGCCCCCTACTCTCGGGGGAACAGTTTGGGCTGGGTGGACAGAGTACGGTGCGGGGCTATCGCCAAAATGCCCTGCTCACAGACAACGGCCTGCTGGGTGTGGCAGAACTCTATGTTCCGGTGCTCACATTGGGAGATGAACTCTGGACGGTTGAATTGATTCCCTTTTTTAATTTCGGCACGGGTTGGAATAATGGCGAGAGTGAACAGCCCGAAACCCAAACTCTCGTGTCTTTCGGCTCCGGCCTACAAGTTTCCCTCTCTGACATCTTTTCCGCTCGCCTCGATTGGGGCATTCCGCTCGTTCACCTCTCTGATACCAACGAAACATGGCAAGAAAACGGTCTTTATTTTCAACTGCTCTACAATCCCTTTTGATCGGTGGGGCAGTGTTGCTCTCAGGGTTTACACCGGAGGGGCGCTCACTCCTGGATGCAGCTCAAGCGGATTATTTGCAAGGGAATTATGCTGGGGCGATCGAGTATCTCGAACCCCTGCTGGAGTTAACAACACAGCCCCATGAACGGGCCCAGATCTTGCTCAACTTGGCAGCGGCGTATTTGGAAGTGGGGAATTGGTCGGGGGCTGAGGGGGCGATCGCCCAAGCGCAGCAAATTTTGGCCGCGAACCCACAACCGACACTCCAAGCAGCGCTCCAGGAAACCGAAGGGAAGCTGTACTTTTCACTGGGGCGCTATGACCAAGCGTTTCGGGCTTGGGGGCAGGCAGCGCAGGGGTTTGGGCAGCTTAGTAAAGCTCGGGAGATGCACCGAAACCAGTTGCATCAGGTACGGGCACTAGAAAAACTGGGGCAATATCGCTCGGCAATGCAGCGGGTCATACCGCTCTATCAAGTGGTTCAGTCTGAGATATATGCCAATACAGCATTTAAGGCGCAGGTTTACCAGCAGTTTGCCCTGATGGGTCGGGTGATCGGGGAATTTCCCCAAACCTTGGGTCTTGCGCCTGCACCCAAGGATGAGAAAAGAGCAGAATATCTGTATCAAGCATTGCTGTTGCTCAAAACGGCAGAGGCGATCGCCCACACCACAGCTAACCCCCAACTCCAAGCTGAAATTGGGCTGGCGTTGGGCGAGCTAGAACAGGTAACCTACTATTGGGCCAAGGATTCTCAAGAGCGGGTTTCAGTGCCAAAAACCTTTCCCGACGTACAGCGTCAATATTTCAACCAAGCCATTGCTCATTATCAATCTGTTGCACATTCTGATTCAGCACTAGCTACCCAGGCACAGCTCAATCTGTTGAATTTGACGGTGGATGTGTTTCTCTCACCACCACTCGATGAAGAAACAGGAATCACGATTGCTGATCCTATTGAATTTATAACCCCTGCTCCACAGATCGCCGCATCTTTGGCAACCCAAACCCCTAACCGCGATCGCTCTTTTGCTCAGATCAATATTGCCCACCGATTGCTGAAATATCATCACTCCAAAAGTGAGCTTGCGAGTCAAGCTACTTTTATCGAACAACTCCTGATAAATACTTTGCAAGCAGTGAATCCAGCGATAAACAGTAATAGGGTTTGTCAAGGGGATTTTTCACAGACCACTGACTCCTTAGTAACCGCCTATAGTCTGGCTTATTTAGGCGAACTCTATGAAAAACAAGAGCAATGGGCTCAGGCTCAAGCCTGTACCGAAGTTGCTTTGTGGTTAGCTGAACCGTTGCAAGATGAGCGACTGATGTATCAGGTGCAATGGCAATTGGGTCGGCTGTTAGCAAGAGCACCGAAAACCCATAAGCAAGCAGTGGTAATGTATGAGAGTACGATTGATACCCTAGATGGAATTCGAGCAGACTTGGTGAGCCTGAAGCAGTCGGAGTTTCGCTTTTCATTTCGGGATGAAGTGGAGCCTGTGTATCGAGAGTTGATGGCGTTGTTACTCACTTCGGAGGAGGTTATTGCTACTAAACAGTCGAGTAAGACTTCTGGGACGGATGCAGAAGCCAATTTAGATCGTGTAACAGGTGTTCTCGAAGAGCTACAGGTGGCAACAATTGAGGATTATTTACGCTGTGATTTGTCGGCGGGTGAACAGGTTTCTGCTGAAGCGGTTGCAGCAGCGGCTGAAGAGAACAATACAGCTTTGATTTATCCGATTTATACCCAGGGTCGAATTGAAATTATTTTGAAGTATTATCAGGATGATGAGGAAATTGTAGTACATCGCTTGTCAACTTCAATTACAGAAGCTGAGCTTGATGAAAAGTTGACTATTTTGCGAGATGACATTGAAGAAGACTTGACGCCCCATAGTAGTTCACTCTTCGGAGAAGTCTATGACTTACTCATCAAGCCAATTGAAGCTGACTTGCAAGCACATTCACCAAAAACCTTGGTTTTTGCATTAGATAGATTCTTTCAAAATATTCCTCTCGCCGCATTACATAATGGGGAGAAGTATCTTATTGAAGACTATGCTATTGCCTTGAATTTAGGGCTACCTCTGTATAAAAACTCACAAATCCCTTCACCTGAGAACTTGGAAATTCTTGTGGCTGGAACGACAACAGACTTCGCAATTGATTTAAGTGACTTACCGCAAGTTAAGTTTGAGTTAGATACAATCCAAAAACTTTTCCCTAATCAAGTTGATGTGCTCGCTGAGCTAGAATTTGTCAGCACTCAGATTAAAGATGTAATCAGCGCCAAGCCCTTTTCTATCGTTCATTTAGCAACTCACGGTCAATTTGGCTCTAATCCCCATGACACCTTTATTGTGACTCGTGATGCCAAACTTGACTTGAACGACATGACGCAGATTTTACAGCAGCGATCGGCAACAGTGGAGGATGCAATCCAACTTCTTGTCCTAAGTGCTTGTCAAACGGCAGCAGGTGATCGCCGTGCGGCCTTAGGACTAGCAGGTATCACCGTACAAACTGGAGCCCGAAGCACGATCGCCTCACTTCAGATCGTCGGTGATGCCTCAACTGCTCTTTTGATGTCAGAACTATACAAGCAATTTGCTCAAGGCAATACGAGTCGAGCCCAAGCCCTGCGTCAGGCACAACTTGCAATGCTGAAAAGGCCAGATGATGGACGTCGCCCCAACGCTTGGGCAACCTTTATCCTGGTTGGGAGCTGGCAGTAGTGCAATCAATTATTTCTGACTCAATAATGGCTGGGTTGAACGGCTGGAAGCCTGGATAATGTTCATTGCTCAGTAAAGATTCCCAAAGGTTTCGGCTCTCACCATTGCACACAGCTTGCCCCAAAACATTGAGGGAGTCTAACCAGAATCCATTGGTGGCATACAGAGTCGCAAGTGACTCTGTTTCAATATCAGAACTTTCAGAGGTGAATGTTCTGTGCTGAACAAAGGCAAATGTGCCACACGTTGTTTCGAAAGAATCAGCAGTTGGATAAACTTTTAAGTGTAGATAAACTCGATAGGTCATATTCTCCTCCAATCCAGGCTCTGTTTCCGGCAATGTAAACGACCAAATCCCTGGTTGTACAGATTTGATTCTTCGATTGTAGAAAACTTGCTCTCCATCAGCCGATCGTAGTGAAAACGTCGCCCGGTTGACCTGGTGGGCTTCAGGAATATAAAACCAAACTGTCGGGTGACTATTACTCGTCAATGTCCATTGTTGCGGCTGGGTGCCACTAGCTGCTGGAATCAAGGCAGTTAGTAGACCAATCGCTCCTTCATCACAGGGACCACGTCCCCCATCTCGTACTGGTGTTGTACTAGTATCCCCAACACTTTCATTGGTTGCGACTTGAGTTTCCAATATAGGTTGCACTGGGAAGTCTGAAGGTGGCTGGTATTGGAGTAATGAATTCGCCTGAGCAACAGAATTTGGCAAAGCTATTTCGGATAGAAATAGTCCCAGAGTACTAGGGAATAGGATTAACCATCTTGGCAAAGTAAGACTCATGATTTTGAATTAGGTAAATTGTGCAAAAAAGCTTTTGAGGCGTTAGGGATGTTTGTGTTCGGACGATATCCCATGAACAGTAAAATAACCGTGATACCAATCAAGGTAGGAAAGAAGGGAATCCAGTAGCCTAGTCTTAGACCTTGAACTGAGAGCAGGGTGACAGCAGTAATGCCTCCTGTGAGGAGCCACATCCTGGAGAAACGAAGACTCAAGAGACTAATACCAGTAATCCAGAATACGAGCCATCCTAATTCTTGCCATTTTGGCAAGAATTTTAGCAACACTCTGTTACTTATTGCATGGCTAATCAGTTGACTGGTCATCTGTGCTTGGAGCATCGCAATGGTTGCTTGACCATAAGGGGTCTGATAGCGGTCATGAATGTCATCGCGATTAACACCGATTATTACGATTCGATTACGGATCGATTGATCATTAACACTCCCTTTAAGAACATCCGTTAATGTTGCTGTGGGGACTGCATTTGAAACATCGCTGGTGTTGCGATAGTTGAGTAATATCTGATATGCACCAATACTTAAGGCTTGATAAGCTCCATGATGTGATTGTAACCGAGGAATCAGTTGTTCCCCAAATCGAAGCTTTTGCTCAATGAATTCAATGGGGTGTTCCGGTGCATGAATTTGGAGGTAATGTTCAGCAAGACGAAGACTCAAGGCATTATTGGTTAGACAACGGGAAGTAGGCGACACATCCATCAGCAATAGATGACGACGAATTACACCATTGTCATCGACAACATTGCCAAAGCCAAGACGGTGCTCTGAAATACTCTTTGAGCCCTCTATTCCCGGCACAGGACGCCCTGGTGCTGCTGCATGACAAACGCCATAGATATGTTCACGGCTCCTGAGATGATTCTGGAGTTCGGGTAAGCGAACATCTACAGGTTCATCACGCCAAATTTGTAGACCAATGGCCGCAGGCTCGTGTTGCTCTATTTTTTTGAGCAACTCATACAGGTGGGCGTCATCAATTGAGCCTTGTTCCGCTTTGCCAAGTCCATAAACTTCAAAGTCATTATCAGTGATTTCCACCAAAAGAATACGATTGTCCGCAACCTCTGGAGGGCGCGATCGCAACATCGCATCATAGGCCCACCATTCCAGCGGCTGTAACCATCCCCAAGAGCGCACAAAGATCACCGCGATCGCCACCAATACGCTCACCGCCAAACGCCAGCGCCAACTCCGCCGCCGAGGACGAGACTTGGGGACAGAGACCGGTTTGGGTTCCGGCTCCGGTTCTGACTCCGACGCCAACCCCGCCAACTGCTGCCAACTCGGCGGCAACACCAACGGATTCTGGCAAATCACGGGTAGCCAACTCGCACAAGGGATCTCCCGCTCCAGCTCATCATGGAGCCGCTGCCGCGCCTGCCGCACCGACCCATAAAGCGACTCCCCTGCCGCGAACTCCTGCAAAAAATGCGTCAAAAACTGATGGGCGACGCGATCGGGAACCAGCTCCCGCATCAAGATCATCTGAGGAATATGCAGATCATCCAACCGCTGGGAGAGCCCCAAGCCATCACAGGAATTAAAAATCGCCAACTGCAAACCGCGATCGACCGCCCGCCGCAAGTTGTACCAGAGCTGCTCGATCGTCAGGGACTCCGTCGGGCTGAGGTGGATAATGCCCTGCTCCCCTTGGGTTTCGCTATGCCCCGCAAAGAAAAGAATATCCCAGGACTCGTTCCAGAGGCGATCGCTGATGTCCTTGAGCGTCGGTTGCTCCAGAAACACCGCCTCGGCATAGGGCAATTGCTCAATCAGGGCGCGATCGCGCGCCACATCAATGCCCGCACTATGGCCCAAAATTGCCAAAATCCGTACCGTGCCGGTGCTGGTGATTGGCGGCAGCGTTACGGCGGTCTTCGCTTCCAACGGGCTAAAAGACGGCACAGCCTTGGGGTAGCGATCGAGAAAATCCCATTCCTCCAGCGGCAACTTCTGGAGCGGCAAATCATTCGTATGCAGCAGCACCCGCACCGAGTCCTGGGGGCTGAGTTCTTGGCGGAGGGTGCGATCGATCTCCCGAAAAGATGGAGCTAAGAGCCAGTCATTTAACGCTTGTTGCAGATCGTGTGCCGACTGGTGGCAGGTCTCGATCTGTTCCTGGCGAGGCCCCTTTGTCATCACCTTCTTGGGTTTAATCCGAAAGTCTAGACCCGACTCACCATCTTGCCAAAATCGACTGTAAGGCGCACCTAAAGGGCGATAGTTCTCCTGCCAATGGTGCTCCAATTGCGCCAGAAGTTCGGGGGCGGGCGGTAAGTTGCCCTTGCAGCGCAGTCGTGCCGATTGTCCCTCTTCCCCCAAGGCTAAAGTGACCCGAAAGCCTGTGGCCAGGGAACCATCAAATTCTAAGACCACCCGTTTTGTCGCAAGTTTCGTCATGATGCTTAGAATATTCTCCAAAAATCATTCTCCAGGGCGGGCGAGACGCCCGCACTACGGACATTGAGATTAGATCAAAAACGCTTCAATCAAACTAAATTCTCCCATCTTCAGCTTGACACTGAACTGCTCACCCGGTTGGCCGCTAAATTCACAGGTGAGGCTACCGCTCTCCCGGGCAGAGGCTTGCATAACCGACTCGCCTTGATCATCCAGGATAAACAGTTTCAGGTCATTGGGCAGAATGCGATCGCGCTCTGGATAGACCTGCACTGAAATATCCAAATCCGGCTCCGGGGTTTTGGCTAACTCAATCAGGAGGGCAATTTGGTCTTGCGCCCGCTCCAGATGAATCCACTTGCCCCGTTGAACGTTCTGGCTCGGGGTGTTGCGCACGCTCCTAAAGGCAAAGGTAGGCTGAGCCGAACCCTTAAAGAGATATTCTGCGGCTTCCCAGCCCTTGGCCACGACATTGTTAAACCATTGACTCAACGGTTGGGGCGTCTCGGAAATCGCATCCAGCAGCGTCTCGATCGGCGCAAACGCACTCAGGGGAACCTGTTCCTCAGCAACCACCGACAGGTAACCCACTAGATTCGCCTCGGTCAGCTCCTGGTTAAACTGCACCGCCACATAGCCCCGGCGGACTGACACGTCAGCGCTTGCGCTATCGCCCCATACCTCCGGCGGCACTGGGCAATGCTGCTCATTGGGCAACACCGGACGACACTCAAGCTGGCCCCAATCGGTGACCTGCAATGCGGCCGTATCCGCCAAGGTTTGCAGCACCAGATTGGCACTCTCGCTCTGCTCAAGATCGGTGTCAATACCCAGAGCATTGAGGTAGTCGCTGACTACCGTAATTGCCAACGTATTGAGATAAATTTGTCTGGCCTTATGGGGCAGCGTCTGCTGCCGATGGCGGATTTGGGCTCGTTCGTGAGCCAACAGGGTGACAGGCATGGTTAGGGTTAAGGGGGGTTGAATGGGCATCATTTAAGAACTCCTCTGCGTGGCTGGGCTAGCAAGCCAAATGGGCTTGAAATAGGGGAATAAATTTTTTGAGGCTCCGTTGATAAAACGAACTCAAAGTGGGAATAGGGACAGCCAGCATGGCGGAAATTTCTTGCCAAGAATGACCTTCGAGATAGCGCAGGGCGATGAACTGAAAGGTCGCTTGGGGATGCCCTTGCACATAGGCCTGCTGAAACGCTTTGGTCTGATCCGCCGCGAGGAAGGCTCGCACGTCCTCAGCGGTCGGGGTTAAGCTGCTCGGATGCGGCTCAACCTCAGGGACACCAGCGGGGTTCCACAGGTCAGTTTGGGCAATATCGCCACGGGGCAGGTCATCCAGAGAAAGACGTTGGACTTGCAGGTGGTTTGCACCGCGAATAAAACGGGTCACTTCGCGGATGGCATCAGGGAAACGAATTCTGAGGAGGTAGTTCACCCATTGCAACACCGCCCCCCGTTCGGGGTTGTATTGCTCGATGTTTTGATAGAGATAGCTAAAAAGCTGTTGAATCGCGGTGTTGTAGATTTCATTGTAGGACCCTGATAGATGTTTCGGAACGTGGGGACGCACCAGTCTACCGGACGTTGATAGGGTTCGATAGAGGCGATCGATGGCACGGCGGCGCGGGGCACTCTGAATCGGGTGTCGCTGCGCTTCGCTGACCCATGCCGTTAGTTCCTGTTCTAAGTCACACATAACGAGTATTGGTTTACTCAAGTTGCTGCTCTCAGGCGGTTGTCGCCCACTGTATAGTTCTCAGGGGGTGGGGGCGAATTTTATGCAGGGGATGAGCCTTTGGTCAGGAAGTTGATACAGTATGGAGCGAACAACTGGAAATAATTTTTCTCCCGTTGCATAAAATCTGTCGTATTGGGCAGAGATGAATAACAGAGGTTGATCTCAAACGTGCGATCGCCTCTGACTGTTTCAGTTTATTTGTATTCACCGAAGGGAGCTATGAATCATTTGTCCAAGACTCTAATGGGTGGTTTGCTGGCGAGCGTTGCGGTGGGGGCGATCGCGCCTCCGAGTCTAGCCAGCTTCTTTCACAACGGTTGGCATTATGCCATTGATGTCGGCCATGACAGCATTGCTGGGGATTTAAATAACCCCGGTACGGTCAACTATGGCGGCACCATTTACGAAATGTATGGCCTTGCCATCAAAGAAAATACCGCAACCAACGAAGTTTGGGTTGGCTTCAACGCCAATTTGCCCCTAGCAGGTCGCACTGTGCCAACAGTACTCAATGGCTTTCCTGTGCCCGATGGCAACATTGGTTGGGGGGATATGTTCTTTGACTTCACTGGTGCAGGGGACATGCAAAGTGCCTTTGGCACGGGTCAAATGTATAGTGTGAAGTTTGCCCAGAATGACTCAGGCGCAATTCAGGCCGGTTTATACCAGAGTGTCAACGGTGCAAGTGTCTCCAGTATCAATGCAGGTTATGGAAATTTCACTATCCATAACAATGCAATTACGGGGCCGGGTGGTTTAACAGATGCCTGGGCCGGCGATTTGCGCCATAACGATAGCTATTTCACAAATGGTGCAGGTGATCAAATCTCAAATGTGATTGCTGCGGGGTCTGGCACACGAGTTGCCGATGTCAGTATCCGGAGTCAAGCTGAGCTTGAAAATGAAGGATTCGACCTCGGTCAATTCTTTGAAACAGGAGCCAATATCTTTGGCTTCAGTTTTCAGAAACAGCCTGACATGGTCGGTAATTTCGTTGCCACGATCATTGAGGAATGTGTGAATGACGCAATGTCATTATTGGGTTACATGACCCCAGAGCACCCAGATAATCTCGATCCACCCCCAGCGAACACTTACACACCTACAGGAACAATCAGCCAAGAAGACGACTGTCCGATTACCTATGGCCAACTGGAAGCATTAGCACCAGATGTTGTCGATGGAAACTTCAAGATTTTCTACGATACTCAAAGTCATCAATGGTACGACCCTCCAGTTTATGAAGGCTATACATTCGAAGGTAAAGATGGTACAGTCTTTACCCAAATCAAGGACTTTCCTTGCGGAATTTCTGCGAATAAGAAGTACACGATTGAAATCGGTGGCAAGAAACTTGGAACATTCGCAGCAGGTGAAACTTTCGATTTCACAACCTTGCCCTTTGATGTCAACAAGTTCACCATCTTATTTCCCAAAAAAGATGGTGAAGAGGATCAAACTCCATTTGCTCTACAGCTTGCCTTTGGTGAGGATGTAGGCAGCTTTTCGATGGAAAAATTTGAGTTCGAGAAAGTTCCTGAACCCCAAGAAACAGTTTTACTAAGTATTGGGATTCTAGGGGGTCTCTCTTGGCTCAAGAAGCGCACGAAGACTCGAAAGAAATTCAAGTAGTGCAGTACTCTGGTTTTTTTGAATTATAATCTGGCTGAAATCAATCAGCCAGATTTTTTTACTAAAGACGAATATTTATTGGCAATATAGAGCAAATTGCTGGAGAACAATATAACCTACACAGTCGCAAATATTATGCTTATACGGATTATAGGAGAACAAAAACTGTGGGGGCGGATTACATATACCCAAACCCATCCTTATGTGATACAGGCTAGATTCAATTAACAGTTAAAAACGGATAGCACTGTAGTTGAGCAACCTCATATTCAGCAACTTCATCATCGAATAATACCAAAACGCCATCAACTGTACTTTCATTGGACTCTATATCCAACCAAGGTAATTCAATGTTAGAGGATGAAGTTATATTCTCAGGCGATGGACTCAATCCCCCTTGATGGGTGATGAAAAATTGACTAGGAGAGTGTTTATTGTCATCTTGGCGCTCCCTGTATGCAGAACAAGCTGTATTGATATTCGGATCGAGTAAATCACTTGGGAGTTTAAGCTCTGGTTCAAAGTCTTCAATTTGTAGAGTTACTGTACCATCCGTACCAAAAATAGAGTTTGCGCTGAGATCACTCTGCGATGTGCGCACCAGACGACCTGGATTACTGAAAACAAATGTGCCTAATGCAGAAACAAAAATATTTCCCCCATTGCCTTGGATTGCTGTTGCAGCAATGTCACTGTTTTCCGAGAGTACAGCTAAAATAAAGCCATTTGGTGCATTAAGGAAAATATTGCCACCATTCCCGGAGCCCCGAGCTTCAGTCAGAATATTGCTATTGTTGCGTAAGCGAATATCTTGAGCAACATTAAGCCGAATATTACCGCCTTCACCAGATTGTGTAAATGCCAGAATATTACTTTGATTTTCCAAAACAATATTCCGTGCATTGATATTTAAATCACCCGCACGACCAGAGCCGTTTCCACTGACACTAATCAGACCACCATCCTTAACATTGACATCACCTGCAACATTGAACCCAATACCACCTGCATCACTTGTCGTACTTGATTCAAAAAAGATTCGGCTTTGATATTGACCATCAGCAGAACGTCCTTCAACATTGATTTCATTGGCTGTTACAGTCAAAGTTCCGGCACTTCCTGAACCAATACTCTGGGCAGATAGATTTCCGCCATTCTTGATGTTTAATGTACCCGTCGTCAGATTAAAGTTTCCTGCATTACCAGAACCAGCAGTTTCATAGACAAGACCACTCGGCGCGTTTGACCCACTGCCCAGAATACTGACCATATCATTGGCGTTCACAATCAGCTCACCTGCACGTCCACTATCATCTGCATAGGCTGTCCCTGAAACTAATCCACCATCTTGAATTATTAACTTTCTTGTATTTACTTCCAACTGTCCTGCATTACCTGAATCAAACGCCCCAAAAATAAAAGCACTTGGAAGACCATTTTCGTTTGTTCCATTCAGCGTTACAGATTCACTCGCATTTACAGCAATCGTGCCACCATTTCCCTCACTTTGACTAGCAGTAGATAGTATTGCTCCATTATTAAGGGTTAAAGTTCGACTATTAATTGTGATCGAATTGGCATCACCCAAAATACCTGCTGGAGAGAAAGGCGGAGTATTAGGTATGGGAAGATCAGGATCATCGTCATTACGAAATGTATTTGCAAATACAGAAGCACGATCAAGCGTGACATCTTGACCACTAATAGTGATCTTACCAGCATCACCTGTACCTTGAGTGGTGGCAAACAAGCCAACATCCTCTGTGGAGTTTTCGACATCTGAAAACGTTATGTCACCCGCTTGAATTTCAATATCACCAGCCTGCGCTGAACCATATGCAGTTGTGAAAATAGCTGAACCATTCTGAAGCCAAAGATCTTGACCATTGGTGTTAATGGAAACTGTTCCACCCTTACTGCTATCAGCCATTGCATAGCTTTCGCTTTCAAGACGATAGTTGAGGTTTAGCGCTGATTGGGTATTAATACTGATGCTTCCTCCGACTAAGCCACTAGCTATGATTTCTGAATTTGTAGTTATAGTTCCTTGGGAGACTATGTGAATTTCACCACCATTACCTGTGTAATCTACTTGCAATCCAAAGCCTAAGTTTTGATCAACTGATGAAGCAGTTACCGTGCCGTTTAAGTCAAGTGAATCTTTTGCATCTATTATAATTTGCCCACCACTGGTAAAATCCCGTGCATCAATAGTTCCATTGGAAATTGAGCCCAACAGAGAATTAGGCACAAATTGATTGGTGACTATAATTTGACCTCCATCAAAACTAGAAATTGCATACGTATCAAGTTTTCCTGTGGTAATGTCTGCGCTTGTTGCTGGACTAGACAGTGTGGGAGACGGAGAAATTGTCCCCAAGATGGTGTTACCAGGAAATCCACCCAACTGATTCCAATCAATACCTGCTCGGAGGTCAATAGTATAAGTATCGCTACCATCGACAGTTACATTCTTACCATCGGACGTTGTGAATTGTGCTAAGCCAGCAAGAAATGGGCTTGAGTTATTGGGATTAATTGAGTTATTTGTTGTATCTGTATTATTGATCTCGATGTCACCAGTTGTGATGCTGCCACCCGCCAAAATGTGCAGCGAAGCTCCTGTGTAGTCACCAATCGTGACATCTCCTTCAGCTAGAATGATCGGATCATTGGGACTCATCAAGTTCTGATTAACCTCAAAACTACCCCCACTCCAATAATGGGCATCACCGATGATGGGGTTATCACTGCGCAGAACCATATCTCCCCCAGAAAACAGCCCACTCTCTGGATGATTCAGGACAAAAATATCCACTAAATCATTTCCCTGTACCAGCAACTCACCCCGCGCCGCCAAGATCGCAGGCTGCGCCACACTATCTCGCACCTCCACGGTCTTCTCTGCCTTCAGGGTCAGATCGCCCCCCGCCAAAACCTGATTACTGAGAATCAAATCCCCCGCGTCCAAGATTAAATCGCCGCCGACCTCCAACCGAGCCAAGCTCTCAATGTTGCCTGGATTCGTACCCCGCTGCAATCCCAACGGCACACCGATGGTCAATAACGGTGGCGCAGTTGGGTTGATCGCGCTAAACGCAAAACCATTGCCAAAACTCACGCTCTCCGCCGTCGTCGCCGTAAACGACCCGCGAATATCCAACTGCGCATCCGGGCCAAACAAAATGCCATTCGGGTTGAGTAGCGTCAGATTCGCCGCCCCATCCACACCCAACGTGCCGAAAATCTCCGACGGATTGCCCCCCGTCACCCGCCCAAAAATATCCGTAATCCCCGCCGGGTTGGCAAAATACGCCGCTGCCCCCGCCGGAATGCCAAACTCCAAGAAACTGTGGAAGAGGTTACTCCTCCGGATCGCCCCTCCTTCAATCCGTTGACCATTAATAACCGAGCTTTCCGCCCCCAACGTCCCATCCGGAACAATCTGCGCCTGAGCGGCTAGCGGAGACGTTGCCAATAAAGCAGTGAAAGTGAAACCCGCAATAAGATGTGACTTCATGACATCTGAGCTTGTGAAACGATAAAACAGCAGACACACACACCATACATAATGAATGATAACGTGGAGCTGCTGTTATTGATCTCTGCGCGATCGCTCGGCTTTTATGCAGCAGGTCAATATTTTTTTATGGAATCACTCTTCCTCAAACTCAACCCCCTGCGCCTTAAGCAACGCCGCTAGACGAGCCGCCCGTGCTTCCGCTTGCTGAGCCCGCCGCGCCTCCGTTTCAGCCCGCTGTTTTTCTTGTTCAGCTTGTTGGGATGCTACTTCAGCCCGTTGTTTTTCTTGTTCGGCGCGGAGAGACTCTATCTCCGCCTTCTGTTGTGCTAGCGCGGCCTGCTCATCCCCGGTTAGGAGCAAGTTGCCATCAAGATCACACCAACGGAGCCAGCGATCGTATTGTTTGCCTTCAAACGTGCCTGACCAAACCGTCAAGCCCAGACCCAGGCTGGAGAGCTGGGCTTGGGGCTGGGGTTGATATTGCCCCCCTTGGAGGACATATGTCTGGAGCAGTTGGGGGGAGAGCTGTTGGAGCGGGTCAAACACCCCATAGTAGGGGATACCCATCTGTGCATAGTCACTCAGTTTGCGGCCCAGTTCGTTGCCTTTGCGGTTCGAGATAATTTCAATCACGATCTCTGGGACCTTGCCAAATTCCCAAACCAGATAGGAGCGATGCCTTTTCTCGTGCCAGTCGGGGCTGGCTTCAACCCCGAGACTCAGCATCACGTCCGGAACAACGGGGGGTTGATGCAAACTGAAAAAGATGCCCACATCGGCCATGGCTAGAAAAGGTTGCCCCGGTGTGTAGGCACTGTAGAGGCATTGCACCAGCAGGCGTTGCAGCTTTTCTTGAATCAGGTTGTCCACGGGGGCTTCATCCTCTAGAACCAGGTGGCTGATGTCAGGTTCGGGAGGGAAATATTCGGCGCTCTCTGCCACCTGCACCGTTGTGCTGCTGGGGTGTGTTGGCTGAGGCGTTGGCGATTCAACAAGGGAAGTGGAGACACTGGAGGTTTCCATGGCACAAAAGGGTGAGTTAGCGATATTGTAACGCTGGACAATGTAAATAGAGCAAATATATTAGTTATCCCGATCGCCCTTGGTTTAAATCACATCCATCTTGAAACCCAGAGTAGGGGAGGGTTTCAAACCCTCCCTTGCAAGGTTTGAGGCAACCATTAGGGGATTATTCCTACGACATCCCCAGAAAATAACATCATCTGGGCCTGGGTTTAGCCCCTTCTCGTCTCCTGTTCAGGCTGTGTTCAGGTCAGCCCCCTTCAATAGAATGTGTAGAGTTTGAAATGCGATCGCGGCGCTCACGCCGCAACGGGAGGCAAAAGACCATGGCAGTAGAATATGACCTTGTCATTATTGGTGGCGGTTCCGGCGGTTTGGTTGTGGCCAGTGCCGCCGCCCAGATGAAGGCAAAAGTCGCGCTGGTGGAGAAAGATAAATTGGGCGGTGACTGCCTCTGGTATGGTTGTGTCCCCAGTAAGTCGTTGATTCATGCGGGGCGCGTTGCCTATGAAGCTCAGAATGGCAGTCGTTTTGGCATCTATACTCAGCCGCCGAGTATTAATTTTGCCGAAGCCATGGGCCATGTGCAGAACGTGATCAAGGCGATCGAACCCCATGATTCGCCCGAACGCTTCCGGGGCTTGGGGGTGGAGGTGATTTTTGGTTCGGGGCAATTTATTGACCGTGACACCTTTGAGGTCAATGGACGTAAACTGACGGCTCGGGCCTTTGTGGTTTCAACCGGCTCCCGTGCTCGCATCCCCGATATCGAAGGGCTGGCTGCGGCGGGCTATCTTACCAATGAGCAAGTTTTTTCCCTCACGGAGCGTCCGGGCTCCCTGGCGCTGATTGGGGCGGGGCCGATCGGCTGCGAATTGGGTCAGGCCTTCCATCGCTTGGGCTGCCCAGTAACGATTCTTTCGAGCCGCGATCGCATCATGCCCAAGGAAGATCCTGAAGCTGCCTTGATTGTCGAGGAGCAGTTTAAATCGGAGGGAATCACGGTCTTGAACCAGACCCGTCCCGATCGCGTCGAGGTGATCGATGGCAAAAAACACCTCTGGGCCGATGGCAAGGAAGTGGCGATCGTGGATGAGATTCTGGTTTCCGCCGGGCGCATCCCCAATGTCGAGAGCCTCAACCTCGAAGCGGCAGGTGTCACTTACAGTCCTAAGGGCATCCAGGTGGATCAAGCCCTGCGCACAACCAACCCCAAAATCTATGCCTGCGGCGATGTGATCGGCGGCTATCAGTTCACCCATGTGGCGGGCTACGAGGCGGTTTATGTGCTCACTAATGCCCTGTTTGCGCCGATTAAGCGCTTCTTCCCCAGCAAGGTCGATTACCGCGTCATCCCTTGGGCCACCTTCACTGACCCCGAAGTGGCCCGGGTTGGCCTGAGTGAACAACAGGCTCGCGATCGCTACGGCGAAGATGTCTATGTGCTCAAGCAGCCTTTTGCCGGGGTCGATCGCGCCCAAGCCGAAGGCGCAACGGCGGGCTTCTGCAAGTTAATCACCCGGAGCAATGGCGAAATCCTCGGCGCTCACCTGGTTGGGCCCGTTGCCGGGGAGTTGATCCACGAAATTGTCCTAGCCATGGCCAACAAGCTCCCCGCTAGCAAGCTTACGGGCATTCATGTCTATCCGACCCTCTCAGAGGTCAATAGCAAGGCTGGTTTATTGCTGAGCAAAACCAAATACGCTCAAAATACGCGTCTACAAAACTTCCTCCAGGGCTTCTTTAATTTCTTGCGGGGATAAACCTCGCTCCCCTAGGGGGTCACGCCTGGGTTGACGTACCACAATCGTGATGCATATCACGCACATCGTCTGATCCCTGTCCCCCTGTAAACCCTTGATAATCACCCATCACGATTTGATGGCATCACACAAAAAACAGGAGGATTTAGGGAAACTAATAAGTGTTGAGAGCAATATACTGCTCAACCCCTAGATCCCTCCTAGAACTATGAATCCCTTCATTACCGAAACTGCTGCCCAAGCCCTTGCAACGTTCGCAATTTCTCAGGAGCAATACGAAACGATCGCCCAACTCCTCGGCAACCATGTCCTCACCGACCAAGAAGTTGCCCTTGCCAAGCGGATGCTCTACGGGGTTCGCCACGGCATTCTTGAGTTAGTTTGACGCTGACCGAAAGGGCAAGTGATGCCCATCATGCTAGCTTGCTGATACTCATCAGTCGCTAAGCTTTCGCAAGATCACCAAGGCGACTCAGCGCTATCACAGGAATTCTAGCGCTCAGCCACGATACTAATATTTGTAGAACCCCAACGTACAGAGAGATTCCCCTCTAGTCGCACCATGAACGCCTATATTACTGAAACCGCAACTCAAGCCCTCTCCACCCTAGCCATCTCCCAGGAACAGCATGAGGCGATCGCCCAACTCCTCGGAACTGCAAACCTAGGTGATACTGAAACGGCGCTTGCCAAGCGGATGCTCTATGGCGTCCGTCACGGTATTCTTGAATTGGTTTAGCACTGTGTCATTTAGGTCTTTTGAGTGCGATTGTTAGGTTGATATTTAGGGCAACTGCTGTAGTCTACGCTTCAACTGCAACAGTTTAGGGTGTGTCATCAATTAACCTCAGAAGCTTGATGGGACAAGGGATAGAGCGCCCGACCCAAACAACAGGGAAAGGGGCTGTAAGCCAGTCATTCTCAGAGCTTGAAATCTAAATGATGACAGCCCCTAGCCTCGATACCTAATCTGAAGTTGTCTGCATCAAAAATAAAAATGCTCAGTCGGGGTTGGTTTTAAACCAGCCCCGACTTTTTGATGTTTGGGGTCTAGCCAGTCAGCCCCTGCCGTTGCGCCAGCAATGCCGTCCCCAATGCCGCTTCAGTTTGGGATGAAGGCAAAACTGGTCGCTGGAGAATCCGTTGACGAATCTGCATCCAGGTCTCATTTTTTGCACCGCCACCTGCAGTGTAGACCGCTTGAATTGGCGTTGCGCCTAAGGCCACCAGTCGCTGATAGCCCTGGGCTTCGATCCGAGCCATCCCTTCCAAAAGACCCTGAAGAAAATCTTGGGAATTTGGCGGGCGAGGCGTGAGTCGTGGCGCTAGATTGGGGTTATTGAGGGGAAATCGCTCTCCGGGTTGGGGGAGTGGGTAATAGTCCAAGCCGCTGGATTGGGAGGGATCAATGCCTTGACTGAGGGTTTCAATCTCCGCCACCGTAAAGAACTGCTTGAGCACTGCGCCGCCGGTATTTGATGCGCCGCCCGCAAGCCAAAGATCGCCATAGCGATGACTGTAAACCCCTGTAGACCCCTCATTAACCGGGGTATCACTCAGGAGTTTCAGCACCAGAGTCGAGCCCAGAGAGGTGACTGCCTCACCGGGTTGCGTGACGCCACTGGCAATGAAAGCCGCAATGCTGTCGGTGGTTCCGGCACAGACGATGCAGTCGGCAGGCAAATCGAAGCGATCGCAGATCCCCGGTGTCACCTTGCCCACGGGGGTTCCGGGGGGGACGACGTCTGGCAGCAGGGCCGCGCAGTCCAACGCCATCAACCAGTCCGGATATTGCAATTGCGCCACATCATAGCCCAGCTTCAGGGCATTGTGATAGTCGGTAATGCCCATTTTGCCGTGAAGCAAAAAGCCCAACCAATCCGCTTGGTGCAAGAGCTTGTGCGCGTATCGGGTGCACCCCTGCTGCCGCCACCAGAGGAGCTTAGTGAGACTGGAGGTGGCACTACAGACCCCATGCTCCGGGGGGGCGATCGCCGCCACCGCATCAAGCGCCGTAACGCCCCGCGCATCGTTGTAGAGCAAGGGCGCAACGACAGGCCCGCCATCTTCCTCACAGAGGAGTACAGTGGAGGACGTGCCATTAATGGCAATGCGGCGAACCTGCTGCCGCAGGGAGCGGGGCACTTGGGTGAGCAGGGTGTTTAAGGCCTCCGGCCAAATTAAGGTCCAGTCGGCAATGTCCGGAAAAGCGACCTGTACCTCCGAAACAAGCAAACAAGCGTCATCAATTGCCATAAGCCGGGCACCTGAGGTGCCAAAATCCAGGCCAATGTAAACATTCATGTGAGTCTAAGGGGCAGGTGGCGCTGAAGGCTAACCCCGCTAGGATATGATTAAACCACCCTGCATCTCAACCGTGTCGGCAACGTTCTATGGACATTCATGAGCACCAGTTCATTGCCCTCTTCGACGCAGAACAGGCAATGCAACTGTCCCAACAAGCAGTTACTGAGACCTTTGCGAATGATGCGGTCATTTTTGAGGAAGGGGAAGTTCCTGATTTTCTCTACCTCGTCCTCGACGGTCAGGTTCTCTTTCGCAAGCCCACAGCAAAGGGTCAATATCAGATCGTCGGCCAAGCTAAAACTAACGATTTCTTTGGTGAGTTTGGCATTCTCGATGGCCAACCCCGCAGTGCCCAAGCCATTGTTCATCACAGTGCCACCGTTGCCCGTATTCCCCGCAATGTGCTGATTGAATTGCTCAACAATGTCAAGGGTGAATCGGTACTTCAACTGTTTCATTTCATTGTCCAGCGCGTGCGCATCACCACCGATGACTATGTCAAACAGGTGGCCCATAAAGAAAAAATGGTGCTGCTCGGCGAGATGATGAATACGATCATCCATGATTTCAAAAGCCCCCTGAGTAGTATCCATCTCTCGGGCAGTATGTTGCGAGAGCTCTATGCCGAAGATGAAGACACGATCGAATGGTGTGATTTGATTCAAGAACAGGCCACCCGGATGACGGCCATGGCCGAGGAACTTTTGGACTTTGCCCGCGGCGGCTCCAACCTCACCTGGAATACGTTTAATCTGGCCAAGATGCTGATTCGTTTTGAGCGGCTTAATCGTATCTATCTCCAGCAGTCGAAGGTAGCCCTGCTGGTAGAATGCCCACCGGGACTGATGCTGCTGGGGGATGAATACAAGCTGATGCGCGTATTTCAGAATTTAGTCGTCAATGCGGTTGAAGCGATGCTGGGTCAGGGGGGAGAGGTGCATCTCTGGGTCACGCAAACCCCCCATGAAGTTCAGGTGGCGATTCAAGACAATGGCCCTGGCATTCCGGAGAATATCCAAGAGAACTTCTTTGAGGCTTTTGTCACCCACGGCAAGAAGCGTGGCACCGGCTTGGGTACGGCGATCGCCAAATCGATCATTGACGCCCACAAGGGTCGAATTCGCTTTGAGACCGTTCAGGGTGAAGGCACGACGTTCTATCTCAGTTTGCCCAGTGCAGCGATGATGGAGAAGCTGATTTAGGGGCTCTTATTCAGTAACTCTCCAATGATTGCGAAAACTCGCTTACAGCCCCTTGCTTGTTTTTGGAGTTGGGCGCTCTGTGCACCCTAATGCCGTGGCACACTTTAATTGGTGCATTAGAAAATAGAAAATCTCTGTAGGGGCAATCCTCCCGTGGTTGCCCTGGTGTGTTGCGTGGCGGAAGGTTGATCGGTGGGCGGCAGAGACCGGGGTAGGCACGGGGGGCACTACCCCTACCGAAATCCACAGTAAAATCCTATTGCACCATTTTAACTGTGCCACGGCACTACGAATTCTTGGGCTTCGGCTTCTTCAAAAGTCGCTCCAAATTTTGAGCTAGCACCCCTAATGTCACGATCAGCATGCCGACGAGCTGCCAGGCACTCAAGGGTCGGGCAATCATCAACCAAGCAAGTAGGGAGGTTAACGCAGGACCGGTTGCTCCCACAATCGAGGCTCGCGCTGCGCCGATATAGCTAATGCCCACGTTATTCGACAGATAGCTCAGGAGGGTGAGTCCGCCCAAAATGAAGCTGAAGATCGCCAGTTCCATGAAATGGGTCGACTCAATCTTAATCGCCATATTGCCGGGTAGGACAAAGGTGAGGAAGAGGCTGAAAAACGAGAAGATCAGGATGACTCCGAAGTTGATCACACTAAAGGGAACCGGGTGCAGACGTTTGGTGCAAGACTGAATCTGCAAGACGTGAAAGGCAAAGGTGATGCCCGCGCCGAGGGCAGTGATAATTCCTAAAGTAGACAGCCGCACCTGCGCATCATCAGTCGCAAAGAGACCGGATAAGGAAATCAGCACAATGCCAAGAAAGACAATAAAGGTTGCCCCCCAGCGCACGACAGACGGGCGATCGCCAAAGAACCGCCAGGCACAGACCACCGTAACAATGGGAAAGACAAAGAAGAGGGTTAATGCAACTCCAGGCGTCAGCTCACCCAAGGCCATGTAGATGAGCGCAGACGAGGCAAAAAGGAAGAAGCCACAGCTCACCACATCCCGTAGGGCACGGCGATCGCCAGAACGGAGAAACTGCTGAATCTCTTGCCAACTCGCGGGATATAAAAACTGCGAGAGCACCGCCATCAAGGGCACGACGACTAACATCCGCAAGAACAAAATCAGCAGTGAGTTGCCGAAACTCGGCGAAATAAAGCCACCCATCTCAATGCGCCCAAACAGGGAAGAGATGTTGAGGATGATCGAGATCACCACGTTTTGCAGCGATAGGAAAAACGAGGAGAGTAAGACCAAGATAAAACCTAGCTGAATCTGGGAGGCTGAGATCTTCTTCTTGATCGGTTGCGGGGTTGGCTGGGCGGGACGAATCCGTCGCTGTGGGGGGCGTGGGGACTCCTGGAGTGGGGGGAGTTCAGGCTCGGTCTCCGGTGCAATGGGTTGACCGCGCTCATCAGTGATGGGGTCGTAGACAGGCTGAACCGTTGTCGATGCAGTGGTAGGAGGGGGTGCAAGGCTGGGGGAGGTGATAGTGGGCGATCGCAACTCCGCCCGAATCCGACTGACGAGTGCATCCAGAATAACCTGGGCCTGCTGCTCCAGGCTATACATTTGCCCCAACTGTTGTGAAAGGGTGCTCTGGTAGGAACTCAGATCCTGTTCTAGGGTACGGAAGGTCGTGCGGAGCGTGGTATCCAGAGAGCTAATTAAGCGGTTGGCGTTGTCGTTGTACTGACTGAGATTGCCATTGAGCAGACTGCCCTGGCCAAAGGGCTCACCCTCTTGGTCTTCCGCTAGGGCCGCCTGACTCCGGATGTAGGTCAACAACTGCTCGGCAAGGGCAGGTGCAAGCTGTTGGGCCAACTCTTGTTGCTGGGCCAGTTGCGCTTCGCGTTGGCGATTGAGCGATTCCGTTTCCGCAAGTAGATGCGTCTTGCGCTCCTGGAGTTGCTCAATCTCTTGGGTCAACTGTTGCACCAAGCTATGTTTAAGGTGTTCGAGTTCCTCGGTGATACTCTGTAGACTTTGTCTGGCGTCTGCTTCGGTCATCTCTATGCCCAACTCATCGGGTTGTCTATCCTCTTGCCCCATGCTGCCCAAACCTCTTAATTGCTGCTTAGAAACTCAATCCCCTTAGAATCGGCATTCCCCTAAGAACAAGGATTGTGATCGATGGGGTGCCCGGGCAACAGGCAACTGCTGCTTCTAAGACTGGCTTGACGTTAACCTGATAGGCTCGATTCTATAGAATAACGTTATTGTATCCCGTTAGGCTAAGGGGTTTTAGCCTGCGGCGCAAGCAGTCTTCAATTTTTTTTTATTGCTTCGGAAAAGAATATTCGGGTACGTCGTCAGTTAGAGCTAGCGGTTTTACAGGACAAGCGATAGAGTGCCCGACCCCAACTAGGACTTGAGTCTCCAAGATAATGATGACGTCTCCTAGCCTCTGTGACCGATTCGAGTAAAATTGCGCCTAGGACGCATCATCAAGCTTAATTGCAAAAACCTTGAGAGATAAGCGACAGAGCGGCCGATCCCCACATCAGCGAGGGGCCTTCAACAATGCGCTGGGGTCAGACGGGGGACTTTGCTTGATGTTAAGGTAAGCCCCGAAACCAAACTGAAGGCAACGTTACAGAAATTGCGATCGCAAGTCAGGGAGTTGTGAAGTATTTTTTTCTATCTGAAGGATGGCAAGTGGGGCGTGTATGGGAACAGGGCGGCACTTGGCAGGGCCAAGACCAACGCCGTAAGCATCAGATTCGCCCCTTGAATCTGGCCATCCAAGAAGCCCAAGAAGTCCTCTGGCTCTACGCCGTAGAAGACAATGTGCTTATGGTAGAGGTGACGCCTGGAGAGACGTTGAGCGATCGCTCCTTGGGGCAGGTGATTCTGAAGCGGCTGATCGACGCGGAAGAAGCGATCGCGCGGCTGGCGGCGGCCGAAACCTTAACCCGTCAGGATAAGCCGTAATGACGTACGCTCGCGCTCTTGAAACCCCTCTCAGAATCGTTTACACTTCTTTAGACATCTTCCGATTTTGATACGGCATTTGCTTAGCTTCAGCCGCCAACTCGGCAGGGGATCACTGTTTGATGCACTTGGCAGTTGGACTCAGCGCTATTTCACTGAGCAGATCCAATCCCTGAAAATCTGACTAGACAATATTTATAAATGTAGGAGGAGCGTAGTCGATGGGACTACCTTGGTACAGAGTACACACAGTCGTCCTGAATGATCCAGGTCGACTGATTGCTGTGCATTTGATGCATACTGCCCTTGTGGCAGGCTGGGCTGGCTCCATGGCCCTCTATGAGCTAGCCATCTTCGACCCCAGTGACCCCGTTTTAACCCCCATGTGGCGGCAGGGGATGTTTGTGATGCCCTTCTTGGCTCGCCTGGGGGTTGACTCATCTTGGGGCGGCTGGAACGTTACGGGTCAACCCTACGTTGAGCCCGGTTTCTGGTCCTTTGAAGGCGTGGCGATCGCCCACATCGTCCTCTCTGGTTTCCTATTCCTAGCAGCTTGCTGGCACTGGGTCTATTGGGATCTAGAACTCTTTGTCGATCCGCGAACCGGCGAATCGGCCCTAGACCTGCCCAAGATGTTTGGGATTCACCTCTTCTTATCTGGTCTACTCTGCTTTGGTTTTGGTGCCTTCCACCTCACCGGTCTTTTCGGTCCGGGCATGTGGGTATCAGACCCCTATGGCATAACCGGCCATGTGCAACCCGTTGCCCCAGAATGGGGTCCAGCGGGCTTTAACCCCTTCAACCCAGGGGGAATTGTCGCGCACCATATTGCCGCTGGTGTGGTAGGCATTATTGCTGGGGTCTTCCACCTCTCAGTCCGTCCACCCGAACGGCTCTACAAAGCCCTGCGGATGGGGAACATTGAAACGGTTCTCTCTAGCAGTATTGCTGCGGTCTTCTTCGCTGCCTTCGTTGTCGCAGGTACTATGTGGTATGGTAGCGCTGCTAGCCCAATCGAGCTCTTTGGCCCCACCCGTTATCAGTGGGATCAAGGCTATTTCCAGCAGGAGATCAGTCGCCGCGTTGATACCGAGATTGCAGCGGGTGCAACCCCTTCTGAAGCTTGGTCGAGCATTCCTGAAAAGCTCGCTTTCTATGACTACATCGGCAATAGCCCAGCCAAGGGAGGTCTCTTCCGTGTTGGTCCCATGGTCGATGGCGATGGTATCGCCACTGAATGGCTCGGTCACCCGGTCTTTAAAGATAGTGATGGGGAACAGCTCTTTGTGCGACGGATGCCCAACTTTTTTGAAACCTTCCCCGTTATCTTGACCGATGCAGATGGTAAGGTTCGGGCAGATATTCCCTTCCGTCGGGCTGAGTCCCAATATAGCTTTGAGCAAGCGAATTTAACCGTGAGTTTCTATGGTGGAGCGCTGGATGGTCAGACCTTCAGTGATCCCCAACTGGTTAAGCAATATGCTCGTAAGGCTGAATTGGGTGAACCCTTCACATTTGACCGGGAAACGCTGGGCTCTGATGGGGTGTTCCGCACCTCCACCCGTGGCTGGTTTACCTTTGGTCATGCCGTCTTTGCGCTGCTCTTCTTCTTTGGCCATATTTGGCACGGCTCTCGTACCCTCTATCGCGACGTGTTTGCGGGTGTGGGTGCTGACCTGGAAGAGCAAGTGGAATGGGGCTTGTTTGCGAAGGTGGGTGATAAGACCACCCGTGTTAAAGCCTAGTAACGCGTATTAGCTTGAGTTTAAAGGAGAGGTGATGATCGCCTCTCCTTTTTTGATTGCAGACGGTTGATTCACCCATAGAAGAGGCTAAATCAGCGACCGTTTGATGGCATAATGCATTACGGAGATTGAAAACAAGATTTAAAATAAATATGGATATTCTGACATTGGGTTGGGTTGCGGTTTTGTCACTTTTTACCTGGTCGATCGCCATGGTGGTTTGGGCTCGCAACGGCTTCTAAACCCTGTCGTCTCGTTTGAAACCATTGGTGTGAACTGAAGGCTGTATTCAGCTTCTGATGTGAGTTTGAGTGGGTCGACCCACCTCCCCCCTCCGGGGTACTCCTCCCAAGAGGAGATTTCAAAACAGAATATCCCCTCTCGGGAGGGGCGGTCTCGCGTAGCGATGACCGGGGTGGGTCGGGTGTTTGTCGCCCTTGAAGCCTAGAACTGTAGACGGTTTTTCGCTTACGTTCACGCCAATGGTTTGAAACCCTCCCCTACAGGTCTGGGGTTAGCCCTAGACGGTCTCCCCTTACCATATTTTGCAAGCTACGGATCTCAGTTTGGTCTGGGTTTAAGTCTTGTCCACCCCAGCTTTCGCGCTTGGCTATGAATTCAGAGTTGTTGACAAACGTTTCAGTGCTGGATCTGCTCTTTTTAGCAGCGATCGCCCTGCTGATTGCGATTAGCGGTGGTGTCATTTATCTCTCTACCATTGAATGGCGCGATCGTCGTCGCCAGAGTCGTGATAAAAAGCTGGGCAATTGACCGGGCTGAATCATCCCATTGTCGAAGCGAGCTTCGAGATCATCGATCGGGAAATCGGCGAGCATTTCTGGGAGCCAGACGAATATGCGATCGTCCGACGGGCGATTCATGCCACCGCCGATTTTGAGTTGAAGCAGCTCTTTCGGTTTCGGGCGGGGGCGATCGCCGCGGGTCTGCAAGCAATCCAGTCTGGTGCCCCAGTCGTTGTCGATGTCACCATGGTGCGACAGGGCATCCTAACGCTGCTCGGCAAGACGTTCCGCAATCCTGTGGTTACGGCTCTAGATTGGGCTGAGCCACCACTCCCTGGCAAAACCCGCACCGAAGCGGGCCTCCTGCGCTGCTTAGACCAATATCCCAAGGCCATTTATGTGGTTGGGAATGCCCCCACTGCCTTGTTAGCCCTCTGTACCACCCACGCGACGCCTGCCCTTGTCATTGGCGTCCCCGTCGGATTTGTTCAAGTAGAAGCCGCTAAGCAAGCCCTGATGGCGACGGATTTGCCCTACATTTGTGTGACGGGTCGCAAAGGGGGGTCAGCGGTGGCGGCGGCGATCGTCAATGCGTTGGTTGTTTTAGCTTGGGAAGCACAAAGGAATTAACGTGAGTTTCAGTTAAGCGACGCGATCGCATTCTTCAAAGCACTGAAATCTCGATGCCAAACCCGGTTGTCAGGGGGCCAGCCCCCCGACACCTCCCGCTGAGGGGGAGATTGCCCCCTCAGACTCCGGCAATACCGGAGCCAGTATAGTTAATTCTGCTGGGTTTCAACGTCTTGCACGATGTCTGCTTATCCAGAATTCAGGTTAATGTCCGTAGCGCGGACGTCTCGCCCGCCTTGAATTTTCTGGATTAATGCCAGATCCAGAAATACACCTCGGCCAGGGTGCGGTGGGGATTGTGATCATAGGCGTTGAGTAGATAGCCGAGCCAAATATGCCCATTCAAGAAAATCAAACCACCGGCCAGCACCACCCCACTCCATTGCCAAATTTTAGACAGAAACGAACGCCCAGTAGCCAAAACCAAGGCGGCGGACCAGGATAAAGCCGGTAAGGTTTCGATAAAAGCACGATGACCGAAAGAGTTCGCAAAGTTATCCCAGAGGCCATTTAATAGCCATAAACCTGTAAAACCAATGAGTGCGGTTGCCAGCAGTCCCTGGTGCTGTGAGCAGATGAATAAGCCCACCAGGGTAATGCTCACTAAAACGAAATACCAGGGATGATGGAGAAAAACCCCCCAGGCTTGACCCACCACCGCCCGACGAATCCCCGAGAGGCCAGCATAGAAGCCTTCCCCTTTATAGGGATAGAGGATGACCTTACCCCACAACCAGAAATAGACGAGCTGTTGAATGAGTAAGAAAAAGCTGCCCCCTGCGAGTAGAGACGGCCAGTTTCTGGGCTGCCTCAGGTGTGTTGAGAACAAAACGGCAATAAACGGCAAGAAGACCAAATTGCTTAAGCGCACCACAATCAGCAACCCAGAAATGCCCCCCACCATCCCGCTGGCCAAGCGAGGCCGTCGTTGCCAAAAAGTCTGCTGGGTAGAGAACCAAACCAGTCCATTGAGCAGCGCAACACCTGCCCCATGGGCCATGGCGGGTTCTTTGGTGATGTAATGCAGCAGATTGGTGCCAACCAGACTTAAGCTGCTCACTAGTAGGGCTGTTGCACTGGGAATGCCGGAGCGCAGCAGCGCTTGAAAAAAAAGCCAAAAGCTCAGTAGAACCAAGAGAACCAGTGAAACTGTTACGCAAACTTGATAGGGCAAGCTGGCCCCATCCACGATAAACGGTGTCACCAAAGCGATGAGATGCCCCAAAACAAAGCCCGGCAGGGTGAGGATGGCCATACCAATGGGGTATTTGTTGGGTGGGAGTCCTCGGGGCGTTAAACGCGCCATGTCTGACGGCAGCGGATCAGGGCTGTAGAGCAGGGCATAATCATTGCGAAAATCCACATCCCCATCCAGCAAAATCGATCGCGTCCAAGCATAGTAGCCGTTGGCATCACTGACAATCAGGTCAACGGAGTCCCCGGAGACGATCGACAGCATCATGACACCGAGCGCAAGCAAAAAGAGACCCACCAGAAACCAACCAAAGCGTTTCTGGGTTGAAGAGAGCAGTTGAAACCAGATGGGCATTGATTTGAGCGGCAGCCTGGGTAATGAATAGAACAAGCAAATTCTGAGTAGTTTTGGATTATAAGGGCTCAGGGTCGTCTTGGGACTGGTTAGCGATCGCCCTTGTCGTGCCCAGAGTCAATCGCTCACCTTTTGTTGCTGCAAATAGACTGCGAAGAATTTCCCTATGCCCCAAAGTAACCCTAGCTCGACCAATAGCCAGAGGGCTGCGCCGCGATTGGTCAACCCGAGAACAACCCCAAATACCAAGGTTGTCACACCAATTAGACCCGGATTGAATCCGGCGATCGCTTCACCGGGGTAGCCTCTCGGATGACAAATGATCTCTGTCTGTCCTAAAACATAGTGATGGTAGAGATTTAGGGTAAGGGCTATTGTTTTGTTCGGGTGCATCCCAGTTTGGTAGCCCTCACCCTAAATCCCTCTCCCAAGCTTGGGAGAGAGACTTTGAATCTGGCTCCCCTTCTCCCAATTTTGGGAGAAGGGGCTGGGGGATGAGGGCAATATTGGCAAAAGTGGGATGCTCCCTTTTGTTCCGGACTCAAGTTCTCAAGATGCGACGTCCCAAGGCTAACGCCACGATCACCCCAAACCCCAATGGCATCCAGGTAATCAGCATTCGAAAGACCAACATCCGCACCCCCAGAACCGAGGGATAGTCCAGCAGAATGCGCAGATGGAAGACGGCAGAAATCATGCCCGTCACCACCAAAAAACTGATGCCGAGCAGCCAGCGATCGCCCTCCTGCCAGAACTTCAATCCCTTCGCGAGAGAAAACTTGCGCACCTGCAGCCCATAAAATACCAGCAGCATGATCATGCCAACCAGGGAACCGCCATTTTGCAAAAACCGATAGGGAGCAACGGCCTCACCCGCGAGCCAGCCGATCGGCTGTTGCAGCCAGGGGAAATGCATCACCATCCAGCCGCTGGCATGGGTACAGCTATCAACAATATTGTGAGAATAGGCACCCAGGAGGAGGGCGATCGCTATCCCCACCGGATTCCCCACCTGGCGCGGTAGCGACCGCCAAAACAGCCGATGGGGCTGCGGCAATAGCGCTGCGATATCTTGCCACAGGGTGAAATAAACCCCATAGACCACTAGCCCGAGCGGCAGACTTACCAACAATCCTCCCCAGGCTGAATGGGCCGTCCAGGCCAGGTCAAAGCGACGGATGCAGTAACCAAAATCGGGCATGATGCTGCCAATACCCGCAGCAAGCATGATCTGCGGCGGTAGCCGACGCTGCAAGGGCATTAGGAAGCCGGCATGGGAGAGGGTAAAGGGCATGGGATAAAGGGAGAGGACGCAGGATCAAGGTAAAAGAACGATATATCTGCTCACGACTGTATCGCTTGCTTTGCTGATCTTTGGGAAAAATTTTGGGGGAACGATTCGATGAAGGAACTGGGAAAAGTCTACTTTGTGAGTGCAGGTGTTGGGGCACAGACTCTGACGCTGCAGGGTTTGGCTTGTCTACAAAAAGCCGAGGTCGTCATTTATGATGCCCTGGTCGATGCCGCACTGCTAACGCATACTGCCCCTGACTGTTTGTGCATCTCTGTGGGTAAGCGCGGCGGCCAAGCCAGTACACCCCAAACTGAGATTAACCAAAGCCTGATTCACCATGTTCAGCAGGGTCAGACGGTGGTGCGGCTCAAAAGCGGCGATGGAATGATTTTTGGCCGGATTCGGGAAGAGATTGAGGCCTTGCGAACGGTTGCCTGCACCTGGGCGATCGTTCCAGGGGTGTCTTCAGCGCTGGCTGCGCCTGCTTTGGCGGGGATTCCCCTCACCGATAAGGTCTTGAGCCCTGGCTTTGCGGTGTTGACTGGGCATGATCTAGCGGCGCTGAATTGGCAGGCGATCGCCCCTCTCGAAACCCTGGTCTTCCTCATGGCCGGTCGTAACTTACCGGAGATTGTGCAAAAGCTGCAAGCTGAGGGGAAAGCGCCCCAAACACCGATCGCCATCCTCCACAATGCAGGAACCCCCCAAGCCCAGACCTGGGTGGGAACGCTGGCTGATATCCTAGACCCAACCGCAGGGCTGCGCCTGTCGCCCTGCATTGTTGTGATTGGGGAGGTGGTAACGTTGCGAGAGCGTCTTGGCGGGCCCTTGGCGGGGCAAACGGTTTTGGTGACACGGGCGGCGACGCAAGCCAGTGCCTTTACCCAGTTGCTCACGAAGCAAGGGGCAACGGTGATTGATCTGCCGGCTTTGGAGATCACGCCCCCTTCGAGTTGGGCGGCGTTGGATGGGGCGATCGCTCACCTGGCACAATTCGATTGGTTGATCCTCACTTCAGCCAATGGCGTGAATGCCTTTTTTGAGCGGTTGGAACAAGTAGGGAAAGACGCTCGGGCGCTGGGGTCTCTGAAGATTGCGGTGGTGGGCAAAAAGACGGCTCAAGTGCTGGGCAACTACCACCTCACGCCCGATTTTATTCCGCCCAATTATGTGGCCGATTCGCTGGTGGCGGCGTTTCCGGAGGCGCTCGCGGGCAAGCGTGTTCTCTTTCCCCGTGTGGAAAGTGGGGGGCGGGATGTGTTGAAACAGGAATTGACGGCTCAGGGGGCGGCGTTGACGGAAGTGGCGGCCTATCAGTCGGGTTGTCCGGCGGCGATCGCCCCTGCCGCAGCCGTTGCCCTGCGCGAGGGTCGCGTCAGTATCCTCACCTTCGCCAGCTCTAAAACCGTCAAAAATGTTCAAGCTCTCCTGACCCAAGTCCCGGAACTCGACCCCCAGCTCCCCGGCATTTGTCTGGCCTCGATCGGCCCCCAAACCTCGGCAACCTGTCTGGCTTGTTTTGGTCGGGTGGATCTAGAGGCGCAGGAATATACGTTGGAGGGGCTGACGGCGGCGATGATTGAATGGGTGAGTGGGCGGCGATCGGCATCCTAAATCATTCAGTGAGTCGTTTCTTGCGTTTGTCCGTTTCCTCCCTATTCAACCATGCAGCTCACCCTGAATCCCCTCCAAATAAAAATCCTGGAGACCTTAGTCCAAGACGGTCAATATCCATCCTTAGAAATCGATCCAGATTTGCGCGGCACACCCATCATGGGATATGTCATTGATGCGCAGAACATCAATACCCTGAAAAAATAGCCCTATAGTTGAATTACTGGCAGCAGAATCCATACAATACTCAACGCGATCAAGGAAAGTTGTATGGCTCTGATACTTTTGATGTAAAACCTGCGCGGAACTGCTGATCGAGACACCTCAATAGACTCAGAGTACATTAATATTATTTCACGTATGCGCATATCTGAGCTTTTAAGATGTGATCGCATAGCGTTAGATACAAAAAAACCAAGAATATTTACAAATAGAAACCCAATAGTACTCGATATGTAGTAGATGAAGTCAGTTGACTGATTCTCATTGGCCTGGGTAACAAACCATCGTAATCCAAGAAGATTGGCCGTAATGAAGAACGTATACCAGGTCAAAAAGAGTGAAATATTATGCCTTACATAGCTATGAATCTCATCCATTTCCTTCTCCAAGCTGCGCACATCCATAAGTCCACCTATTTCTATTTGATAACGATTGCTGTTTATTCATGGCTCACCTAACACTTAAAAAAAACAGAGGTAAAACAAGTGGGTGGCACTTTTGAATCCAATTGTAAGGTGAGAAAAGTTGGTGAACTTGAAATTAAGGTGAAAAACCCTCAATATTTACCCACCTTACTGCTGACTTAATCAAATCCCTGACGCTCTCGTGAAGTGGCTAGAAATGGAAGCTGTTTACCTGCCACGATCCAGGCAAATCCGAATGCCACTAAACAAACGAGCTCAACACCAAACATGATTTTAGAGACGTGACCTTTCTCGTATAGACCGAAGAAATCACTCACCAGATCATAGGCACCGACTAGCATAGCAGTCACCATTATCCACCCACAGAATTTGTAAATTATCTTACGAGTTGCTTTCTTTTTACCCTCCTGCTCTTCAGCACCGAATTGAAAGTAATACAAGCAGAAAATTGCCAGAATAATAAAGAGGATAATTGCTGCTATTGTATGCAAAAAACCAAGGGGAATAAACCCCAGTAAAGGCTTTTGTAAACAGGTGTTGATTGCTTGCTCAGTAATTTCAAGAATCCACGCATTGTTGCAGCTCATGGGAGACAGCGCTAACACTGCTGCGCATAAGCCTGCCACTTTACTCAATAGGGATTGGTGATACTGACTCCGTGGATGTTCTTTGTTGTAGTACCCGTTGTAAGCAAATAAAAAAGCACTGACAACACATAAAGAACCCACAAAAACATCGCGAGCACCCAAGTGATAAGTGACACTAATAGAGGTTGGAATTTCTATGCTAGGATATGCCTGATTCGCTAAATACCAAACGACGAAGGGTAAGGATAATGCAATTCCCCCAATAATGGTTCTCAGTAGAAGATAATTGAAAACTCTGCTCGGAAGTTGGTTGTCGTCATTCATTGTTCTCAAGCTTTTTGGTGTTTCTAGACAAAATAAGCAAGGAGTTTTGAGTGGATGTTGCCATACTATAGTGGTATTCACTTAGACTTAAGTACATCGTTAAAGATGGAATACTTTCGGTGACAGAATTTACTGCGCTTTGCTGATCTGAATACCGCTATATTTATGGAAATCTGAGATTGACTCCCACAAAAATACGACTTTTCTCCATCGACTATAAAGCATGGAGCAGTACGTTCCACCTTCCTCTGATAAATTTTGAGGTTGTGGATATTTGTGGCTTACTTACATAAATTTAATGTATTCAAATATTGCTAATCTGTCCTTACACAGGCGTGAGGTTTGGCGTTTCGTTATGCACAGTTGTGTAACTCAACTCGGAACACTCTGATCGGTTTTAAGAATATCTGAGAAAGTACTGGCTGCATGAATTGAATGAATCCGGTTTGTAGCCCACCTTATGTCCAAGCTCGGTAGAAACTACTCTCTTGCCAGTTGTCTTTAACCAAAGCGGCGATCGCCGCCAACTCCGCTTCATTCAACGGCTTAAACGCCTGTGCCGTCTGGATATTTTCTTGTAATTGCGCTGGATTAGCCGCTGCCACGATCGCGCAATGCACCCCCGGTTGCGAGAGACTGTAACCCAGCGCCTGGGGCATGCCCGTCAAACGTCCCGGCTTGAGTAGGCGGCCATAGGCCGGCACTTTCATCGCAATCACCCCCACATTCAGCTCTTGCGCCACGGGTAGCACCGCCGGAATAAAGGGGCGGGGCTGGTGGGGGTCAGCGGCATTGACCGGGATCAACGTTGTGTCAAAGGGGTAGCGGCGCAAACCCGCTACGATCGCGTCCGGTTCATGGTGGCCCGTAATGCCGACATGACGCACAATGCCCTGGTCTTTCGCTTCCTCAAAGGCTTTACTGGCCCCACCCCGCCCCATAAACTGCTCAACCTCCTCGACAAACGAAACATGGTGCAACTGCCAGAGGTCAAGGTAATCCGTGTTAAGGCGGCGGAGCGATCGCTCCAGCTCCCGCCAAGCCCCGTCCCGATCCAGGCGGGACGTCTTACTGGCGAGGAAGAGCTGCTCACGGTAGGGCGGCAGCACCCGCCCGAGCTGTTCCTCACTATTGCCATAACTGGCGGCGGTGTCAAAGTAGCGAATGCCCGCTTCAAGGGCTGTTTCAATCAGCGTAATCGCCTCAGGGGTGCGGTTGCGCTTGCCCAGCGGTGTCTGACCCGCACCACCGAGTCCAAAAATCGGCACGGTAACGTCTGTTTTCCCCAGAATACGCTCCGGCATCGTTGCCGCATCGGGGAGCGCGAGCACTGCTTGGGCCTGCGCTGGGGATGAATGGCTTAGGCTTGGCGCATCTTGAGGATGCTGACGCCAACGGGAGAGCTGAGTGGCCCCGACGACACTGCCAACGAAGGCCGCACCGGCCATCAGGAGATTACGACGTTTGGACATGATTTCAAACCGAAAGAGTAATGCAAAGCATTGCGTCTATACCCTAGCAAAAAGTTCCCGTCAAAAAGTCCAGTCCCAAACCCAGTCGATCATCAAGAGATATAAAGAATTGATGCGCTTTTGCTGCAACCCCCTGCCAATGCCTGGTCGAACTTCGGTCTGACGCTTTACTATGCAGAGCAAGTTGATTGCTAATCCGTATTTTTATCCCCAATCCCTTTCTTGTTGCGCTAAAACCCATGGTTTACACTTCCCCTCAACTCCAAGACTTCAAGGCCGCCTTTACCCAATATGACAAGGACGAGAGCGGGGCGATCGACCCCACTGAGCTGGGGCAAGTCCTGCGCGACTTGGGGGAGCTGCCCTCGGAAGCGGCGGTCACAGAAATGATCGCCTCGGTGGACAAGAACGAGAATGGCCAACTGGAGTTCGGCGAGTTCCTGAATTTACTTGCGCCAGAGATCTACAGCGATCGCGGTCTCAGCCTCAAAGAGTTCAAAGCCGCATTTATCAAGTATGACCAAGACCAGAGCGGGACGATCGACCCAACAGAACTCGGCAAGGTTTTGCGCGATTTGGGTGAAACATCAGCAGAGAGTGATGTGGCCGCTATGTTAGAGGCGGTGGATACCAATGAGAATGGCCAACTGGAGTTTGGCGAGTTTCTGGCGCTGATGATCCCAGGTTTTCCGGAGGGTGAAGCGATTGAAATAGCGGCTGAAGCGCCAGCAAAGTCACCGCCATCCCAAGGGTTGATTGCTCGCATTTTTGCCAAGATTGGGTCTTGGTTTGGGAGTTGACGGAAATAACTGTTTTGGCGGAGCGGATTAGGGTGAGGGAGCAATCGCCGTACTGTTTGCCGCAAAGAATTTCGTTGAATATTTCAACACGTAGGGGAGAATGTGGTGAAAATGCTACTCTCCGCTAATTTCCACCAACTTTTCACCCGAAGATAGTATTTCGAGGGCAGTCGGCAAAACTGAACTTAGAATTTCTCTGAGTCGAGCATTGGATGTATTACCGCAGGTTAGCCAAATGATTTTTGGTGGTGCTCCAAGTCGATCGACGAGATCAATAAAATCGCTATCTTTCGTCATGAAAATTACATCCTGAGATTTTGCAGCAGCAAAAATCTCAGGATCTTCAGCATCACGTAGACCCAGATCCCGTAGGGCGATCGCACTCACCGCAAAATTGTCCGTCATCCAAGTTGCAATAGTCGGTGATAAATGCGCATCAATCCAAATGGTTGTCATGCGACTAAGATAGGATGCTTGAGTTTGCGAGCTGCATAGGCTAAGGCTGCTTGAATATCTTCTCTCTCTAAATCAGGTAAGTCTTCTAAAATTTCATCCGTGCTTAAGCCGGCCACAAACAGATCCAGCACATCAGAAACTCGAATTCTCATACCACGGATGCAAGGACGCCCGCCACATTGTTTGGGGTTGATGGTAATTCTTTCAAGTAGGTCTGACATTATTACGAAACCTCATTATTGTGATCCATATTAATCTGGTGATATTTCATACTGTCGTGGTGTAGATTAAAAGGCTGATTGAATATAGTTGGTTTGAGGCAGAAAACTCAATACAGTAAAGCATCGTTGCACTGTATTCCCTTATTACGAGAATACACTAATTCAATGTATAGTAAGTCACTAATTTTGATGGAGCAATCGCACTTTATTTATGTGCGATTGCTCCATGATGCCTAAATCAGCATTAATTTCCACGTTCGATCATGAGTTCCACATGTAGCGGAAAAGACTGCATTTTGAACATTAGACGGTCAGGGTTTTCAATGGACTGAGCAATCTGCGCCACCAGTAGGATCATAAATGCTAGGATCAACATCCTAACATCCTGGGCAGTTTTATACTTCATTAAAAAACTTCCTTCTATTGAAGGTGTGAGAGGTTGTTTTTGAGTTTGTCCTCTCGCAGGTATCGGGTTTGTGGCGTATCCCGTTGCCATATTGCAAGTATAGCAGTTTAATTTTTGATGTGCAAGTTTAAAAGAAGTAGGATGGGCTGTTTTGCTCCGCACTTGCCCAATTCATTATCCACAATTTTGTGGCTTCACCCCTGAAATTCCCCCAACAGCCAAGCCCCCACCTGGGCTTGATCTTGCCGCCGACTGCGCTGCATCGCCTCCGCTAGCACTGCCATACTCAACCCCGTCAACACCTGCGATTGCTCAATTCTCTGGCTGCCCTGTGGAGCGAGCTGATACGCCAAAACCCGAGCCGCCTGCACATCCCCCACCCAATATTCCGAAATCCCCAACGCTTCATACAAGCTGCGTTTTGTCCCCTGATCATCGCGCAGTGAAGAGACTGAAATCTCAATTGCCAAATCCGGTGCGGGATAGCGATTCAAATCCACAACTTTTGTTCCCCAGGGAATCACCTGGGCTTGCTCGTGCAAGTAATAGGACAGATCCGGTTGACTCTCCTGCACTCTGGCCCGGCGATAGCTGCAATTGACAAGCCCCCGAAAAGCAACACCTCGTAACGTGCAAAACAATCGCACCGCAAAATCGACCATTGAATTGTCTGCTGCATGATCATGACCAACAGGCGACATTTCAACCCTCATCTGTCCGTTGTTATAGTAACCCTTGGCTTTTACAAGCGCAGGGTCAGTGATAGTTTGCAGATAATCTTCCCAAGACGTTGGAACCCAAACCTCTTTCGGGGGCAATGTTTTCAGGCGACTCATGCTTAAGTTTTCTCACCCTCAGCTCAACAGTTTGCAAAATCTTAAGACACCATCCGCACGACACACATCCCAAAAAACGAGCGTTCGAGAGGGTTTCACGCCCTCCCCTACAGCATATTTTGTTTTCGGGTTACACAAGGCGCAGGTATTGGGGATGCATTTATTCTGTCGGAAACGCCTTCGGCACAACCTTGAGCACCACCGTCTGGCCATCCCGATTCACTTCCACGGTTAATTCCTCGCCGATCGTGCTTTTTTCGACTTCTTGCTGGACATCCGTTGCCGTTTCTACGGTTGCACCGCCCACCTTGAGGATGATGTCACCGGGTTGGAAATTGGCTGCTGCCGCTGGGGACTCTTCCACCACACCCAAGACAATCACGCCATAATCTTGGGTGATTTCGAAGGGGCGATTGTCTGACTGGTTGAGTTCGGCACGGCGATCGGGGGTCAGATTAGACATTTGAATGCCCAGATAGGGGTGCTGGGCCTGACCGCTCTCAAAGAGCTGCTGGGCAATGCGCCGGGCCGTTTCGATCGGGATGGCAAAGCCGAGGCCCTGGGCATCGGCGCGGATAGCAGTATTGATGCCAATCACTTCACCCCGAGCATTGAGCAGCGGCCCACCAGAGTTGCCGGGGTTAATCGCCGCATCGGTCTGGATAAACTTGACGCGCTTGTCAGGGACGCCCACATCGGAGCTGGAGCGATCGAGGGCGCTGATGATGCCCACTGTCACGGTGTTGTCGAGGCCCAGGGGGTTGCCGATCGCGATCGCCCATTCCCCCGGATTCAGATTTTCCGATTGGCCCAGCGCGACGGTGGGTAAATTCTCGGCTTCGACCTGAATCACCGCCACATCGGTGACGGAGTCTCGACCAATCACCTGACCATCCAATTCTCGGCCATCCTTGAGCGTCACCTTAACCGTATCCGTGCCTTCAACCACATGGGCATTGGTAATCAGACGACCATTGGCACTCAAGATAAATCCGGAGCCCGTGCCACGGGGAAGACGAGGTCGGGACGGGGTGGCTGCTCCCCCCTCAGGAGAGCCAAAAAAGCGGCGAAAAAGAGGATGATTGGGCATTGCCTGGGGTAAATTCTGTGACACCTGCTCGATCGCATCAATGCGTACCACCGCCGGGCCGACGCGCTGTACCGCTGCGGCAATGAAATTTAACTCCGTTTCTGGCCCCTCAAAACTCGGTTGCTGCGCCGTGGGTACAACCGGCAGCGCAGCGGTAGGCACAGCAGAGACCGGCGCTTGCGCTGTGGGTTGTTGCGGCGATCGCGACGGTTGCTGGCGGTGTCCCACATAGCCAATGGTTCCGCCGACGACGAGAAGCATTGTATAGAGACCCAGTTGTCGGGGAGAAATGATCATGTGGGGGGGTAAGGGTTGAGGGGCAAAACCCAGAGGCACGGTCAAAACGAATTTTGGGTTAGCCTCGGACTCTGTCATTAATGTAAACAAAAACGCCCTACAACGGCAGAAATTATCAAGGATCGTGGTCTGAGAACGGGGCTTGCGCCCCGAGCGAACGGTCTCTCTAATGGCATTAAGACTAGAGATTTGCGACAATCCTCTTCCCAGGGCAGGGAGTGCAAAAAACTTCCCGATCCGTGAGAGGATAGCGAACTATATATAGCCTAGAGCAACTTGACTTGATGTCAGTGAGTCGAGATGGCCCAGCTTCCCTACCGCTTCTTTGATCTATGGAAAAGCCTCTCAATCTTTCTCATGTTGGGATCGGGCGCTCGACTCCCCCGACACGACGCACTAAAATTGTCGCAACCGTTGGCCCCGCAACCCTGAATCCGGCAACATTGCGCCAATTGGTTGAGGCTGGGGCAAATACGCTGCGGCTGAACTTTTCCCATGGTACCCATGATGACCACCAGCGGGCGATTCGCTTGATTCGTCAGACGGCCTTTGAGCTGGATCAACCCGTGGGCATTCTCCAGGACTTACAAGGACCTAAAATTCGCTTGGGTAAATTTGAAGGCGGGCCGATTCAGGTGCATAAGGGCGATCCCTTTATCCTCACCAGCTTGCCGGTGGCTTGCAATACCGAGATATCCTATGTCAGCTATGCCAAGCTCACGGCGGAAGTGCCCAACGGCGCGACGATTCTTCTCGATGATGGCAAGGTGGAGATGGTCGTCAAGCAGGTGGATACCGCGAATCAACAACTCCATTGCCAGGTGGTTGTGGGCGGCAAACTCTCCAATAACAAGGGGGTTAACTTTCCCAATGTCTCTCTCTCGGTCAGTGCTCTGACCGACAAAGATCGCAAGGATCTGATGTTTGGCCTCGACCAGGGGGTGGATTGGGTTGCCCTCAGTTTTGTCCAGCGCCCCCAGGACATTTTGGAGATCAAGGAGCTGATCGCCAGTACGGGAAAATCTGTGCCCGTGGTGGCCAAGATCGAAAAGCATGAGGCGATCGAAGATATGGAGGCGATCCTGGCCCTCTGTGATGGCGTGATGGTCGCACGGGGTGATTTGGGGGTGGAATTGCCCGCTGAGCAAGTGCCCCTACTGCAAAAGCGCCTAATTAGCACAGCCAACCAAATCGGCATTCCTGTGATTACCGCTACCCAGATGCTCGATAGCATGGTCAATAGCCCCCGCCCCACTCGCGCCGAGGTCTCGGATGTGGCCAATGCAATCTTGGATGGAACCGATGCGATTATGCTCTCCAACGAGACCGCTGTTGGTGACTATCCGGTGGAAGCGGTGGCAACGATGGCCCGGATTGCCCAATGTGTCGAACATGAGGCCAATACCCATCGCACCTATCAGCGTGCGGTGCATTCAATCCCCAATGCCATCTCTGGTGCAGTCAGCCATATTGCCAAGCAACTTGATGCAGCGGCGATTATGACGCTGACCAAAACCGGGGCGACCGCCCGCAACGTCTCCAAATTCCGACCCCGGACCCCCATTCTGGCCATTACGCCCCATGTGGATGTGGCTCGCCAGTTACAGTTGGTCTGGGGGGTGAAGCCCCTACTCGTTCTCGATCTGCCTTCTACCAGCCAAACGTTCCAAGCGGCGATCAATGTGTCCCAAGACAAACACCTGCTCCACGATGGCGATATTGTGATTCTGACCGCTGGAACCTTGCAAGGCGTGGCGGGCTCCACGGACTTGATCAAGGTGGAAGTGGTCACAGCAGTACTGGGCGAGGGTATTGGCATCGGTGAACATACCGTGACCGGACGCGCTCGTGTGGTCAGTCACCCTAAGGAAGTAGCCAACTTCAGCTCCGGGGATATTTTGGTTGCCCCCTCTACCAATGCAGATTATGTGGACGTGATTCGCAAAGCCTCCGGCATCATTACCGAAGAATCGAGTCTCACCAGCCATGCGGCGGTGATTGGCCTGCGTCTGGGCATTCCGGTGGTGGTGGGCTTAAAAAATGCCACCGAGTTGATTGGCGAAGGGGCCATTCTGACCTTGGATTCCCAACAGGGCAAGGTTTACTTTGGCACGCGGCCGCAGGTTAGCAGTCAGTCGGGTGTAGCGGTGTTGTAGGTACGTCAGGCAAAAAAAAGGATTCCCAAAAATGATTGATGGGTTGGCAGACAGATGATCAGTGAGCGGAGTCGAACCCGCTGCCTGCTCTAGGTTTGTTGTATCCTTTCAATATCCGTAATGTGGGCGAGAGACCCACATTACGGATATTGATTTTTGGAGTACACCCTTAATGATATTGCGATAACGCTGTGCTCTAATGGGGAGAGCATTCCACAATGGCCCATGACAACAATTTTGGTGACGGGAGCGGCTGGTTTTATTGGCTTTCACCTGTGCCAGCGGTTGCTGCAAGACCGAACCCTGAGCGTGGTCGGCCTGGATAACCTCAATAACTATTATGCAGTGCAGCTCAAGCGCGATCGCCTCGCCCTGCTGCAAGGGCAGTCGAATTTTAGTTTTGCGGAGATTGATCTCGGCGATCGCCCCGCCTTAGACGCCCTCTTTACCCAGTATCAACCGACCCAGGTGGTTAACCTCGCTGCCCAAGCGGGAGTGCGTTACTCTTTGCAAAACCCCCATGCCTACGTGGAGAGCAATTTGGTCGGCTTTCTGAATCTGCTCGAAGGTTGTCGCCACCACAATGTCGAGCATCTGGTCTATGCCTCTTCCAGCTCTGTCTATGGCATCAATCGTAAGATCCCTTTCGCCGTCAGCGACCCCGTGGATCATCCGGTTAGCCTGTACGCTGCCACCAAGAAATCCAATGAATTGATGGCCCATTGCTATAGCCACCTGTACCAGATTCCGATCACGGGTCTGCGCTTCTTTACGGTTTATGGCCCTTGGGGCCGCCCAGACATGGCCTATTGGAAATTTACTCAACTTATCCTCTCGGGGCAGGCGATCGAGGTCTATAACCACGGTCAGATGAAGCGGGACTTCACCTACATTGATGACGTGATTGAAGGAGTAGTGAGGGTTCTGGCGCGTCTACCCGCCCCCCAAGGCCCCAGCCAAGCGCCCTATAAGCTCTACAACATTGGCAATAATCAGCCTGTAGAACTGATGGCTATGATCAAAACCCTAGAGCAATGTCTGGGGCAAACCGCCGAGAAAAAGATGCTGCCCATGCAGCCCGGTGATGTGCCGATGACCTATGCCGATGTGGATGACCTGATCGCCGATGTGGGCTTTCGTCCGGATACACCGATTGCTGTGGGCTTGCAGCGGTTTGTCGATTGGTATCGAGACTATCACCAAGTTTAAATGAGGGCTGAGCTTGTCGAAGCCCGGTCATCGCTACACGAGACCGCCCCTCCCAAGCGAGGATTTTTTGATCTGTCGAATTGTCAGGAAAGCTTGGCCCAATCACAAGCCGCCCCAAGACGATCGCCCCCCCACAGCCATCTCAATAAACCTTGCGCTCTCCTCCCTTAGCCCCATTCTTAAGCTGCGGTAATTCTTAAGCCAACCTAAAGATCGGGGCGATCGCCGCTCAAATCCCGGTTTCGGAGCAAGCGACTTTCGTAAATCCACCTATAATTGCAGGTACACAACGCTAACATTCTTAGCGAATCGCAATCTAAGCTGTCGCGCCTACTGCAACAAACGTTATGCCCCGAATATTGGTTATTGATGATGATCCGGCGATTTCGGAGTTGGTTTCGATCAACCTAGAGATGGCTGGCTATGATGTGAACTTGGCGAGTGATGGCGTCAAGGGGCAAGCGCTAGCTGTCCAACTCCAACCCGATCTGGTCTTACTCGACCTGATGTTGCCCAAAGTCGATGGCTTCACGGTCTGCCAACGCCTGCGCCGGGATGGTCGCACGGCAGATATCCCTGTTTTAATGTTGACGGCTTTGGATCAGACCCAAGACAAGGTCGGGGGATTCAATGCGGGGGCGGATGATTATCTTACTAAGCCGTTTGAACTCGAAGAAATGCTGGCGCGGGTGCGGGCACTCTTGCGTCGTACCGATCGCATCCCCCAGGCCGCAAAACACAGCGAGATTCTGAACTATGGCCCGTTGACACTCATTCCGGAGCGGTTTGAAGCGATCTGGTTTGATAAGACGGTCAAGCTGACCCATTTGGAGTTTGAGCTGCTGCATTGCCTGCTCCAGCGCCATGGTCAAACCGTCTCACCCAGCGAAATCCTCAAGGAAGTTTGGGGCTACGACCCGGATGATGATATTGAGACGATTCGGGTGCATATCCGCCATCTGCGTACGAAGCTCGAACCGGAACCCCGTCATCCCCGCTATATCAAGACGGTTTATGGGGCGGGTTATTGTTTAGAGTTGCCGAGTAGCGAGACCACCGTTGAGGATGCGGATTCAGCGGCAACGAAGTAGATAGCTTGAATGAATTGACTTGAGAAGGCTCCCGAAAATTGGGAGCCTTTTGATTTTGTTTGATTTCAAGTGAAGCTGAGAGATGGCTTTGATGGCTCGTGACGCAAGCTATTATGGAAACAGGCTTTGATAAGAAGCAATCAGGTGTACTGATCGAAAGCTTTCTGCATAATACCTCGATAGACAACTTTGTCTGGGCAGCGATACCATAAAATCTACAGTTAATCGAGTGGAAAGAGGTCGTTTAGCTCAACTTCGTTGGCATAAGAAAGAATACATTATTCGAGAAGCATCTGAAATTAAAAATTAAGTTTTTCGTTTATTATGCTTAACCTTTCTCCTGATTTTAGAAACAATCTATTCAAAGTACTTCGGGCAATAACGGTTCTTAAAGAGCAAGAGAATCGTGACTTTTTGCTCCGACATTTGCCGGCAGGGCCTGTAAGCACAATAAGTCGTTCGTCTGCTTTTAGAACTGATCTGCATAATATTTTGATGGCAGTTGAATCTTGGGGAAAACTAGATTCGAATCGGTGGGCACTACTGATTTTAGTAAACAACGCTTTACTTCTAGTGCAGGGAACTAAGCAAGAGCAGCCATTAAAGAACTTATTAACTCAGCTTGAAGACCATGATTTTATTGAGCCTGAGCTATCAGAGACTATGTCTACTGAAGTATTACAGGAAGCTGTTATTGGTACTGGGGGCAATCTTACGGCAATCCGCCAACGACGTTACCCCAAAGAAGAATTAGCTCAACGAGGTCAAGAACTCTATGAATCTGGCATTCAGCAGCAGGTTGACGCTGGAAATGAGGGTAAAATTGTGGCGATCGACATCGAAACTGGAGCGTTTGAGGTTGCTGAAACAGTCATGAATGCAACCGATCGACTATTTGAGAGTTATCCCGATGCTCAGCCTTGGACAATTCGGATCGGTCATCGTGCTGTTTACCATTTCGGGTCACGGAGTCTGAAACAAAGTTCATGATGTATGGAGTTGTGAATTGGCGTTGCGAAGCCACGCTTTCCATTGTGGTTAGTAACTCAATGGGGCAACGAGAATTCATTGAGGCTGTGATTGATACTGGATTTAATGGCTTCTTGTCATTACCCTCTAAAATGATCATTCGCCTTGGTTTGCCTTGGCAAACGTCTAATCTAGTAACCCTAGGTGATGGCAGCGAAACCCTGTTCGATTTTTACACCGCAACAGTAATTTGGGATGGACAATACCGTAAGATTGATATCGCGGCATCAGAGACAGAGCCACTACTTGGGATGGCAATGCTCTATGGCTATCGGTTGCAGGTTGATACCATTGAGGAGGGTGTTATTAAAATTGAGGCTTTGTGATCCTTACACTGTCTAAGTCGGTAAACCACTCCGCCAGCGCCGAATCAAGATCGGCAAACGAACCACAAATAACCGAAGTAAACCAATTCGCCCCCACCAACTATCAGCTCGCTTAAGCAGATAAAACAACCCTGCCCCATTCAACCAAAACCCTTCCTGCTCACTCAGATATTGCACTAACGCCACCGTACTCAGGCTCACTTGCAAGGGAGGCAACAAGTCCAAACTCGGCGGCAGGCGATCGGGGCAATGGTCTTCTTGATATCTCGCATTCACCCAAGCCTGTTCGGCACCGCTATAGGTTTCAGATTGAGCGTGACCAAAGCCGATATTACAGATAAATGAAGTTTGGGGAATAATATGGATTTTCTGATGATAGAACGCGGCGATCGTAAAGGTGATCACCCAATCGGTTTTACGGTTTTTCTCTAGCCAAAACTGATTGATCAGAGTGCGCTTAGTCTGGGCCGTTGCGGGGATCTGATAAAAGTAGCCAAAGGGATTGTACTGAGGGGGGTGATGGGGCAAATCGAGCTGCTGCCAGCGATCGCGCCAGGTGCCAAACCCCCAAGAAAAGCAGCGCCGGGAGACAAAAAAGTCTGTGGTAATCGGTTCGGTCAGTTCTTCCGGGAGGGTGGCATAACTACTCACCGAGCAAACTTGCGTAAACGGCTGATAGGCTATGAGTAGACGGCAAAGGCGATCGTAAAAATAGGGATTGGGTCGATCATCATCTTCTAGGTAAACCAGTGCTTCATAACGTTGAAAGACCTCGGTAAACGCCTGAAGAACGTTGCGATCGCACCCCAAATTTTGCGGGCGAGCGATAATCTCAACAGGAACAACCGCTGCGAATTCCTCAAATTGCTGGATACAGGCTTGAATCAAGGGTTGATCTTTATGGGTTCTGGGGCCATCCACAAAGGCAATAATTTTTGGGGGCAGCAGGGACTGGTGTTGAATGCTGGTCAAAACTGGACTGAGTAAGTCGGGGCGGGCAAAGGCAGTGATGACCAACGGGGGCAGTTCCGGGGGCAGGGCAATGTCATCCAGAGTGGTGGGGAGCGGCAGTGAATGGGTCATGGAAAAATCAAGGCAAATATTTTTGCACCACCGTCCAGCCCGTGCCCAACACCCCCAACAGTGCCAGCAGCAGCAGACCATTAATTTGGAGATGACGATTGCGACCCGCCACCGTCCTTGTTCCGCGCCAACCGCTGATCGCCGAGGCCAAGACCAAACTGGTTACAAATAAGCCCGCCGCCAGATGCCAGGAATGACCCAAGCTGCCGTATTCTCCTAGCGTGCCGATAATACCAATGCTCAGTAGCAGCAATACAAGCACCAAAATGCTTAGACCCAAGAGCAAATGCAAAGGACGTAGCCAAGCGGGACGGGGAGCAGCTTGGAGACGGCGCGATCGCACCAGCCAGCCGCTGAGCGCCAACAGACCATAGGCCGAAAACGTCAAACCCATTGACCAAGCCGCAATGCGCCATAGCCATAAAAATGATGGTAAATCCATGCCTGACCCTCCCGAGAGCAATGACTGAGCAAAATCGACGATAAATCAATAATAAAGCTGCCCACAATGGGGCAGCTTACTGTACGATTCAATCGAGTTTTAAAAGAAGATCTTAAATTTCGCTATTGTATGCACCTATTTTCGGCCAGGCCCGCTTTTAGTACGACCATAGACGCTGTAGTGCCAGGGATATTGTTCACGGCTAGCCAACGGCTAGCGGCTCTGGTGTCGATGGCTTTGCTACAGAGGCAATCGCTGCTGCACTGGATGATGTTGCACTAGACGAGCTCGATAGCTGGCCCTCTGCTTCCGGTTCCGACGGTTGATTGACCGCTAAGCGGTGACAGGGAATCGTATCAGAGAGGATAGCACTTGCCATCATTCCAGTATGAATCTCGAGTAATGCGGTGGTCGCCGCTTCAAAAACCAGACGTTGCCCAGGAAAGACAACCCGCTCAAAATACCAATTGGGGATATTGGTAATTCGAGCAATCTGAATTTGGCTTGTCGCATTCACGTAGCAGCAAACCACAGAATCTTGTACGGTATCGGGGACGGGATCAAAAATTTGAGCCATAACAGCTAAGGCCCTCGTTAGGAGAAATCAACATTTATTAACAGTCCTTACGTTAACACCTGATGCTTCCAACGTGTTGTAAATACGACTACCGATCCCCAGATGCCTCAGTTCTGCTCTGGGAAATCTAAAGAGATTCTTAAGATTTTTGGAAATTTGCTGATTCAGCATAGCACAATGGAAGGTTATTGTCGGTCAATTATTATGGATTGACGCAGACAGGGGCTTCAGCTGCACCAGCCGAAGCGGGCAAGCAAATCCTAATCGTTCCCTGGTTGAGTGGTTGCTGTGGGGGGAGTACTAGCGCTAAAGTTAAGCTGTATGAATTTTTGTAAAAGCGAATAGCCCCCATCGAGAACGTGCCATCGATATTAATTTTTCATGCCAACTGCTGTTGGGCCATGACCCAGGCGTCCCATGACTGAAAAAGTTCTCACTGAAAAAGTTCTCTACGTGCGTCTGCCCTGCAATCCGATTTTTCCGATCGGTGCAGTGTACTTGGCTGATCATGTTCATAAGCAGTTCCCGGATTTGCCCCAGCGCATTTTAGATTTGGGTACGGTGCCACCGCTGGACTTTGCTGCAGCGCTCGATCGCACCATTGATGCCTTCCAGCCCACGTTGCTGGTCTATTCCTGGCGGGATATTCAAATCTATGCCCCGGTCGGTGGTCGGGGCGGCAACCCGCTGCAAAATGCCTTCGAGTTCTACTACGCCAAGAATCCCTTGGTGAAGCTGCGCGGGGCCTTCGGTGGCTTTAAGCTGCTCACTGCCTACTATGGCGAACTCTGGCGTAATCGCCGCTTGATTCAACGGGGCTTGCAGCGAGCACGGCGTTATCGCAATCCGGTGCGGACGGTTGTGGGCGGTGGTGCGATCAGTGTCTTCTACGAGCAGGTACAACGCCTTTTGCCTCAGGGAACGATTGTCTCGGTGGGCGAGGGTGAAACATTACTCGAAAAGCTGCTTCGGGGCGAGGCGATCGCCAGTGAGCGCTGCTACGTCGTCGGTGAGGCCGGGCCTCGCCAGAGGCTGATCCATGAAGCCCCCACCCCCTTAGAGAAAACCGCTTGTAACTACGATTATATTCAGTCGATTTGGCCCGAGTTTGACTATTATCTGCAAGCCAACGACTTCTACATTGGTGTGCAAACCAAGCGGGGCTGCCCCCATAACTGCTGCTACTGCGTTTACACCGTGGTGGAAGGCAAGCAAGTGCGCATTAACCCGGCCACTGAGGTGGTGCAGGAGATGCGCCAACTCTATGATCGCGGTATTCGCAACTTCTGGTTTACCGACGCCCAGTTCATCCCAGCCCGGAAGTTTATGGCGGGCGTTGAAGAGCTGCTTGAATCGATTCTTGCCTCAGGGATGAGCAATATCCACTGGGCCTCTTACATCCGCGCCGATAACCTCACCCCTCGCATGTGTGAGCTGATGGTGCAGACGGGGATGAACTATTTTGAAATTGGCATTACCAGCGGCTCCCAGGAGCTGGTGCGCAAGATGCGTATGGGCTATAACCTGCGTCGGGTGCTGCAAAATTGCCGGGATCTTAGGGCTGCTGGCTTTAACGATGTGGTGTCTGTGAATTACTCCTTTAATGTCATCGACGAAACCTTTGACACGATCCGCCAGACGATCGCCTACCATCGCGAACTGGAAGCGATCTTTGGCGCAGACAAGGTGGAACCGGCGATTTTCTTTATCGGTTTGCAACCCCATACCCACCTCGAGGGTTACGCCCTCAAGAAAAAGGTACTCAAACCCGGCTATGATCCCATGAGCTTTATGCCCTGGACGGCGCGGAAGCTGCTCTGGAACCCGGAACCTCTCGGTTCTTTCTTTGGTGAGGTTTGTTTGCAGGCCTGGCAACAAAACCCTGAGGATTTTGGTCGGGAGGCGATGAAAATTCTGGAGGCACGGCTGGGGCGATCGCCCCTAGAAGAAGCCTTGAGCGCACCGATGAATAAGCGAGGTCAAGAGATCCGCAAGGATTTAGTGGCGCTGAACTGAATCGGGTCAAAGGGTGTAGTGTTGGGGCCTCGCTAGCAATGATCCTTAGGATTTAGATTGGGTTGCGCGGAGCAAAACCCAACACCGATAGCGTTTTCAAGAATGGTAAGGCGGGCAAAATCGAAGGTCCCAAAGCTGAAGACAAGATCATCAATATTTGCCCACCCTACGTAACGCTGACGGCCGCTTGAATCCTGTGGTGCGTTACGTAGGAGCGAAGACAAGGTGGTGATCAACAAACTCAGCACCTTGCTAACGCACCCTACTGCTACTTTTAAAGTGTTGGTGAATTTTGATGATGGAATTTCAAGCGATGAACAATTTACGAACCTGCATTCATGCGGTCATTCAAGCGAGTGCGGAAGGCTGGTATGTCGCAGAATGTGAAGAAATTGCAGTGGTTACGCAGGGACGCACTCTTGATGAAGCGTCTCAGAATTTGGCGGAAGCAGTGAGTTTACATCTCGAAGAGGAAGACTTGCAGGCAATGGGTTTCGTGGCTAAACCGTCCTTAACCATAACGCTGGAACTTCAACCAGAATATGCCTAAACTCAAGCGCCTTTCTGGGACAGATGTCATCAAGATCTTCAAAAAGTTTGGCTTTGAGATTTATAGCCAACGGGGCGATCATGTGAAGCTCTGTCGTGTGGCAGCGAATGGGAAAGAAACCCTCACAATCCCCAATCATAAAGAACTTGGGACTGGAACCTGCCGTGCTATTTTGCGGCAGGCAAGCCAATATATCGATCCCTCGGAGCTTGCGCCCTACTTTTACAGTTGAATACACCAGAACATCAATTAGCCGTAATGTCATTACAATCCTGTGGTGCGTTACGCAGGAACATAGACTAACGTGATGACCCATAAACTCAGCACCCTGCTAACGCACCCTACAAATTTCAATTCTGCTTTGGGGTTAGCGATTGCGACCACCGCCCTGCTCAACCTCACCGCTCTACCCACCTGGGCCTACAGCGAACAAGACCTGGCACAACTTCTGGAAACCGGGCAATGCCATCGCTGTGACCTGCGGCAAGCCGATCTCTCCGGGCTGGATCTAGCCGAAGCACACCTGGAATCGGCTGATCTGCGAGGTGCCGACCTGACCGGAACCAACCTCAGCGGTGCGCAACTGCGCTATGCCAACTTCAATGCCTTTCCCCTCAACGATCGGAATGGGCGCTATGAGCTGTGGACGCCTGCCGAGTTGCAAGATCTTGCCAAAGATCTGATCAAAGGTGAGATTACCCCAGAAACCAGCCCAATTTCGCCGGATATTCTGTTCGCTGAACTGCAAAAGCTGCGGACTCGGGGGGTCATTATCGATGTTGACCTCTTAGTGGAACTTGCTCAAGCGCTGGGATGGGCGATCGATACCGAAGCAGCCAACCCCGAGACGACGATTGTTATTCCCGAAACGGTTATTCCCAATCTTCCCGAAACGTTGCCCGATCGCCCGGGCATCGACCCCTCATTTAACCCCTTCCCCACGCTCCCTGACCCCAGTGCTGAGATTATCATTGGCCCCGACACTGCTGTGCAGTCTGAGCCAACCCGGCAGCGCCGCCGACGCTTTGCTGAGCAGATTCTCTCCAAACCATGGCGTCCGGGAATTGACGGCATTCCCACCCAGCTTTCCGGGGCGAACCTGAGTGGAGCCGACTTGACGCTGGCCCAGTTCCACTATGCCGAGATGAACCAGGTGAATTTAAGTGAGGCGATCGCCCCCCGCGCTGAATTTAGCGGTGCTAACCTGAGTCAGTCCCAGCTCAGTCGGGGCAACTTTAGCCAAGGGCGCTTTTTGTTTGCCAATCTCTCCGAAGCCATCCTGACCCGCGCCCAGCTCACGGCTAGCAATTTTCGCTATGCTGATCTCTCCCTGGCAATTCTCACCCTGGCCGATGGCGATGGGGCGAATTTTGCTGATGCCAACCTGATGCGGGTGACGGCCCGCGAGGCGATCTTGACCGGGGCGATCGCCCCCCATGCCAACTTAGAATTTGCCGACCTACGCAGTGCCAGCCTGAGTCAAACCCGTTTGATGGCCGCGAACTTAAATGAGGCCGACCTGCGTCGTGCCCATCTCGACTCCACCAACCTCACCGCCGCCACACTGGTGGATGCCAACTTGGTCGCGACCAAGCTCGCCCTAGCCGACCTCAACGATGCGATCCTGGCGGGTGCAAACCTCAAGGGGGCCTATCTTTTTGGCGTCGATCTCACGGGTGCAGATCTCCAGGGAGCCGACCTCTCAGATGTGGTGCTGCGGCAGTCAGACTTGTCCGACGCCACGCTGGTGGGGGCCAATCTGCAATATAGCGATCTGCAAGTGACTCGCTGGCAGGATACGGACTGTGCCTATTGCAACCTTAGCGAGGCGGATATTGCCGGCAGTCGAATCGAGCGAACCAACTTTACTGCCGCCAATCTGACCAATGCCGATTTCACCAATGCCACGGCGGTGGAGGTGGATCTTACCGATGCCATTCAGGTGGGCATTCGGGGTTTTAAACTGCCGCGTGAGCTGGCGGAAACGGAGCCTTCGCCAAATACGCAGTTTCCGCGACCGAAGTAGTCTGAGTTTTGGATAAGCGAAACGATCGTATTCTTTAAAGTCTTGCAATCTCGATGTTAAACCCGGTTGTCAGGGGTCCAGCCCCCCGACACCTCCCGCTGAGGGGGAGATTGCCCCCTAAGACTCCGGCAATACCGGAGCCAGTATGGTTGATTCTGTTGAGTTTCAAAGTCTTGCGCAATGTCTACTGATTCAGGACTCACGTTTGGTAGTACTGCCAAGGGTCGATTTCCATATAGAACATCCCCTCTTGGGAGGGGCGGTCTCGCGTAGCGATGACCGGGGTGGGTCGGCCCACTCCGCTTTTCGGAGCAAGACTGATAAATATAGTGGGGATTAACCTCCCTGTCCCTGTTGCCAAATCAGTTTCTGCACAGCGGCGATCGCCCGATTCAATTCATAGCCCCGCCGTTGGGGATGGGCGGTAAAGGCGGCTTGCTCCTGGTCGATCATTGCCACATCCTGACGCACCAGACCATCGAGCAGTCCCTTAGCGGAATTAAAGAGCAGGTCTTTTACCCCCTGTCGGAAGGCGATCGGCAGCTTGTGTAAGCGCCAGAACCGTTGCAGGGAGGTGAAATGGATCAGATAAGCGCGGGTGCGCGTCTCATCCACCGGGCAAAAGAGGCAGTAAATCTTGAAATCGTCCCCCAGTCGAGAAGCCCAATGCGGGTAAACATAGCTCACATCCAGGGGCTCTGGATGCAAGCGACGCAAGGCCGGGATAAAGAGCTGCGAAACCGACCAGATGCGATCGATGCGGTAATAACTCTGGGCCTCGTAATGGGCATCAACATGGCTAGGACTGGTGTCGATGCTCTGCAACTGGGCTGAGGCCCAG
>JBCDEB010000030.1:0-52763 GCA_039180005.1 Cyanobacteria bacterium P01_G01_bin.54 | reverse complement strand
GTTCGAGATATTGAGCCTTCATACAACAACTTCTTGCTTAAAAGTTCTGAATTCCGCATTCAAAATTCCGAATTCAAATGGGAGGGTCGATCTCGCGCAGCGACGACCGGGGTGGGTTCGAGATATTGAGCCTTCATACAACAACTTCTTGCTTAAAAGTTCTGAATTCCGCATTCAAAATTCCGAATTCAGGACTTGGGCAAACTTAAAAATGAATCAAAGTAATCGTGACTTCCGGGCGATCGCCCACTTGCTGGGCGGTAATCGCCTTGCCCGTTTCCACGAGGTAATGGTAGTGACGGGTGCGATCGCTGAGATAATTGCAGTTGGGGATACCCAAGAGGGTTTGCACCTCAATCAAATCCGTGAAGGGCTGGCCCGCAGCCAGTCGCTGACGCACCTGCTCAGCACGAGCGAGGGGAACCGCTTCTACCTGGGGATCCACAGAGTTCGGGGGACAGGTGGCGAGCAGATCTTGCGGAGGGGTTGGCGCAGTTCCTGGGGGGGCTGCTCCCACCGAAGGCGGACCGTTGGGCTGTGGCCCGCCCGTTGGCGCAGGGCGGTTGGGCAAGATGCTTAAAAAAGGCTTGAGATCAAAGGCGCGCTCGGAGCCCGTGATCGCCGCACCAACAATGCCCGCCAACACCACTAACACCGAAAGACCAATGATTCCTTTGAGTACATCATCCATACCACTCAAGCTCCCAAAACACCGTTACTTGCCTATTTTAATATAATTGTACTATTAGCGCAAGAGATCGCTATCAATTTGTGCTCCAGGTCACGCTCGCGCCCTATCACCACCCCTTCAAGCAGCCTCTCCAAACGGCCCATGGTGTTTGGCGCTGCCGTGAGGGCTTGATTGTCACCTTGACGGATGCGAGCAGCCGCCAGGGTCAAGGGGAAATTGCGCCACTGCCGACCTTTGGCAGCGAAACCCTGAGCGCGGCGATCGCCTATTGCAAAGCGCTAGGCGATCGCTGTCTCCGTGCAAACCTAGAACACATTCCCGATCACCTGCCCGCCTGTCAATTTGGCTTTGCTACCGCGCTCCAAGCCCTGGACAACCCTACGCCGCCGATCCAGTTGGACATCGCCCAAGTGGCCCATCTGATTCCCCTCAGTAGGGCGGTGCTGCCGCAAATGCAGGCACTACAAGCGCAGGGTGCAACGACGTTTAAATGCAAAATTGGCGTCCAAGACCTAGCACAAGAGATGGCGATTTGGCAAGCCCTTAGCCAACACGCCTTACCCACCACGCGGTTTCGCCTTGATGCCAATGGCGGTCTCACCCCTGCCCTCGCTGAGCAATGGCTGGCCTTGGCCCAAGCCCGTGGCAATGTGGAATTTCTGGAACAGCCCTTGCCGCCGACGCAATTTGACGCGATGCAAACCTTAGCCGAGCGGTTTACCGTGCCGATCGCCCTGGATGAGTCGGTGGCGGGTTGGGCGGATTTACAACAATGCTATCGAGCGGGTTGGCGGGGGGTTTATGGGCTGAAGCTGGCGATCGCGGGCGCTCCCCAGCGGCTGATTGAATTTTGCTGCACCCATGATCTGGATCTGGTCTGTTCTTCGGTGTTTGAGACGGCAATCGGACGTCAGGGGGCGTTACGAGTTGCTCAGGCGTTGAAAACGCAGCGTCCCTTGGGGTTTGGGGTGCAGAATTGGTTCTGAAAAGGATGCGGTTAACTTTAGGAGTAACGTCGTATAAGAATTTCCTAGCAACGATGGAGAATGAACCAACTGAGGCTGAATTGACGATCGAACGCGATTGGCTTATCCTGAGCAGCCATTCCCGGTCGTGAACAACCATAAGGTACTGTTCTCTCTCCTGTGCTGGTATGTCCCAAGCCCTACCGGATCTCAATCATGCCTACGAGCAGCTCAAAGACGTTTTAACCGCTGGGTTACGACGCCAAGTATTGCTGGGGGTCTGTGCCTCTGGTCAACAGGCGGCCAGTGTTAATAGCCGCCTCAAGCTGGATACCCAACACCAGGGCACAAACCTCTTGCCTGTGGTTTGGCCCAATCAACAACCCCAACTTTTGCAAGCGATCGCCGACCTCTGGGTTGAGCATCCCCAGCAGTTTGAGAGTGCCACACCGCCAACGCTGGTCTTGCCCCAGGTCATTGCCCTGACCCAAGCACCCGCTGGGGTACAACAGCGTTTTTTGCGGCAGCTCCACTCCCTGGTGGCCCATATCCCCGACTGGAACTTTAACCTGCTCCTCTGGGTCAATGCGCCCTGGCTGGCACAACTCCAACAGGCGGCCCCCGAATTTTGGCGCTGGCATACCGGGGTATTTTGGTTTTCGGCCCTACCAGAGACAACATTACCCGCATCGAATGCTGAGCTTGAAGCCGGAGCTGCCGATGGGACGGTTCTGCCCACGGCCCAAGACCGTCCTGCCCAAGGCGATCGCGCCAAAGATAATCTTGCTAAAGGCGTCAGGCTCAATGGTCGCTGGACAGACCCGATCGATGCCCTAACCGCCGCGCCCAATGGAGTCGTGTCCGAAACCAATGCTGCAACGGCTGTTGCCCCATCTGCAGCGCCATTAGCCAACGCCTCCAATCTACCCGCCGCGCTGAAGCAATATCGGAGTCGGCTGACCCAGGGCGATAGCAGTCTGACAACCTTGAACCAGGCGATCTACACCGCCCAGGGGATGATCCAGCAGGGGCGGGAAGTCACCCCCGAACATTGGAATGATCTGGGTAATTTCTATTGGCTGCGATCGCGCCATCCCGAGCGAGCCCACCAGCCCATACCGGACTTGCTCCAAGCCCTCCAGCATTACGAGCAAGCATTAAGCCAGATCGGCGACCCCCAAGCTGCCCCGCAGCTCTATGCCATGGTGCAAAACAACTTGGGGGCAGCCTATAGTGATCTGGCTCAGCAGGATGAGCCGATCGCGAATCTCCAGCGAGCGATCCAAGCCTACGAAACCTCACTGCAATATCGCACGGCTGAATCAGAACCGAGCAAATATAGTGCCACCCAAAACAATCTAGGGACAGCCTACTGGTATTTGTCTCAACACCAAGACCCGGCCGCTCATCTAGAGGCGGCGATCGCCGCTTATGGGCAGGCCAGCCAAATTGCCGAGCAACAGGCCAACTGGGCCAGTTGGGCAATGCTGCAAAACAACCTGGGCACAACCCACTGGCAACTGGTGCAGCATAGCCAAGACCTAGCGCATTTGGAGGCGGCGATCACTGCCTATCAAAACAGCTTAAAGTATCGCACCGTCGATGCCGTACCCGCCGCCTACGCTGCCACTCAAAACAACATCGCCGCTGCCTACTGGTATCTGGCGAACCAGCCCGAGCAAACCCGTGAACAGGTTAAAACCGCTCTAGACGCAACGATCGCCGCCTATCAAGACGCCACCGAAATCGCCGCCCGACTCTCCCGTCAAGCCCCCCCCCTCTTTGTCAGTTTTGACTTCTTGGCCGCCTATCACAACCTGGGTGTTGTCCATTATCAGTTGGCCACCGAGACCCGGTTCGATCTGCCCCAAACCGAGCAACAGCAGCACCTCTACGCCGCTGTTACCGCCTATAGTCAAGCCCTCCAATACCTCAACCCCGACAGCGAGGCCTTTACTGCCACACTCATGGGCCTGGTGCAAGCGACCAAAGCGTGTTACGTATTAGGTGGCACTTCGGCGCAAAGCAAGGCACTTCAGCGGGTTCCCAGCAAGCTGCTCTCGCAACTGTTGGCCCAGTTGAAAACCTAACTCAGGCCCATTCTCTAACAGCTAACGACCGATCGCCCGATTAAAACGCCTGCTGTGCAAGCGTTTCATGGCTGCGTTCGCGCGACTATCCCCAGTGGGGAAATTGTCAGCTGTGCATGGGTGAAAGCGGTGCGCTCTGCGGCAAGGGCTAATACCGATTCCCGAAAAGATGACGACAGATCAGCAAACGAAGGCTGAGGTTTCGGCTCCGCTCAACCCAGGACGGAGTCGTTCGCGTAGCGTCGCCAAAGGCGAAAGCCCGGCATCGATGGCTAGATTTTATTCGTAGTCAGACTTCTGTGTTTTGGTATAACCCAATGCAGGCGAAAGTGTCCTAGTCGCTGAACTGCTTTGAATAGCGTCAAGAGCAACATAACTTTTGTTTCATATTCAACTATGAGTGGCATCGACCGTCCTCTCAAGCCCAATCCCAGGCAGATGAACCAACATCTACCCGATACCCCTCCAGTGCAAAAGCACCTAGCGCAAGCAGAGTTTGCTTATGTCTTCACTGATGAAGCAACCTTAAAACATGTCACCATAGAAATTCTCACCCAAGGCGAGTTTTTGGGGCGGGTACGTGGACATGAGCGCTATGGACTTTACTTTGTCAACGCCATTGGTTATCAACTCAGTCAAACCGGCGACAACGTTTTGCTCTACTACGGAGAAATGAAAATTCAAGGAGACCAATACCATGTCATCCCCCGCTCTAAACCTAGCTGAAAACTGGGACGTCACTGAATTCTGGATCGATCCCACCGTCTCCCCCCCCTATATTTTGATCGTGCTAAGTCATGCATCGGGTAAAACCCAGATTTATGATCCAGCAGGGGAGTATCAAGTCATTTTTGCGAGTCAGACTTATCAAGACGCCAAGCTTTGGCTGCTAGAAGATGAGTATGAATGCATTGCTCAACGTCGTCGCGACCCGCAAACGGATTGAGTATCAACTCCGACGGGGCAAGGCAGTTCCAAACCAAGAAAACCCCAGCGCCTTGAGTGTTGGCGCTGGGGCAGGTGGGGAGGAAAAACGAAGGTGAAGGATTGAATAGGATTTAACGGTTCAAGACACCAACCGTAACGTCTAAATCCAGCGTTTCGCCCTGGCGGTTAACAAGCAGGGCAAGAGACGCGCCGACCTCGGTTTGGGCGACCTGTTGCTGGACCTGGTCAGCGCTGGTAATATCTTGGCCCTGAATCTGCTCAATCACATCGCCCGCTCTGAGCCCACCTTGTGCGGCAGGCGAGTTTTCCAGTACCTCAACGACAATGATCCCTTGCTCTGTGGCCAAGGTTTTACCGGTCTGTTGCTCAAACTGGGCAGCGATCGCCGGATTCAAAGCCGTCATCTGAATGCCCAGAAAGGGATGCTCAACCTTGCCCGTGGCAATAAGCTGATCCGCAATCGTCCTGGCTTGATTAATGGGAATGGCAAAGCCCAAACCCTGAGCATTGCGGATGATCGCCGTGTTGATGCCAATCACCTCACCGTTCTGGTTGAGTAGCGGACCACCGGAGTTACCGGGGTTAATTGCCGCATCGGTTTGGATGAAATTCACCCGCTTGTCAGGAACGCCAACCTGGGAGCTGCTGCGCCCTGTACCGCTGATGATGCCGGTGGTGACGGTGTTGTCAAGGCCGAGAGGGTTGCCAATGGCGATCGCCCATTCTCCCGGCTGGAGCTGTTCCGAATCCCCCAGCGCAATCACGGGTAAATTCTCGGCTTCGATTTGTACGACAGCCACATCCGTGACTGGATCACTGCCCAGTACCTTGCCCTCTAGGGTGCGCCCATCCTTGAGCGTGACGGTGACACGATCTGCGCCATCCACCACATGGGCATTGGTGAGGATATGACCCCCTGTGGAGGTGATAAAGCCCGAGCCCGAGCCCTGCTGCACCCGCTCATTCGGCCGGTCAGGGATCTGAAAAAAGCGCCGGAAGAAAGGATCTTGTAGGGCGGGCGGTAATGACTGCCCAACCGTGCGCTGGGCATCAATACGTACCACCGCAGCCCCAGACTGCTGAACCACTTCGGCAACAAAGTTGCTGGGGGCCAGCGCAGTGTGGTTGGCGGCGGGACGCGTCAGAGCCTCTCGCTCGCTGCCCACCCGTTCAGCAGTGGCCACAGCGTTAGTATAAAAATAGTTGCCCCCCAAGGCCAGACCCGCACCGAGCATAATTAAGGTGAGGCGATGCAGCCAGGGACGGCGAAGCGAAGAATGAATGTTGTTTTGAGTCATGGGTTGTTGCTAACTCGTGTCCGGTCAAAAAAAAGGGAGGCCGGAGCCTCCCTCGCGCAGAGTTTGTGATGTCCAAGAAAGTCAGCCCAAGGACAAGAGGTGTGGGAGGGTGTGCAACTCAATAACTTAGGCTGACTTGATTTTTAATATAAAGACCCAGTATGACAAGCCCGTCACAGGGGTATGAAGAGTGTATGACGGGTTAGGGATATTACCTTTCATCACTTTTTCTCTATTTCACGATTGGATTGTTTCGAGCAGAATAGAGATCCTGTGTCCAACCCAAAACTTAGCCTGCTGCATTTTGGAGCCGCCAAGCCCATGCTGAAAACCGCACTCATCGCCGCTCTTCCCCTGGGCCTCTGGACTGCCCAGCCCCTTTGGGCCCAGAGCATCACTCCCGCAGCCGACGGCACGGGCACGATTATTGAATATAACGGTAATACCTACACCATTACCGGTGGTACCAATGCCGGGACAAACCTGTTCCATAGCTTTGAGCAGTTTGGTCTCCAGCCGAGTGAGATTGCCGACTTCCTCAGCAACCCGGCGATTCAGAACGTTGTGGGCCGGGTCATTGGCGGTGATCCGAGTGTGATTGAAGGGCTGATTCGGCTTTCGGGTGGAAATTCAAATCTATTTCTGGTCAATCCCGCAGGCTGGGTGTTTGCCGATGGCGCTAGCGTCGATGTACCAGGCAGTTTGGGCATCAGTACGGCGACGCGGATTGGCTTTGGGAGTGAATTTTTTAACGCCATTGGCGAGAACAACTATGCAGCGTTGACGGGCGATCCCACCAGCCTGATCTTTGATACCGCGCAACCAGGCGCGATTATCAACACGGCTGACTTAAACCTAGACGGTAGCCTCTGGATGGTCGGTGGTTCCGTGATTAGCACGGGCAGTATTGATACGGCCACGGGCACAGTGACACTGGCAGCAGTACCCGGTGAGAGCAAGGTGTCGCTGACCCATGAGGGGATGGCGCTGGGGCTAATTTTAGATGCCCTGCCCGCTGAAGAGGTGCAAGCAGGGATGCCGCTGGGCTTGGCGGTGACGGATCTACCGCGTTACTTGACGGGGGATAGCCATATTGGCAGTGCGGGGAATTTGGTGGTGGCTGAAGATGGCTCAATTCATCTCATCGGGTCAGAATTGCGGTTGGATGATGGCCAGGCGGTGGTTGGCAAATTAAGCACTGTGGAGGATGGTCAGTTAGTCGTCGGTAAACGGATCGCCGCCCAGACCATTAATTTAATTGCGGCCGATCGCGTCCACGTTACTGACCCCACGTTAGTGCAAGGGGATACCACTGTTGTGCGCCTACCGGGAGCGGATGGAACGAATACCCTTAGCCTGATCGACTCCCGCGCCGATAACCCCTATTTCTTGCTCTACGGTGGAGCAGAAGGAACCATTAGCCGCATTGTTAACCGGGGCGAAGACGGGATTGAGGTGATAACAACAGAGCTGGCTGAGATTGCCGAGCAGGGCGGCCAGGTTGATGCCGTTAGCATTACGGCAGAAGGGCATGAGGGGAATTTCTGGCTGGGCAATACCTGGATTACCCATGAATCGGTGCAGGACTACAGCGATCAGCTTGCAACTTGGGGCGCTGCTTTAACGGAAAGTGCCGATCTGTTGCTCTACAGTTGCTTTACGGCGCTGGGCGATACAGGAGCGGCGTTGATGAACTCGTTGGCACAGTTCACCGGGGCAGATGTGGCAGCTTCCACCAACGCCACAGGGAGTGCCAACTATAGTGGCGATTGGACATTGGAGAGCAGCACAGGAAGTATTGAGGCAGAAACGCCGTTTACGGACGAGACGCTGGATGCTTGGACGGGTAAGCTGGCAACCTTAACCGTTACGAATGCTAACGATGCAGGAGCTGGAAGCCTGCGTCAGCGGATTGAAACGGATGCGGCGGCTGGTGACATGATCACCTTTGATACGGCGCGGACGGTGACACTCACCTCCGGTTCTATTGCTTGGGCAACCGATAACCTGACTTTGGATGGTAATGGCTCAACAGTCGATGGCAATGCCAATGAACGGGTTTTCACGATTTCCGCCAGCAATGCGACGCTGGAAAATCTGACCGTTACCAATGGCCGAACCACAGGGGCGGATGATGGCGCTGGCATTAACCATACCAGCACCACGGGAGCGTTGACCTTAAATAATGTCACAGTCACAGGCAATAGCTCCAATGATTTTGGTGGCGGGATTATTATCGTGGGAGCCAGCCTCAGCCTTAACAACTCCACGATCGCCAACAACTCCGCTGCCGACGATGGCGGTGGGATTCACAGTAATTTTGGCAGCATTACCCTGACCAACTCGACCGTATCCGGCAACACCTCCAATGATTTTGGCGGTGGCATTTCCAGCTTCGATGGCACGGTCAGTTTTATAAACTCCACCCTGTCGAACAATTCTGCCAATGATGATGGCGGCGGGATGCGTACCGGCTCAGCCGATATTAACCTGACCAACTCTACGGTGTCCGGTAACACCTCTAATGATTTTGGCGGCGGCATCAACACCTTCAGCGGCACGATCACCATTGAGAACAGCACACTGGCCGACAACTCAGCAGCCGATGATGGCGGTGCCCTGTTTACCAGTGCTGGCATTACCAGTTTCAACAACTCCACCGTCTCCGGTAATAGCTCCAACGATTTAGGGGGCGGGCTTAGCACCAATAATGGCAGCCTGAGTGTCAGTAACTCGACGGTCTCCGGGAATTCAGCCGCAGATGATGGCGGCGGCATTCGCAGTAACAATGGCAGCATCAGTCTGACCAACTCTACGGTGTCGGGGAATACGTCTAATGATTACGGCGGGGGTATTGCCACATTCAATGGCACTGTCAGCCTCAGCGGCTCCAATGTGTCCGGGAATTCTGCTGCTAACGATGGGGGCGGCATCCGCAGTGATGATGGCACAACTACGTTGACCAACTCTACGGTGACGGGCAACACCTCAGGTGATTTTGGCGGGGGCATTGCGATCGTCTACGCGAACACAACCCTGATCAATTCCACCGTATCCGGGAATTCAGCCGCAGATGATGGGGGCGGTATTCGGATTCGCACCAAAACCCTCAACTTGATAAATTCCACGGTTTCGGGCAACACAACGAACGATCGCGGCGGCGGCATCGCCACCAATAACGCCACGATCTCCCTCAACTACTCCACCGTCTCCGGAAACTCTGCCACAGGGAATGCCGGGGGGCTCTATGCCAATAATGGCGCTATCAACCTAACGAACGCAACGGTGTCGGGTAATTCGGCCGGGAATAATGGCGGGGGCATTGCGATCCTCGGTTCTGGGAGTACCACCACCACCAACGCCACCATTGCCTTCAATAGCGCGAGTAACAATGGTGGGGGAATTTATGTGAACGCTAATGGCACGGGGACATTGCGCAATACCATCATCGCCAACAACAGCGCCGCAACCAATAGTTCGGATCTCTCGGGCACATTCACTGCCAACCACAACCTGATCCTCAACACGGCTGGAGCAACAATCAATGGCAGCAACAACATCACGGGTCAAGACCCCCTGCTGCAACCCCTCGCATTCAACGGCGGCAGCGCCACCCAAACCCATGCGCTCGATTTCACCAGTCCGGCGATCAATGCCGGGAGTAATGAATTTATCTCGGGCTTGAGTTTTGACCAGAGCGCGATCTTTACTCGGATTTTCGGGGGCACAGTGGATATTGGCGCATACGAGGTCAATCCGGAATATCTCACAACACCATTTACTTTTGCTGAACTCTATATTGACCCTCTGGATGAGACTGAACTTTTGGTTGATGGTGTAATCGGAGCCAATGCTTGTCGGACTGTTCCTGAGGTTGATTTGGATGATGAAGACACTGAACAACAGGAAACTGATGAAATTGGACAAGAGAAAGCAAAACCAGGTAAGCAAAAAAATCTAGATGAAGATTGTTTGCCGCTCGGTGAAATCAGTTTCTAAAAAATAAATGCGGTATTGATACCAACACCCAATCCAGTCTGGTCGGCGCCACCCTTGATCTGTCCCTCCCGCGAGGGGATTTCTGACTAAAACTCTCCTCTTTGAAGACTTATGACTCGGCTACGATCGCTGTTCATCTTTTCTATCCTGCTCAGTGTGCTTTATCCCACCGCCCAAGCACAATCGGCCCCGAATACGGATGTAAATTCTGTGGCTGCACGCCCAAGAGATGTAGCAATTACAGTCCATCGTATTGAGGTGTATCGCAGTACCCAATTTACGACTGCTGACTTTGCACCGATTCTAGAACCGTTGCTTGGCAATACAACCCTTGCGGAACTCCACGCTGCGGTTGACCAAATTACTCAGCTCTATGTTGCGCAAAACTACTTCACATCGCGGGCGATCTTGCTGCCTCAAACCCTAGAAAATGGTGCAGTTGCGATCGAGGTTATTGAAGGTAACTTAAACGACCAAACGGCCCATAGTTTCGAGCAATTACAGAACTTAGAAAAACCGCATAAATCCCTCCATGAGCCACCGACTTTAGCAACTGAACCACTCGTTTTTGAAGTGCGGCCAACGGATGCGGCGGCCCTGCAAAACCCAATTCAACTGGCTCAGGTTGACCCCAACCCGAACCAAGACCGCTTTCTACAGGCCCCAGAAGACCCGTTGCCGGAACCCCTCCCTCCAGAGGAGCTGATTCTTACGCCAGAAGTGACGCCAGCCGAACCCGAAATTCCTGAAGATGCCGCAATTATCTTTATTGAAGATGTGGAAATTGTGGGGAGTACGATTTTTACAGCCGAAGAATTGGCGTCGATCACGGACTGGCTCCAAGGCTACACCACCCTCGGCACGGTTAAAACTGCGGTTGATAAGATTACCCGACTCTATACCGATCGCGGTTATCTGACCTCCCGTGCCATCATTCCCACCCAGACCTTGGGTCAAGGCCCGGTTAAGTTGACCTTGGAAATTGTTGAGGGCTCGTTGACCCACATTGAAGTGGTGGGTCTAGAGCGGATGGAAGAGTCTTATATCACCTCACGGATTAATCAGGGTATCGATGAACCGCTCAACGTCAATGACCTGGAAGAACAGCTTCGCCTGTTGCAAATTGACCCCAATTTTGAGGCTGTCGATGTCAAACTGGAGAGCGGTGAAGCGCTGGGAACCAGCATTTTGCGGGTTGCCGTAGAGGAAGCCGATCCCTTTTTTGGCTCAGTAACGATTGACAACTATTCCCCCCGTAGCGTCGGCTCAACCCGCAGCGTTGCCAGCCTCAACTATCGCAATCTGGAACATCCGGGTGATGTGCTGAGCTTTGACTATACCCAGACCTTTGCGGGCGGCTTAGACATTTGGGATTTGGGCTACAGCATTCCCCTCAACCCGATGAACGGCACCTTGGATGTGGGGGTAGCCCTGACCTACAGCAGCATCATCACCTCACCCTTTGACATCCTAGAAATTGATAGTGAATCGCAAGTTTATGAAGTCAGCTTTCGTCAGCCGCTGAAACGCACCGCAACGGAAGAATTTGCGCTCTCGGCAGGCTTTACCCACCGGGATGGCCAGACCTTTGTTTTTGACAATATTGGCCAGCCCTTTAGTGATGGAGCTGATGCAGATGGGGTGACGCGAACCTCTGTATTCAGTTTTGGTCAAGACTATACGCTGCGCGATCGCAACGGGGCTTGGTCAGCGCGATCGCAATTCAACATCGGCACAGAATTGATCAATGCAACCCAAAGTGATAACAGCCCTACAGCAGACGGTCAATTTGTTTCTTGGCTAGGGCAAATTGCCCGAGTGCAACGCATTAATGATCAGCATACGTTGATCATCCAAGGCGATTTGCAACTCTCAGGCAATAGTCTGCTCTCGTCTGAATCGTTCACGATCGGCGGGGCACAAACCCTGCGGGGCTACCGTCAGGGAGCCCGGAATGGTGACAACGGCTTGCGGTTCTCGATTGAAGACCGAATTACCCTACTTCAAGATCCAGCACGAGGCGAACTGCTACAAGTTGCGCCCTTCTTTGACTATGGAATGGTTTGGAACAATGCGGATAACCCGAGCCAAATTACCGCTGAGCATCTTTTGGCAGGGATTGGTGCGGCGATCCTTTACCAGCCATTTACAAATTTGCTGTTTCGCCTCGATTTGGCGATTCCCCTGACGGATTTGAGCGATCGCCAGGACGATCTGCAAGATGATGGGATTTATTTCCGTATGAATTATGGGTTTTAGCAGGTGCGCAGATTTCTCGACGCTGCCCTGGGGGCTGCCGTCGGTCTCGTGGGTCTAAAACCCAACCAACGACGCCCACCGTTTCTGGCGGGAAACTGTTACCGTTGGGTGTTCTCTGCGTATTTTGACTGACCTATATGGTTGTTATCTATCAATCCTTATGTATTTTCACCGACTTACCAGGTCGGTTAGGATGTTACTCTTTGGTACTTTTTTCGTATTTACACTAACTGAAGCCAGTCATTAGGATCAATTTATAGCTTGTTAAACTTCTCAAAGCGCCCTGCAACCATGAACACGCCAATCCGTCCCCTCTTCCCCCTCGCCAACCTTGGTTGCGTTCTGTTCGCAGCTCTATCGCCTGTTTTTTTAATGGCTCGACCCCTCTGGGCCCAGAGCATCACTCCCGCCCCTGACGGGACAGGCACGATTATTCAATACAACGGCAATACCTACACAATCACGGGTGGCACCAACGCCGGAGCTAACCTCTTCCATAGCTTCGAGCAATTTGGCCTCCAACCCAGCGAAATCGCCGACTTTTTAAGTAATCCTGCCATTCAAAATGTGGTCGGTCGGGTGGTGGGCGGCGACCCGAGCGTGATTGAGGGGTTGATTCGTCTCTCGGGGGGGAATGCCAATCTCTTCCTGGTCAACCCCGCCGGTTGGGTGTTTACCGACGGCGCTAGCATTGATGTGCCGGGGAGTTTTGGGGTTAGCACCGCCACGCGGATTGGTTTTGGTAGCGAGTTTTTTAATGCCGTTGGGGATAACAACTATGCTGCGCTGACGGGCAACCTCACGAGCCTGATCTTTGACACGGTACAACCGGGTGCAATTATTAACGACGCTGACCTGAACCTGGATGGGAGCCTCTGGATGGTGGGCGGTTCGGTGTTGAGTACAGGCAGTATTGATACGGCGACGGGGACGGTGACGCTCGCGGCAGTGCCGGGGGCGAGCAAGGTAAAGCTCACCCATGAGGGCATGGCGCTGGGGCTAATTTTAGACGCCCTGCCCGCGGAGAATATCCAAGCGGGAATGCCTGTGGGCTTGAGCGCGACGGAGTTACCCCGTTATCTGACGGGCGGGAGCCACATTGGCGATGCCGGGAATTTTGTGGTGACGGCGGATGGTGATATCCATTTGGTGGGGTCGGAATCGCGGGTAGAGGACGGCCAGGTGGTGATCGGCGATCGCATCACTGCCGAAAATATTGATTTAATTGCCGCTGACCGAGTACGGGTTGACGATCCCGCGTTAGTGCAGGGAGACACCACTGTGGTGCGCTTGCCAGGAGCGGCTGGGACGAATACCCTAAGTGTAATTGATTCTCGTGCCGACAACCCCTACTTCCTGCTCTACGGCGGAGCGCAGGGAACCATTACTCGGATTATTAACCGCGATGAAGACGGGATTGAGGTGATCTCGACAGAGCTAGCTGAAATTGCTGAGCAGGGCGACCAGCTTGATGCAGTTAGCATTACTGCCGAGGGTCATGAAGGGAATTTTTGGCTCGGGAATGCGTGGATAACCCGTGAGTCGGTACAAGACTATCAGGCCCAACTGGCAACTTGGGGTCAGGCTTTAACAGAAAGTGCCGATCTGTTGCTCTACAGTTGCTTTACAGCACTCGGCGATACGGGTGCAGCACTGATGAATTCATTGGCAAACCTAACCGGGGCGGATGTAGCGGCTTCTGTGAATGCCACAGGCAGCGCTAATTATGAGGGCGACTGGGTTCTAGAGAGCAGCACGGGTAGCATCGAAGCGGGCAATCCGTTTGACTCAGAGACCATTGAAAATTGGGAGGGCAAGCTAGCCACCCTGACGGTGACGAATCTGAATAACACGGGTGAGGGGTCGCTGCGCGATCGCATCCAAAACAACGCCAGCTTCGGCGATCTGATCACCTTCAATGTCAGCGGCACAATTAACATCAGCGGCACCACCTCAGGAGTGGATGGTGACATTACCCTCAACACCAATCAGCTCACCATTGATGGCAACAGCAACATCACCCTCGATGGCAACGGGAACTCCCGAGTCTTTGATATTGGCAATGCGGTCAGTGAACTGACACTCCAGAACATTACCCTGCAAAACGGGAGCGCCGGGGGGGATGGGGGCGCGATTCGTAAGGATCGCGCCAATGCCTATATCCAAATGAATCTGATCAATGTCACGGGTCGGAATAATGTGGCCAGTTCTGACGGGGGGTTTATGCAACTGGGTACTAGTCACGTCAATATTATCAATTCCACGATCACGGGCAATTCGGTAACGGGGAACAAGGGGGGCGCTTTTGATATTGAAGATAACGGCAGCTTCTATATCAACAATTCCACGATCTCCAATAACAGTGCCCCGAGTCGGGGATCAATTGCCTATCTCGATGAATCCGTAACCCTGATCATCAATAATTCCGTTATTACAGGCAATACCACAGGAGATGATGGCGCTTGGTATGTGGATGAAGATGCCTATGTCCGGGTTAACAACTCGGTGATTTTCAATAACTCCGCAACCCGTGAAGGTGGGTTTCTCTGGGCCGATGACTTCTCGGATATTGTGATCACCAATTCCACAATCTCGGGGAATTCCGCTCGGGATGGGGGCGCGATCCATGCCGATGATTTTGACAGCACCAACGTCACCGTGATTAACTCCACCCTCTCTAACAATTATGCCACTCAGGAAGGGGGCGCGATTTTTATCGGCAGTAATGGTGTGGTGAATGTGATCAATTCCACCCTCTCCGGCAATAGCGTTGGTCAAGAGGGTGGCGCGATTTACGGTGACAATGATGTGATCGTCAATATCACCAACTCTACGCTCTCGGGCAATTCAGCCGGACGAGAAGGCGGTGCAATTTATGTGGATGATCTGGGGTCGATCGTTAATGTTATTAACTCCACGATTTCTGGGAATACCAGCGCAACCAATGGCGGGGGAATTTATGCGGATCGGGCCCCGGTGAACTTAATCAACTCAACCGTCGCCTTTAACTCCGCAGGCGGTGATGGCGGTGGCATTTATGTGCGCCAGACTTACAGCCACAGCATCTTTAACACCATCATCTCCAACAACACCAATGGGGACGGTAATACCCCCAATATCGCTGCCAACCTCAGCACCAGCGATGTGCGCCATAGCTTAATCGTGAGCACTCTCGGGATTACAGGGGTAACCCTGAGCACAGGCGTCAACGGTAATATCATCGGGCAAGACCCCCAGCTCCAACCCCTCGCTTTCAATGGGAGCAGCCCCACCCAAACCCATGCCCTCAGCTTCAATAGCCCCGCGATCAATGCCGGCAGCAATGACCTAATTTCGAATCTGGGACTCACCACGGACCAAAGCACCCTCTACGCCCGTATTTTCGGCGGCACGGTGGATATCGGTGCTTATGAGGTTAATCCAGACTACCAAGCCGCACCGTTTAGCTTTGCGGAACGTTATCTTGACTCGATCGAACAAACTGAACAACTTGTCGATGGCGTTGCCAGCGGCAGTGCTTGCCAGAGCATCCCAGAGATTGATCTCGATGGTGAAGAAGCGTCCGCGCAAAATAACGAAGATGAACGAGAGGCGGCTAAGACTAGCGAGGCGAGTGATCTGGATGAAGATTGTCAACCGATTGGCGAGGATTAGTTGTTGTGTTTTTTTAATGCCGTGGCACAGCTTAAAAGGTGTATTGGTGTAGGTTGGGTTAAGTGGAGCGAAACCCAACACCACCAATGTTTTGAGAGATTTACCCTCTAGTAATCTATTGCACTATTTTAGTTGTAGGGTGTGTTAGGCGGGCAAGGATCTTTGTAATGAGTTCAAGAATTCGATTACCGCCGTAACGCACCAGCAGCAACATTTTTGAACGAATTGATTCTGAACTTAAGGTTATTGGTGGGTTTTGGTGCGTTACGCAGGAGCAAAATTTGTTCCATTATTTATAGGCTACTCCCCTGCTAACACACCCTACAAAAGCTACAAAAGCAGCCCTTTATCACCGCCTCCGTTGCAGCCGTACCGCAAACGAGGAAGGGCTAAACCGCGTTCGCTCTTGGCAAACTGCATCCCATTCTGACGAAAAATTAACCCAGTTATCGATTCTCCAATATCAGGTACAAACTCGACTTAAACCCCATGGCTGATCGCAAAACCCTACTCACCACTCTGATCCTCTGCGGCGGACTCATCCCCCTAGCGACCCCAGCCCAAGCCCTTACAATTCGGACTGAGCTGCCCCCATTCCAAACCTTTCCCACCGAAGCGGCGTTGCTCAGGCCCACCCTCATCGCCCAGGTTGACCCCAACCCCAACCAAGACCGCTTTCTCCAAGCCCCGGAAGACCCGCTGCCGGAACCCCTCCCTCCCGATGAGCTAATCATTACACCAGAAGCCCCGCCCGCCGAGCCGGGTATTCCTGAAGATGCGGGGATTATTTTTATTGAAGACGTGGAAATTGTCGGGAGTACGCTCTTCACCGCAGAAGACTTTGCGTCAATTACCAACTTGCTCCAGGGCTACACCACCCTCGGCACGGTTAAGAATGCGGTTGACCAGATTACTCGTCTCTATGTCGATCGCGGCTATCTCACCTCCCGTGCCCGTATTCCCACCCAAACCCTGGGTCAAGGCCCGGTTAAGCTGACCCTAGAAATTGTCGAAGGTTCACTGACTAGCATCGAAGTGGTCGGACTAGAACGCATCAATGAGTCCTACGTCACCTCGCGGATTAACCAGGGTGTGGACGACCCGCTCAACCTGAATGACCTTGAAGGCCAACTGCGCCTACTGCAAATTGACCCCAACTTTGATGAGGTCGATGTCACGCTCGAAAGTGGTGAAGCCCCCGGAACCAGTGTGTTGCGAGTCGCTGTTGATGAAGCCAAACCGTTCTTTGGCTCAGCAACCATCGACAACTATTCCCCCCGTAGCGTGGGCTCAACCCGCAGTGTTGCCAGCCTCAACTATCGCAATCTGAACCACCAGGGCGATGTGCTGAGCTTTGACTATACCCAAACCTTTGCCGGAGGCTTGGATATTTGGGATCTGGGCTATAGCATTCCCCTTAACCCGATGAATGGCACGTTGGATGTGGGCGTTGCCTTGACCTACAGCAGCATTATTACCTCGCCCTTTGACGTCTTGGAAATTGATAGTGAATCACAGCTCTATGAGGTCAGCTTCCGTCAGCCTCTGCGGCGCACGGCAACTGAAGAATTTGCCCTTTCTGTTGGTTTTACCCATCGGGATGGTCAGACCTTTGTCTTTGATAATATTGGACAGCCCTTTAGTGATGGAGCAGATGCAGATGGGGTGACTCGAACATCTGTGTTTAGTTTTGGCCAAGACTATACGTTGCGCGATCGCAACGGGGCTTGGTCGGCGCGATCGCAATTTAACCTTGGCACCGAACTCATTAATGCAACCCAAAGTGATAACAGCCCTACAGCAGACGGTCAATTTGTCTCTTGGTTGGGGCAAATTGCCCGAGTGCAGCGCATTAACGATCAGCATACGCTGATCATCCAGGGCGATTTACAACTCTCAGGCAATAGCCTGCTCTCGTCTGAATCGTTCACGATCGGCGGGGCACAAACCCTGCGAGGCTATCGCCAAGGGGCACGCAATGGGGATAATGGTCTACGCTTCTCGATTGAAGACCGAATTACCTTGATACAAGATCCAAAGAAAGGTAAGTTGCTCCAAGTGGCTCCCTTCTTTGACTATGGTCTGGTTTGGAACAATGCTGATAATCCCAGCCAAATTACGGCTGAACATATCTTGGCCGGCATCGGCATGGCGATTCTGTATCAGCCATTTACAAATTTGTTGTTTCGCTTAGACTTGGCGCTGCCGTTGTCTGATCTGAGCGATCGCCAGGAAGACCTGCAAGATGATGGTATTTATTTCCGTGTGAATTATGGGTTTTAAACCGCAGCCAAGCTATCGGGTGGACAAATATTAATAACGTTGCGCTTTGGTTTTACAATCCTTGATTTTGCCCACCTTACGGTTCATATCGTGCAGTATACAACTGTTGACCGTCAGTCCATAGTTTTTGCAGATGGGGAATGATGGCAATATTCTGAATTGGCTGGTAAAGATGTATCCTTTGGAGGAGTTCGATCATCTGTGTCGCACGCTCCAACTGCGATCGAATGAGTGGTTGTTTAGGAAAATAAACAACTTGAGCTTGACCATTCCGGAACCCGACCGTCTCATCTGAGAGCGAGAGGGAGATCGTGTTTTGGTATTCCCAATTGCCGAAACAATAGTCCGAATCAGACAGCAGGGCGATCGGGGCCTGGAGTAACAACTCTTGAATGAGCCAATCTAGGCGGTCCTCGATCGCCCAAACCGCATCTGAGCCCCAGGAAATCACAAGATTAGCCATGAGGAAGTTCACATCAATGTCTTGATTGAGCATTGCAAGCTCAATGGCTTGCCAATCTGAGATTGACAAATATGCTCGCTTTTGGGTGCGCATCGAAGCTTCGATCATATTTTCTTGCATATTTTTAAGCCGCCTCAGCATTAACGCAAGTTCGCAATCGCATTGATTTCCGCACGATTGAAATCCTCATCCACATTTCCACCGATAGGGTATAGCTGGGCAATGACACCGCCACCAGCACACCCCACCTCATTATTTCCACCCGATTTACTATTCAAAATTCCAGGCATCAATCCATTAGTAATTGCAAGGGTAATGCTAACGTCTAACGCATTGACTACATTGACCCCTGGAGCCCACATACTGTTTTGCAGATCTGGTGTAGCAAAATCAAAGTAGGTATAAGAATGTCGTTTATAAAAATGCCGCCATGCAGTACAGGTAAATACAACAGGGCCCGCTGCGGGTGGAGTAACGGCTCCTGCAGCATTATAATCACGCTGCGGATGGTTAGGAGCAGCTTGTCTGGTAAACCGAGCAATTTTGGGTTGTATTCTGACAAAATCTACTCGGTTACGTCCATTTGTATTCATTGCTGTAACGAGGGCTTGCACATTAGGTGGCGTGTTTTGCCCAGGGTTCCGATTAATCAATGGCAATAGATCTGCCATATTCGCAACGCCCAAGAGGGGCGTTGCTGCGCCAATCATCGCAGTCATTTGCGGTACTGTACCATTGTTTTGAACCGCATTCACAATCGCAGTTAGTGCTGTACAAACATTGCCCCCACCATTGATGGCTTGAACAAGGGCATCTATTTGCGGGACTGGTGTGTTAGCGTTATGATTTTGAATCGCAGTCACTAAAGCGGTAAGATCATTAATCGTGCTCTTCCCAGCAACCGTATTAACCAATGCTGTGGTCTCGGGTACTTTTCCATTCGTAACAACGGCATTAATTAAATTCGTTGTATCCACAATCGCTGTTCCCGGATTGTGGTTTTGTATCGCTGCAAGAAGAGTATCTGTATTGGTTATGGTCGTACCTTTATTGTGTTTTTCTATCGCTTTGAGCAATGCTGTAGATTCTGCAATAGTGCCATGTGCTGCGATGGTATTGACTAACGTTTTAAGATCTTGGAAATCACCATTTTTCTTTATTGCTTGTACAAAAGTTTCGATACTCGAAATTGTTGCTCCAGCCCAGTGGTTTTGAATTGCCTGTAATAAGTTTATTGTATCTACAGACGGGTAAGCAGCATTACTGTAACTATATCTTACAGCGCCCAGAAAGCTCGTAAGCTCTAAAATACTGCCTCGATTTGCAACTTGTTGTAGCAAGGCAGTAAGTTGACCTAAAGTAATATTTGGATACTTTGTTATAAAGCCATCAATAAGTCCAAAACCAGTGCCTGCATTATGGACTTGAACTTGAGCAAGAAAGGCAATCACTATTGCACTTTGAGCTCCACCATAGGCAGCAATTTGTCTCCATGCTTGAGCGGCCAACCCATAGGCCGCTGCCTTAAATGCTTGTGTCAGTAGATTAATCTCTCCCCAAGCCCAGCCTGCCAATTGTGCAAAAGCGATCGCATCGCCATGGGCATTATTATCGCAGCGCTTCGCAATATCAATCCAGTTCTGAGCCGTGAGGGTATTAGCATTTTGCTTAAAAGCATCGGTCAACGGGCCAATTCCCGTCCAATTCCAGTTTGCCAATTGTGCAAAGGCGATCGCATCGCCATGGGCATTATTACCGCAGCGCTTCGCAATATCAATCCAATTCTGAGCCGTGAGCTGATTAGTATTGTGGTTGGCAAACGTATCGGTCAACGGGCCGATTCCCGTCCAATTCCAGTTTGCCAATTGTGCAAAGGCGATCGCATCGCCATGGGCATTATTATTGCAGCGCTTCGCAATATCAATCCAATTCTGAGCCGTGAGGGTATTAGCATCTTGCTTAAAAGCATAGGTCAACAGGTCGATTCCTGCCCAATTCCAGTTTGGCAAGCTGGCGAAGTCGATGGCTTCACCAGAGCGATTAGCTGGCATTCTTTGCGCTACGGTGAACCACTGTGCAACTGTAAGTACTCCAGGGTGTTGTTGAATAAACTGAGTGAGTGGATCAAGACCTGGCCAATTCCATCCTGGGAGTTGACAGAACCCGATTGTATTGTCGTGGTCGTCATTTGCCATACGCTTAGCGATGGCGAACCATCGGCCAAGGTTGATATTGCCTGGGTTGGTGGCAAATGCAGCGGTCAACAGGTCGATTCCTGCCCATGTCCAACCTTGTAGCTGGGCAAAGGCGATGGCGGCTTCACTATTGTCGTTGCCGCAGCGTTGAGCAATTTCGCTCCATTGATTAGCCGTGAGCCCATTTGCATCCGCTAAAAACGCATTGGTCAGCGGGTCGAGTCCTATCCAGGTCCAGCCGGGTAGTTGGGCAAAGGCGATCGCGTTCTGATGGGCAGCATTGCCGAAACGTGTAGCAATATTAATCCAGAGGTCAGCCGGGAGACGATTTTGCGGGTTGGCGGCAAATGCAGCGGTTAACGGATCGATTTCTGCCCATGCCCAGCCGGGTAGTTGGGCAAAGGTAGCAGCTGAAGCCGCATCATTAACCTCGACTCGACTGACAATCATTGCCCAGTCGTTAGCATTTAGCCCATTAGCTCCATTCGCGTTACGGTTTTGCAGGAGTTGAAGAATATCACCCTGATTCCAGTTTTGAATTCGTGCAAAAGTTGTAGTGCTCGCGTGGTCATTATTCGGAAGCTGGTTGGCAATCGCGACCCAGTCTTCGGCCGTTCGACCATTGTTACCAGCCGCATAATTTCTAGCCAGGTTATAGACGCTTTCGCTATTCCAGTTATTTAAACCGTTAAAGATAGTTTGATTGGCATAGCCAACTGCAATCAGTATCAAAGGTTGGTAGTACAAAGACCATCGATCGAACTTCTGAATAACGATAGAGTGGGGATTAGAAGTGACTCGTTGCTTAACCGGTTCGTTTGGCGCAGTCCCTTGCTTTGATGCGATGGTTGGCCATCCCGGCTGAACTGTTGCAATTGTGGCGTTAGTAGTGGGTTCCTGAGCCTGTATTTGCAAGGCTTTCATCCCCATCACATCTGCTTCCTGCTCCAATGCCACATCATCGTTAATGGCAACGCCTTTGGCCTGAAGGGTGGGCTTTACACGTCCTTGCTGCTGCTGCACCACATGCCACGCTTCATGGGGGAGGTGTTTTTCTTGCCCTGGGGCCACATGAATATCCGTTCCTTGGGTGTAGGCTAACGCCTGTATTTGAGCAGGTTTGGGCGAATTGTAGTGAACCTGAACATTATCGAGAGAATATCCTGATAGATTTTCTACTCCAGTTTTAAGCGCATCCGGTAAACCGGTTTTGTTGGATTTTTGTTCTACTGTGGGTTCTGGGCGTGCTCCTCCTCTGTCATCTTTGGCTTGAATTGTGTTGGCCGGATTATTTGCTTGAGGTTTAGCAGCCCATGCTGCCTGAGAACTGTTAATCAGCCGTTCAAAAATGTTAGGTTTTGCCTCGTCCCGCTCCCTGCGCTTTGCCCGGAACGCATCCATCTTGGCCTGCAACACCCCCAATCGTTCTTGTTCAATCGGTGTAATTGTGCCATCGTCTACCTTGAGCTGGAGACCCGAGGCTTCAGTTTTATGCTGATTAAACGCCTTACGCTCGATTTCTTCTGACGTTGGCGGTCGATCCGCATCCCGCTTTGCCTGGATGGGAAAGGGGTTGGGGGTAAACCGAGATTTTTTGCCTTGTGCTTTATTCTTCGGCGTTTGAGAAGAGGATTGATACGTTCGCCGATACGCCATATTGCTCCTTGCTGCTCTACATCGGCATAAACATTTGGTTTGACTCCAACCGCTGGGTCAATGCGACCTAGCCGAGATACTTTCTTTCGAAGCAACGCTTTAACGCTTGCACCAATCAGCTACTCTGTAGTTTTCGGAATACACAAATGTTTTTAACCATACTCAACAGCAAGCTAGCGTAGAACCATAAGAATTACAACGCTCAAAGCGCAATCTATACATAACTTTATGAATGCAAGAACTTCTGCTCAGCCCTGTTGGAGCATTTTGACCAGGGCAGACGAGAAACACTATTCCTCCGGGAGGCTGCGCTAACGACCAGCTCACTGACCGCCTGCGCTACGAATAGGCTCGGGGAGCATAAAAAATGACGCGCCCTAAATCAATTTCGGCAAATCCAACCAGGTGTCATTCTCCCCGATAATCTTTCGTCCATAGGGCAACCCACAAGCCTGCTGCAAAACTGCCCGCGCCGCCTGCATCCCCGACATCACCGTCGCCTCCGCACAGCCGGAGTTCATGCTGTTGTCAATCCAGTCTCCCGCCAAAAAGAGATTAGCAAACCCCGACTCACCCGCCTTCAAACGCGCTTGATGACTTCCCGGCACCGAGAGCACATAGCGCTCCGAGGGGCTGACATTGACCTTGAGGTATTGCGATCGCAGCGTCCCTGACACGCCATCGGCAGGCGGGTTCTCAGGAAACCAAATCCGGGCGGCATCATTCGATAGGAAATTGTTAAATTCACTGCTCAACTGGTTCAGTTGCTCGGCAGGAAAGCTTACTGTCTGCGCACCCACCTCCGGAATGCCCGGATCAGCGATCGTCCCGGTCAGATAAGCCAAGCCAGACGGGGCATTGGCTCCCGTCCAATCCTCGCGATCGATTAAATAACTCATATCTGCACAGGTGCTAAAGGGCTCAACGTAAGCGCCCACCAGCTTGGGGTTATTCAGTGCCCCCACCTGCGACTGACCGGGCTGGAACCAGACCTGGGCTCCGTAGGTGGGTACGGTCTTAATCTGTTTCACCATTTCGCGCCATTGGGGCTTGGCGGCAATCAGTTCGCTGGCGATCGCCGGCAATGCCCCAATCGAAATCCCCAGAATCACCTGATCAAAATCCCGACCGCGTTGCAGGGCAAGTGTTCCCTCGGGGTGAATCTGGGGCCAACGGCTCCAGAAGCATTCCAGGTCAATGTGTTCGGCCTTGAGCTGCTCCCCTTCAACGATTTGGTCATAGCGTGGTTCAGCCGGCCAGCACCAAAGGTCCTTGACCTGGATCAGCGGATCATAGTCAGCCCCTTTGAGGTTGGCCTGTTGCTTGAGTTGGATGCTAGTAATCTCGGTTTGGCTGGGGTCTAAGCCCAAATGGGTGACGCGATGGAAGAACTTAAACTTCACCCCTCGCTGCTTAAGCAGAGCATAGACGGGCGCAAAGATCGTATCGCCCATTCCGGCTTGCATCTTCCAGATAATCGAGCCGCGATAGGCCAGGTTCAGCCGTAGCATCCAGCGCAGCGCTGCCGCAGTTCCCAGACGACGCTGGGCACGATTCCCCATGCCTCCTTCGTAGCCAAATAGGAGATCGTAATAGACCCGGACGATCGCCGCTTCGACCGTCGCCTCCCAAGCCCCCTGTTGCAAAAGCCAGTCGGTGAATTCATAGTGATCCAGCTCTTCAAAGGGTCGCCCTTCGATGATCAGATGCTCGATTACGCCCCGCGTCAGGGCCTTGGCGAGGTTACTAATGAGCAACAGACGACGGTTGGCGTCACTTTTTTGCGAGAGCGAGCGGGCTAATGCCTGCCCCTGATGGGCTTGGGCTTGATCCAACAGCCGGATGAGATCCCGCGCCCGCTTGAGCAGCTCGGTTCGGGCGCTGTCATTCAAGATGGTTTTGCCCAGCTCACTGGCGGCATAGAGCAAGGCCAGATCCCACAATGAAGAGAGGTCTTGAACAGTGCCCGCCAGTAGCTCGTAAAGGCTGCCCCACGATCGCCAAATTTGCCCCGGATTTTGCAGCAGCGTGGGCAAGCGTTGGAGTAGTTGCTCCAGGGATTCCCCCGCGTCGGGCCAAAGGGATTCAGCATAGACCGCAATTAACGATTTGAGGGTGCTCTGGACATGCTCCCAGAACGATTGGTTGGCGTCGCCCGGTTGCCAGGGCTTGAGGGGGTTGGGTTGATAGGTGATCGGCCAGGGACGCCATTGGCCGTCGATTTGCTCTTGCAAGACAACACGATCGAGGGGCTTGAACGCCGCGTCGATACTCGGAAAAAAGCCCTCCTGTCCCCCGAGGGCACGGTAGCAGCGATCCATCAGCCCCAGCGCATTTTCATAGAAGCCAAAAAAGACATGATAGCCATGCTCTTGAATACGGTAGCTTGGCGTTGGCTGGGCTGTGGTGACGGTCGTCTCTCGGCCACTCGCCCCCTTGCCGCCAAGACGCCAGCCCAACTGGTAGACCGTAATCTCGTACTGTTGCTGCCAATTCGGCTGTTCAGTTAATTCAAAAACAGCGGTCAGCGAGCCTAAACCACCGCCCAGGACGGCAATTTTTTGTTTGGCAATTGATGATTGTTGCGTTGTGGACATGAATTTATGGTCTTCCGGATTGTAGAGAGGCGATTGCAACGGTAGGGGCAGGTTGCAAAACCTGCCCCTACGGCGTTGAATGAATATTGCTTACGCAGGCTAGCTGGCCAGCAAGGATTGCCAAAAATTAGGAACTTTTAAAGGGACTTTTAAATTGAGGTGCGAGGAGACAATACAACTAATTTTTTGAAATTGGGGGACATAGAGCCGACTACTGAAGACATCATAGTTGTTCTCTTCCACCCGATCCAAAATAGAGCGGTAGAGGCTCAGGGCAATGCGAACGGCTCGACGTGAGTCACGGTTGAGCAGATAAAGCCGATCTTCTGCCTGTTGGTAATAGTCACGGGCCCGTTGGACTTGAAATTGCATCAAGGCTTGCCAACGGTCGTCAAGGACGCCTTGGAAGAGCTCGGCTTCAGTGTAGTGAAAAGCGTGGAGTTCCTGGAGGGGCAGATAGACGCGATCGCGCCCGCAGTCTTCGGCCACATCACGAATGATATTGGTCAGTTGGTTTGCTGTGCCCAAGGCCAGAGCCCCTTTGAGCCGCTCTTGCCCCTCAACAGATCGGTCGCCCTGAGCTGGCGTCTCGTTTAAAATTTGCACGGACATCAGACCCACTGTCCCCGCGACCCGATAGCAATAGAGTTCTAGCTCGGCGAAGGTGGCATAGCGGTTTTTCTCCAGATCCATGCGCTGGCCTTTGAGCATATCTTGGAAGGGAGTGATCTCAAGTGCAAAGCGCTCCACGGTGTCAGCCAAGGCAATATCCACCAATTGCTGGGGTTGGCTCGAGAAGGTTTTTTCTAAGTCGGCGGCGGCAGCATCGAGCTGCGCCGCAATCTGAACCGCAGATTCCCCTTCATCGACGAGATCATCGACGGTGCGACACCAGGTATAGACGGCCCAAATAGCTCGTCGTTTCTCCGGGGTCATGGCCAATGTGCCCAAATAGTAGGAGCGTGAATGGTGACGCATGATCTGGCCACAATGCTGGTAGGCCGCTTGAAGCTTTAACGAAGTCACGGGTCTAGAATTCATTGATCAACTGGCTACCCCATCTTTTGGACAGCTTTATGTTAGCACCGTGTTGAAAATGTGCCAGTCGAATAGGAACTATAGCAGGCCAGGTCTGGGTTTTGACTCAGGGTCGCTCAGGGCGGTCTGCTTTAGTGAAAATACGCATAATGTTAACCTTGGGTTGACAAATTCATCTGTAAAAATGAGAACTTTTACTGAAACGTCCCCATTGAATCCAAGTGTTTATTATACAATGAACGGATAGGGGGTCTCGGCTAGCATCTGACTCAAAACCGTTACGACGGGGACAGATCAACCAGAACAATCTCTGCATTGAGACAGCGAAAAGGGCTAACGCTGCTTTAAAACCAATAGGGTGATGTCATCCGCAACTTTGCGATCGCCGATAAATCGGTTGAGATCGGCGATCGCTTGCGCTTGCACCCCTTGGGCATCCCGGAACCAATTTTGTTGGATCACCGCCCCTAAACGCGCCAAACCATAATATTCACCCGCTGCATTTTTGGCTTCGGGAATACCATCGGTATAGAGGACAATGCCGTCCCCCGATTGCAGTTCCACGGTTGTTTGGGCAATAAACTCGGCAATATCATCAATCAAGCCGATGGTCATCCCTAGGTCAAGCGTATCTATTTGCTCCAGACGGCCATTGGCACGCAGTAGCAGCAATTCTTCATGCTGACCCGAAATACTCAGACGTCCCTGAGCATAGTTGAGAATACTGAGGGTCATATTCCGTTCGACGCCCATCCGTTGCGCATTTTTGTAAAGGGTGGCATTCACGGTGTTGAGGAAGCGCACAGGATCCATTTCGCGCAGCTCCTTGAGGGTTCGCACCGTGGTCTGGGCCATCATCATCAGCAGGCCACTCTCTAAGCCATGGCCGGTTACATCCCCGATCGCCAGCGTTGTCACATCATCCTCAACCAAAACATCATAATAGTCCCCACCAATCTCGTCAGCGGGCATCATAAGGCCCGCAATATCGAGGCCGACGACCTGGCGCAATTCAGCCTGTCGAGGGATGATCATCTCCTGAACCCGTCGTGCTACATCAAGTTCTGCCCCCATCCGCACATTTTCTGCCTTGAGGCGCTGATTGAGCTGGGTGATCTCGGCATTGGCAGCCGCAAGCTGCTGGGTACGCTGGGCCACTTTGTTCTCTAGGGTTTGATAAAACCGGGCATTTTCGAGGGAAATCGCAGCTTGGCCCGAGAGAACTTGCACCACTTCGAGGCGATCGCGGGTGAAGGCCTCAGCCGTCAGCGCGTTCTCCAGATAGACCACCCCCATCACTTGTCCCTGGTTAAGGAGCGGGCTACAGAGGAGTGATTTGGGTTGTTGGGCTTGAATATAAGGGTCTTGGCCAAAGGTTTCATCGGCGCTCGCATTACTCAAGACCACAGCCTTTTTGATGCGCACCACGTAGTTGAGAACGGAATTCGGCAGGCGTTCGCTGAGATTGCGATCCTCTAGCACGGTAAGGGCAGCCTGTTGGTTCACGGCCCCTTCCGCTTCGATATAAAACTCCTGCCCGGCCGTTTCGCTAAAGCGGGGCAGTAACAGATAGCCCTGAGTTGCGCCGACATTCTCCAGCAAAATTTGCATCAGTTTGAGCAATAACTGCTCTAACTTGAGCTCTCGGGACAGGGCCTCTGCAGCTTTGAGCATTGTGACCCAGTCTAAGGAGGCCCCTGTGGTGGTGGACGTTGAGCTATGGGAAGCTGTGGTCAAGGTGGTGAGGGTGCTGCGCTCGGTCAGAGGGGCGGGGGATTTTTGAATCTGGGCAATGAGATCGGGATAAGTGGTGCGCAGTTGTTCGGCCTTCGCGCTCGCCTGCCAACGTTGATAACCATAGTAGGCCTCCACCAAGTAGAGGCGGGCAAATTTGGTATGGCCCTGTGCCAGCCAAAATTTTCCGGCCAGTTCATTAGCCAGGGCCTCTCCATTGATAAATTCGTTGGTCTGTGCTGAGGCGATCGCCGCATCGTAGAGGCTCAATGCTTGCTGAAATTCCCCTTGAATCCGGGCAATTTCAGCTTGAACCAACAAGTCTTTATGCTCAAAGTTTTCCGGACAATTTTCAGCCCAGAGCTGCATCATCTTCTGGTTTTGCGCAATTTGTGCCAGATAGTCTTGCCGCTGTTCAGGGGTGGCGGTGGGACAGAGAGCGGCAAGGGTCAGCGAATAGTAAAAATTATGTTCTGCTTGATTGGGAATACTCGACACAAAGACAACCGTTTCGGCACTGCGGTGGGCCATCTGCAATGCTGATTCGTATTCTCCGTAGAGATAAAGAATTTGGGTCTTAAAGATGTTGTAGGTCGCCACCCCCGGCAAGAATAAGTTATCTTGCCACATCTGCACACAGTCTTCTTCTTTAAAGCCCTCATCGCTCAACGACAAACGATCGAGGGTTTTTCCCTGCAAACTGAGCAGAAAATGCTGATCCATCTGCTGTACGCCCACAAACACATGGTTCTTGGTTTTGCGTAAGAAATCTAAATGACGGTTGGATTCTTCAATGATGCGCTCGGGGGACTCGCTCTGGAGAATCCGCTGCAAGATCAAGTTATAGGAGTTATAACTGGCATAAACATCGCCCGTTTCAATACCCACCCGGTACCCCTCTCGCAAGATGGGAATACTCTCCTTGAGAGGCCGTCGCCAGGGGCTAATCAGGGCTCCAAAGTTGTTGTGCACCTTACAGGTGAGGTTGGGGTTAGGATAGCGTTGATTCACAGCCATTGCCAACTCACCAAAGGCGTAACTACGCTCGTAATCGAGCAAACGAACACCTGAGATCATGCCCCAAAAGGCATAGCCGTGGGCAGCAATATCACAGTTACCCTGAGTAATGCAAATATTAGTCATCTTCAGCGAGATCAAGGCTAGTAAATCCTGATTAGTGAAATAAGCAAGCCCTGTCATATTCATCAGGATTTCTAGGCAGGCAATGGTCTCAGCAGATTGAATAGTAGGCGCTTCGATGAGCTTACTGATCTCCAGGATTTTGAGCGACGCTTTATAATGTTCTAGCTCTTGATCAAAGGTGGCAATAATTTGGTCATTATCGGTGGTGGGAATCTGGAGATCAAAGTCTTGGAGCACCGCTGAACCTGCGGCTAAACCCTCCAAATACTTGCCCGTATTGTCATAGAGAACAATGCGAATATTTTGAATCGCTGCGCGATCGAGGTTGGAACGACAGTGAGCCAGGGTTTCATCAAACAGGGCTTCCGCTGTCTCAAAATTACCGCAAAGATACTCACATTCCGATCGCTCCCGATAGAGGGCAAACATCAGGTCATACTGGGTCTGCCAAGCCGCTTCATCCAAACATTCGATCCCTTGTAAAAAATACTTCGCTGCGGGTTCGTAAGCTGTGGAATCTTTGGCTTTTTTGCCCGCTTGGAGGCTGAGTCGTGCCAAGCACTCCAATTGTTGGGTATCAGAAATAAGACTGAATCCGGCATTAAAATGATTGACAATATCAAATACCTTATCCAGGAGTTCTATTTCCGGTGTATTAGCGAGCAGTAACTGACCAATTTTGAGATGGGTCGTCTGTTTCTCTGACTCCGGAATCAAGGCATAGGCGGCCTGTTGGACTCGATCATGTAAAAAGCGATAGTCTACCGATACTTCCTCCGTGTCCATCGTTGCGTCTTGTTCCCAAAGGAGGGGGATTTTATAAGCATCGCTCAAGGGCAAAACGAAGCCGGCTTGCAAAGCATCCCAGAGATCCTGAGCGGTTGTGGAGATGGGTTGTTCGCGAACCGTAGCGAGAACATTGAGGCTAAAGCGGTTGCCAATGCAGGCAGCCAGTTTAAGGTTGTCTTGGGTGTGCGGGGGAAGTTTGGTGAGCTTGGCGATCATCAAATCCACCACATTTTCCGTAATTTCCGCCGCTTGAATTTGCACCAGATCCCATTGCCAACACCCTTGGGCGAGGTCAAAGTATACGAGGCGATCGCTATGTAAAGACTTGAGCAGTTGATTGAGGAAAAACGGATTACCATTGGTCTTTTGGTGACACAATGCCGCTAATGATTCGGTTTGGGCGAGGTCACGGTGCAGGGTATCGGCAATCAGTCGATTGGTCGTGCCGAGCGCCAACGATCCGATCGTAATATCCTTGACCAACGCGCCCGCCCCACGAATCGTATCCAGCGTCAGCATCAGCGGATGGGAGGGGCTCACCTCATTATCTCGGTAGGCGCCAATCACCAGCAGGTGATGACTCTCCAGATTGGTCATCAACAACTGAATAAATTTCAACGAGGCTGAATCAGCCCATTGCAAGTCATCGAGAAAGAGTACCAAGGGATGCTCTGCCTGGGTGAACACCTGAATAAACTTCTGAAAAACTGAGTTAAAGCGGGTCTGCGTCTCTGCGGGACCGAGATGAGGAACAGGGGGCTGTTCCCCCACAATCAGCTCTAATTCCGGAATCACATCCACCAGCACTTGCCCATTAGACCCGAGGGCTGTTTGGAGCCGATCTTGCCATTGGTTAATAATAGCGGTGGTTTCCGTGAGTAGCTGACGAATCAGTTCTTGGAGGGCTTGAATCAGGGACGCGTAGGGAATATCACGCTGAAACTGGTCAAACTTACCACTGACAAAAAACCCTTTTTGGCGCACGATCGGCTTATGCACCTCATGGACGAGAGACGATTTACCAATGCCGGAATAACCACTAATCAAGATAAATTCAGCATTGCCCCCCGCAGCAAACTCGAAAGCATTGAGTAGTTCGTGGACTTCGGCATCGCGACCATAGAGTTTTTGGGGAATCTGAAACTGCTCGGAGACATTTTGGGCGGCGATCGCAAAGTCAGGAATTCGGCCCTGGCGTTGCCATTGCTGCAAACAGGTTTCCAGATCTTGCTTGAGGAAAAAGGCCGTTTGGTAGCGATTTTCGGCATTTTTCTCCAGGAGCTTGAGGACAATTTTGCTCACCGGGAGGGGGATTTCAGTATTAACCTGTCGGGGCTCGAGGGGGGTTTTGGCCAAATGGGCATGGATCAGCTCCAGAGTATCTTGGTGCTCAAACGGCAACGTCCCGGTTAACATTTGATAGAACGTCACTCCCAGCGAATAGAGATCCGTCCGATAGTCAATGCTGCGGTTCATGCGGCCGGTCTGCTCCGGAGAAATATAGGCCAGCGTTCCTTCTAAAGCATTGTGATGGGTATCGGTGGTGGTCTCGCTCGAGAGCTGAGAGGAAATGCCAAAGTCCGTGAGCTTCACCAACCCAGACTCGGGATTGATAATGATATTGGAGGGCTTGATATCTTTATGAATCACCTTCTTCTGGTGAACTTGACCCAGAATGTCCGCTAGGGCGATCGCAATCGGCAAAAAGCGATCGAGCGTCAAGGCCGCCTGGTTCAAAAATAGTTCTAGGGATTGACCGCCAAAGTCTTCGAGAATGAGAACCTGGCTCTGTTGGTACTTTTGAATGATGAGGGGCTTGACCACCCCTTGGCAATCTAGTGTTCTCACCAGTTCATACTCATGCTTAAGCTTGGCCAGGTCTTTGAGGGTGGGATAAGCGGTGAGCGGGGTTTTAATCACCACAGGGGTGCGATCGCCATTCCGATACCCCCGATAGACCAAGTTATTGAGTCCAGTATTGATTAACTCAGTGACGGTATAGTCCTGGAGAGTCAGCATGAACAGGTAGCAACGTGAGAAGACAAAATAAGATCAAGTTAGGGAAAGGTGTTCAGTCACGCCCCCGGATATTGAGCCCGCTTTCCCAATCACTCTAAGTTCAGTTATAGCGATTCTTAGGGTGATTCGGTATTTTTTACACCCCGCATCGCCGCTAATCCGGTTAGAAATGAGCTGTGCTAAAGCGTTCTGATCAGGGGATGGATTACGCCATCATGCGGTCTGCGCCCTCCGCGCCCAACAATCAGTCCTTGAGGCAATCAGGGGCTGGGCCGAGCAGCAATCAGGATGAAACCCATTAAGAAAACCCAACCTGGCGGCTGGGTTGTTGTCGTGTGGGGGGTTAATCGTTTGAAAATTAAGATGAATAAAGACGAGCTCATTCAGTCGGATGATAGTCATTCAATGGACAGACCGGTGATCGCGATGAACAGAGCGGAGCAGGCGCTCGATCGCCTGGCGCTCATCCTCTTCCAGATCTTCCGTGAGCATCGCTGCGAGTAGGTCATACCGATCCCTCGCGGTGAGCTGTTGGGCGGGGGGGGTCTGGACGAACAGGGTGGGAATAAAACCAGGAATGAGTTGGAGTTGCGGCATGGGTTGGATGGGGCGCTCTCTACAATCCTCAGTATTCCGGTTTTGCCCAATCCTTTCCGTGATGGGGTCATTCCCCCGCTTGTGAAAGGTATCGGTGGTTGCCGTGATGGGTTCAACCCTCTCTGTGTGAAGGGTATCGGCTCTTTTCGTGATGGGTTCAGCCCTCTCTGTGTGAAGGGTGTCGGCTCTTTTCGTGATGGGTTCAACCCTCTCTGTGTGAAGGATGTCGGCGGTTGAATTGACAGCGATAACGCGAGCGGATTGCCCGGATCGACAACGAACGTGCGAAGCGTCACGCGACTTAACCTGAGTTCTGGATCAGCGAAGCGATCGCATTCCTCAAAACCTTGAAATCTCGTTGTCAAACCCGGTTGTCAGGGGTCCAGCCCCCCGACACCTCCCGCTGAGGGGGAGATTGCCCCCTCAGACTCCGGCAATATCGGAGCCAGTATTGTTGATTTCATTGAGTTTTATGAGTTTTCGTGCGCTGGAACAGGGTTAGCGTTGGAGTAAGACGAATCCCTCGGGATGAGGTGTCGCGGGATGTTGACCCACAGGAACGGGTTTGACGCTGGCAAATCCCTGATTGGCGTAAAAGGCTAAAGCACCTGGTTTGCTCGCCCAAGCCATCAGACTCAGAGTAGAGCGTCCGGCAGCATGGGCCCGCGCCTGCACCTGCGCGATTAATCCCTTACCAATACCGCGACGCCGATAGGTGGCATCCACCCAGAGTGTGTCAATGTACCAACTCTCGGGGACTTTTGCATTAAAAAAATCTTCAAGGGCTGCAAGGCGATCGCTCGGAATCATCGCCAGGAATTCGGCGGGTGCTTCATTGCGTTCTGCCGGAAAGCTCACCACCACGCCGACCACGGTATCCCCCACCACAGCAACATCACAACTGCGATAGGAAAACATGCCCTCCGGCTGGCTGAGATGGGGCATTAACCATGCCGCTAGGGACATCTGGCCAAGCACATTGACCAGGGCAAACTCCAGGAAGCCATCCCCCGCTTGGATGATCCCCTGGGCGATCGCCGCTGCGTCTGTAGCACGAGCTGCACGGTAGAGAATCGGAGCCGACATGATGGCAGAGGTCAATTTGACAACTCTAACCATAGCCCATAGAGCTGAATTGGGAATTCGGAATGGGGAATTCGGAATTACACTGGAGACAAATTTCTCGAACATTTAACCCAGGAGTGGGGCATGACCGATGGCATCTATACACTGGCCAACGATGTAGTCTATGACCAACTGGTCGCCTTTCTCAACAGTGTGGCGGTGAATGCCGGAGACTACCCGGTGGCCGTGTTTGCCTACGACCCAAATACGGAGCGGATTGCCGCCGAAATTGCCCAGCGCCCCAATGTGACGCTACTCGATGACCCAGCGCTCTTTGAGAGTTGGGAAGACTTTTCCTATCAAGTCTGGCAGACCCATCCGAGCGCCTTTCAACGCTGGAAAAAGCAAGGCATTCAGGGTGTCCGACGCTTGGGTGCCAACCATCGTTATGCGGCGTTTGACACGGCTGCCCCTTTCGATCGCTTTATCTACTTTGATGCCGATGTGCTAGTGCTCAACGATCTGGGCTTTATGTTTGAGCAGCTCGATCGCAGCGATATCATCACCTACGACTTCCAATTCAAAGACCCCAGCCATATCTATAATGTCCATTCACCGAAGTTGCCTGAAATTTTCCCGCCTGAGCGCATTGCCCAGGAGATTTTTTGCTCGGGCTGTTTTGGTGGCCAGCACCAGCTCTTTCCCGAAGAACAGCGAGACTGGATTGTGGCCCAACTTGCTGCCGGTGAGGCGGAGGTTCTCTACCCCCGTGCGCCGAACCAGTCGGTGCTGAACTATATGATCATGCGATCGCAAAAATCAGTGCATAACTTTGCAGTCCATCTTGACCCGGCCCAATCCACCGGTTGTGCGGTCACCTCGACCCACTTTGAAGAACGGGATAACCTGATCTTCGATCGCGGCAATCGCCTGACCTATCTCCATTACATTGGTGTCGGGGCCAAAGTCTTTCAGCGTCTCTGTGCTGGGGAGAATTTGGACTTGCGCTACCGTGAGACGTTCCTAACCTATCGTTATTGGCAGCAGCCCGAGCAGCGCCCCCAGCTCAAGGGTCGCCTCCAGCCCCTGAATGCCCCCCCAAGTTTAAAGCAGCGAGTGCAGCGCAAGGTGAAGCAGTTATTTACTGAGAATTAATTCGTAGCAAAACCATGCGTGGGATTTACATCACCGCCAATAATAAATTCATCGAACAAGCCATAGCGTTGCTCAACAGCATCCGCTGCTACGATCCGGATACGCCCATTACCTTGATTCCCTACGATGAAAATTACAAAGCGATCGCCACCCGCTTAAGCCAAGACTACGGGGTTAAGATTTACCCAGATTTAGACTTTATCGAGCGCCTGTCGCAGCAGCTTTACACCATCTTTGGTGAGGGGTTCTTTGCCCGCCCTAATCAGTTCCGCAAGCAGGCCTGTTGGTTTGGCGAATACGATGAGTTTCTCTATATCGACACCGATATTGTCGTCTTTGAGAAAATCATTAATAACTTAGATGCTCTCCAAGACAAGGATTTTCTCTGTTGTGACTATCAGCATAAAGGAGGCATTGCTAATGTTTTTGACTCCGCTATCTTTGAAACAGGGGCATTAGATGAGGGCGATCGCCATGCCATTTTCAACTGTGGTTGGTGGGCCGCCCGCAAAGGTTTATTTACAGAAGATGATCTCTACCGTGTGTTCAGTGAATGTACCGCCCATCCAGAATATTTTGACTTCTCTCAAAAAACCTCTGATCAGCCGATCATCAATTATTTAATTCTCAAAAATGTGCCCCGCGATCGCCGCTTTAATCTGGTCAATCGGCCCGGTGGCGCACCAGGAAGTTGGGCCGGGAGTACACAGTTTATTCGAGAAGGAGGCGATCGCCTCCTCGACCCCAATTACCACAACCAGCCCGTGCAATATCTTCATTGGGCTGGCATTCGCCTTGCACCGGGTTGCCCCTATTGGGACATTTGGCAGCATTATCGTTATCTCAATGGGGATGAACGGCCACCGCAGGAGAAGGTGGTTAAACCGAAGTCAAAGCCATGGGGCGATCGGTTGAAGCAATGGCTTAAACAGAAAATCAAACACTGGTTTTCATAGAAGAGCTCATGCGAAATCTGGACAGTAGAGACCAAATCTCGTGTAGGGTGGGCATTACCAGCCAGCAGAAAGTTTGAGTGATCGCAAGGGGGTCGCTATTCTCAGTCTGTACAAAGCGGATTCAGTATCATACTGAATCCGTAAAGCATAGGGAGAGATAAACTGCTGATTATTCCTCAGGCAGGCGGGACGCAGATTCGACAAGCTCACTGACCAACTGCGCTACGGGCTTCTGGGCTCAATATCCCGTAGCGCGGGTGGTTGCTGAGCGCTTGTCCTGAGCGGAGTCGAAGGGGAGTCGAAGTACATCTTGCCCGCCACCCGGATCAGCTTTCGCTTTCTGTGTTTATACAATCCGGATTTGGTATCAGTACAAGAAAAAAGTTGAGAGCTGTAGGTTGGGTTGAGCGGAGCGAAACCCAACACCACCAATTTTGAGGTGGGCAAAATCATACTAAATCCGAAATCAAAGGAAGAATAAAGCTGGGATTAGGGCTGATACAAAATCCAGGTTCTATATCCCAAAATAAAAGCTCAATCTTCGCTTTTTTCTGGGTTTATACAATCCAAGTTTGATATCATTTATTTTAAAACCAAAGCCTCGATTTATCAATATTTACCCACCCTAACACTCAATAAATACTTATAAACTCTCTTCTCGCTGGGGTAAATAAATCGGCAAATTTAGACAACATTCTGTACCCACATCAACTTGCGATCGCAACACCAACTCACCGCCATGGTTGTGGTGAATAATTTGGTAGGCGATCGCCAAACCCAGACCCATGCCTGACCCGACTGCCTTGGTAGTAAAGAAGGGATCAAATACCCGCCCTTGAACTTGAGCCGCAATCCCGCAGCCATTGTCTGTAATGACAATCTGCACCTGCTCCTCTTGCGCCAAAAAATGGGTGCGAATGGAAATCATTTCGTCCTGGGGGTGTTGAAGATCAGCAAAGGCGTCGATCGCATTATTGAGCACCGTCAAAAAGACTTGATTGAGTTGACTGGGATAACAGTTAATGATGGGAAGATTGCCATAGTCTTTAGCCAAACGAATCTCCCCACGCTTCTGATTAGCTCTGAAACGATGTTGCAGCAGAAAAAGCACTTTTTCTAGCCCATCATGAACATCCATGGTCTTTTGTTCAGCCTCATCCAACCGAGCAAAACTGCGGAGTGAATCGACAACCCCTTGCAGACGCTGAACCCCTTTATCAATTGAGCCAATGACGTGGGAAAAATCTGAGCGAATAAACTCCAACTCAATTTCACTCGCACATTGTTCAACGGCTGAAATGGGTTGCTCAACATGCTCTTGATAACAATTCACCAGTTCTAAGAGTCCCTCAATATAGTCCTGGGCGTGGTTAACATTGCCCTTAATAAACGTCATCGGATTATTCAGTTCATGGGCAATCCCGGCCACCAGTTGTTCCAGGCTAAGCATCTTTTCGGTATGCACTAGCTGGAGCTGTTGGTGTTGCAGCTCGGTCAATGCGGCTTGGAGCTGGGCGGATTGTTTACGAGCCTGGCGTGTGGCAGATTTCGCCTGCTGGCGCTGGGTCATTTCGGTGGTGATGCGATCGCACAACTGCGCAAAGGTGCGCATCACATCGCCCAATTCATTGGAGGGAATTTGCGTCAGGGTGGGTTGTAGTTTGGGGATCTCGGTGTGTTGAATGCCCTGACCAAAGGCCAAGAGTTCCTGCCGCAAGCGCACAATCGGCTGAATAACCAGAATTTCAATCCCCACCATGGTGGTCAGGGTGATAACGGCACCGATTAGGGCAATTAAGCCCAGAATACGACCGGCATAGGCATAGAGTTCGTGCTGCAAGGGCGCACGATCGAGCGCGAGCAGCAGAGTCAGCTCGCCCGGTGTTTGCCAGGCCACAACATAGCTATTTCCTGCTCGCTGCAAATTCATCCATTTCATCAGGCTGGATGCGGAGACCATGGGCACGGTTCCCCAAGTATCCAGGTTTTTGCCTTGGGGGCTATAGAGGGCGAGCCCCTGAATTTGCGGGTCGCGCTGGAGTTGCTCGATTTCGTCCCAACCCTGGAAGGAGCGGCGATCGCCCAAGCTCTCCAAAACCTGACTCACCGAAGCAGGGTAGAGGGCTTCTAGCTGAGCTTCGAGTTCTGCTTCCCGTCGCCAATAGGAGGGAAACAGCACCACGATCTCGATGACCATAAAGCTGCTAAAGACCCAAATCGTCAGGGTCCGCGAGAGCCGTGCTCGGCCAAATTGGGACAGGGAACGAAAGAACAAGGGTTCACCTCAGCAATCTCAACATTTAGGGGAGATGCTGCCCTGCACCGAGCTAGATTCATCGTTGGCTGGGCGTTGCGCTCCCTCGCCTGTGTAGAATCACTGACATTGTTCAATCATATCGGAAGCAGGGGGCGTTGAGACACGCATTACGTTACACAACAATTGTGTTGTTTTTGTAGCGGGAAGGGGGCGATCGGCTGATCGACGGCGAGGCAAACCGAAAGCCGGAACCGATGGGCACGATGTTTTTGACATTCCCAGAACTAAAAGGGAGCCTGGGGGGTTTAGCGATCGCTTCTTTAGGATTAGAGATCGTGACAACATCATTCAGATGGATGATAAGAATGAAGCGTTTTAGCTGGTGATAATTAATATTTTTTGGTAAGTAGTCAATGTCAATCTCACCACTGCATATGTTTAGAGAGAAAAATCATTGTTTCTGACATGTGATAAACAAACTGAGATCATCGTACAGGTGACGAAGACAAACTGCCGACCTGATTCTTCCCTGATCGTCCAAACCGCACCTACATCAGGGTCAACATCTACACCATGATCTGCAGCATTTCTAAGCTGTGCAATGTACTTACACGCTTCAATGACTTTCTTGGGTAGCTTAGGGCCCGATCTAAATTTATCTAGCTTTGTTGAAATTCCTGATGTGCCCGTCAGTGTGACGTTCAATTCAAGAGCTAGCCGTGCCAAAAATGATTCAAACGCGATCGCCGCCTCCGTCACTGCATCCCGTGCATAACCGTTCTTGGCTTTGATGAGCGCCCGAGCCAGGGGCAAAATAATTTCGTTGCGATCCAGCAACGGATCTTCAATTCCAATATGCTTCCGAACTGCTGCTTCTGCCGCATCTTGAGTTCTGCAAGATGAAGCGAGTTCAGCCAAAGCATCACCCGTGGATGTTGCCGCCACCGCATACCGTCCTCCCGACTGTGTTTCAATTGCACCCGTGTAAGTCCCCAAACTAATCAAAGTGTCCTTAATCTCCTCACGATGAGCATTCAGAGTCAGCGCTGCTTTGGTCTGTTGGGCTGCGGTATCAGCTGAGCCAGTTGCTCTCAAGCGTGCTGCAAACAGAAGAAAGGGCTCATACTCATGCAGAGCAATTCTGAGTGCAGCCGCCTTCTGGGTATCGACGGCAGTGCTAAAGAAATTACACAGAATATTTGAGGTTGAGTAAGTACCAGAAGCTTCGCTAAGCAGGCCGATATCACAGGCCAGTGACAGCGCATTTTGAGTTTGATCGGTGGAAAAATCACAAAACCGTTCGACGTAGTCAGCTTGAACTTCACCACCCACATGAACAGCATCAACCACCTGAACAACCTGCTCAGCAGTAGATCTGGAAAAACTGCGTGACATCTAATTTACCTCAGCTCTCAGATTTGAGCCGGACAGCGTCTTTTGAAACACTGTCTAGGATATTACGAAGCTTTGAGCCGATGGTATCTAAATCCTCCGGTTTGCACTCAACTTTGAGGTCGATATTAATGTGAACCAATGCTCGATCTGATTGGGAGACTGTTTGAATTGAGTCGGTAACGACTTGAGATGACGACAGCACTTCTGGAATCTCTGAGTTGGAGAAATCGCCATTTTTTGAGGATTTTGGCAGTTGCTGTTCATAAATCTCATCTTTAATCGGCAGGATCTGCCCATCAGTCTCCCACACACGCCCTGACACACATAAAATATCAATTACCGTTCGGGCTCCAGTGATTTGACTTGAGCGATTGGGTTGCCCGGCTGAATAGGCAATGTGAGATATTAGGGTCTCTTCTGCCATTCCTTGCCGTATCTGGATCGATGCCAGCAACCGTGTGAGAAATTCACTTACCTGTACTATATTTCGCCATCCTTTCTGAATCTCATCCGGCATCTCATGGTCAAGGGCATGGGCTAGAATCTTGCCTGATTTTGTTAGCATCTGATTTGGGATACCTTGAAGTACACCAATCTCAACCAAGAAGTCCAAGTCACGACTGATATTAGTGGTGCGAAACGCAGTTAGTTTTTTGATCTTATCAGGACTAGCAGGTTTGGTAAGATCACCGTAAACTTTGATGATTTTCACAAGCTCTTCATACGAGGAGCCGGGAAGTTTGAATTTCTCGTCAGACATTTGCGTAGGGTTTCTCTCCTATCCTGATCAATCCTATCAGACTAACTCTTTTAGTCTATCTAACTCACTGGGGTAGTGGGACTGAAAAGAAGATGCGCAGATTAAACCAACCCATCCAATCGCCACAACGTCTGCAACAATACATTTGCCCCCTGGGCGCATTGCTCCGGCGATGTATATTCCGCCGCCGCATGACTAATCCCCCCCCGACTGGGCACAAAAATCATCCCCATCTGGGTGAAGCGACCGATGACTTGAGTATCATGGCCCGCTCGACTCGGTAACTGTAAATGGGAGTAGCCTAGGGCATCGCAGGCGGCCGTAATCGCTTCCATAATCAACGGTGTCGAGAGGGTTGGCGCAATCTGGAGCGTCTCAGCCCACTCGATTTGGGTCTGGGTTTGAGCGGCGATCGCCCCCAGTTCCCCCTCCAACGCCACAATCAACCCCTGCAAATGCACCTGCGACAGATCCCGCAAATCAATCGTCAGCACCACATCCGAGGGCACAATATTGACCGCATTGGGCGCAACCGTCAGCGAACCCACCGTTGCCACCTGCTCCCCTGGTGTCTCCGTCGCCAGACGCTGCACTGCCAACACCACCTGTGCCGCCGCCACCAAGGCATCTTGGCGTAGATGCATCGGCGTGGTTCCGGCATGGTTGGGGCAGCCCGTTATCTTCACCCGAAAACGCTGCTGACCCACCACCCCCTGAACCACGCCTATCTGCCGCTGGGCCTGCTCTAGCACCCCACCCTGCTCCACATGCAACTCCACAAAGGCGACCAGCTCTTCAGCGGTGCGCTGCGCGGTGCCAATCTCCGCCCAATTGCCGCCGATGGTGGCTAAGCAGGTCTGAATATCGGTACTATCGTTGCGTTGGTAGGCATCGGGGTCAGAGATCAGTTCGCCAGCCATGGCCTTACTCCCCAGCAGCGTTGTCTCTTCATCTGTAAAGACAATCACCTCCAACGGATGCTGCAGCTGGACGTGCTGCTCATGCAAGGTTTGCACTACTTCAATGCCTGCCAAGATCCCCAACGCGCCGTCATAGCGACCGGCCACCGGCACGGTATCCAGATGCGATCCGGTGGCTAAGGCTCCTAGCTGTGCATTCCGTCCGGGATAGCGCCCGATCAGATTCCCCGCCGCATCGATGCGTACGGTCATGCCCGCCGCCTGCATCCAGACTTGAACCTGCTGCCTAGCCTGGCAGTCTGCTGGGGTAAAGGCCAATCGACTAACGCCGCTACTTTTAATACCGCCATCATCGAGCGCTCCAATCTGGGCCAGTTCAGCGAGTTTTTGGTTGAGGCGATCGCCGTTGATGGTGCAATGAGGGGGCGCTGTGGTCTGAATGTTACTCAATCGTTACCGAGAATCTACGTAAGTGTTCACAGGATTTTCACAACTTTAATTTAAATTAAAAGAATTCACGGATACTGATCCCGCAGATACTGCATAAATCTAGCTTATCGTTATGCTCAAGAGAGGGTTAAGCCAAATGAAGCTCGCCATTGGCCAGAGTGAAGCACCAACGCTGTTGTCCCCCAGTAAAATCGATCGGTCGTGGAGTCCGGTCTGGCCAACAGACCCCGGCGATCGCCAACACCGGATCATTCACCATTTAAGCCATCAAGCCCTCAACGGTCTCTCTTTGCCCCGGCTGTTTCGGCTGGCAGCCGAGTCGATCGCCCACGTCCTTCCCGATACGGCCGTGAGTATCTGGGAGGTTCTCTCCGATGGCTGCACCTTCAAAGAAATTGCCAATACCACCCCGGCCCAAGGGCTCCGCACCCTCAGCACCCGAACCGAGCCGCAACTGACCCTCCTGCTCGACGCGGCAACGCCTTGTCGGGTTACGCCGGAGCAGAATGCCGAGTTGCTGGTCTGTTGCGCGACCGATACCCAGCACAGTCTGCACTGTCCCATTTCCGGCTCTCAACATATTTTGGGGCTACTCAATGTCTACACCTCCCATCCGGAACCCTTTCAAGAAACGGACTCTCTGTTTTTACAATCGATCGCCCATATCCTGGCCACCGCGATTGAACGACACCGCGCTGCGGCCTTGCTCAACGTCCAAACCCAAACCCTGGAAGCGGTGGCGTCAGGGACGAACTTGCAGGATGTGCTCAAGAGCTTGTGCTTGCTTCTCGAAGCCCAGTCTCCGGGTGTTTTATGTTCAGTCTTGCTCGTGGATGCCGAAAACAATTGCCTCAGAGCTGGGGCGGCTCCCAGTGTTCCGCCCGAGTTTGCCCAGGGCGTTGACGGCTTAATGATTGGCGAAGGGCAGGGTTCCTGTGGCACCGCTGCTTGTCGAGGCGAGCCCGTCTTTGCCACTGATATTGCCACCGATCCCCTCTGGCGAGCGTTTCGTGATTTTGCCTTGAGTCACAATATTTATGCCTGTTGGTCGATGCCCTTTCGGGCCCAGTCCGGTGAGGTTTTAGGCACTTTTGCCCTCTCCCATGCCGTTCCCTGTACCCCAACAGCACATCATTTACAAATCCTCAAAACTGCGACCCACCTTGCCAGTATTGCCGTTGAGAGCCATCGCAACACCCATCGGCTACAACACCAAGCGCTCTATGATGACCTGACGGGTTTACCGAACCGCGTCTTCTTTATAGAGCAGCTGACCCAACGTTGCCAAGCCAGCGGTTTTAAGCGGTTTGCCCTGCTGTTTTTAGATGTGGATCATTTCAAGCTGGTGAATGATAGTCTCGGTCATTGCATCGGTGATCAGCTCCTCCAGCAGTTTACAACCTGTCTCAAGCCCTGCCTGCGCTCGGGAGATTGTTTTACGCGCTTGAGTGGGGATGAATTTGCCCTGTTGTTGCCCGGGATTGAGGATGTTCAACAGGCTCAGTCTGTAGCGCGTTGCATTCAGCAGACCTTATCACACCCCCTGGTTTTAGACGCCCATGAGGTGTTTGTCTCCGTCAGCATTGGCATTGTCCATGTGCAAAAACCGGGGCATCAACCGGCCGAGCTGCTCCGGGATGCGGATACCGCCATGTACTATGCCAAGGCCCAAGCGCGGGGGAGTATGGCAATTTTTAGCCCGCAAATGCATACCCAGGCTCGGGAACGCCTACAGCTTGAGCATCAACTCCGCCAAGCGTTGGAGGAAATAACGCAGGGCAAAAAAGCGCCGTTTGAGGTCTACTATCAGCCCATTGTGCACCTCGCCACCGGGGCGATCGCCGGGTTTGAAGCCCTACTCCGTTGGCAGCATCCCCAAAAAGGTCCGATTGCTCCCGAGCAGTTTATTCCCATTGCGGAAGAAACGGGGCTGATTGTTGCCTTGGGAGAATGGATCTTGCGGCAGGCTTGTGCCCAATGGCAAGCCTGGCAGGCCGGGCATTTAGACGCCTCCCACCCCACACATCCGCTGATCATGAGTGTCAATGTGTCGAGTCGGCAATTTATGCAGTCGAGTTTTATGCCCATGATCCGTCAGATTCTAGCCGAGACGGGGATTGTACCCCATTGTCTCAAGCTAGAAATGACCGAAACGGTGCTGATGGAGGCCTCCCCTTCTGTCACCCAAACCTTCACGGCTTTGCGGGAATTGGGCATTCAGTTGAGCCTAGATGATTTTGGCACAGGCTATTCTTCCCTGAGTTATCTCCATCAATTTCCGATTCAAACCTTGAAGATCGATCGCGCTTTTGTGGCTCGTTTAGAGCAGGAGCAACATTCCATTGTCCAAAGTATTCTCGGGCTGGCTCAGGGTTTACATATGGAAGCGATCGCCGAAGGAATTGAAACCCCAACCCAATCTCAGCAGCTTCAACACCTCGGGTGCGAATATGGTCAAGGCTATTATTTCTCAAAAGCTGTACCGACGGCTCAGGCGACGGCGCTGCTAAGACAGGGGTTGGCGATCGCCCCCCTTGCCCAGCTTCAAACTATTCATTGATGCAGTACGACTCGATAGCCAACCGGCCCTTCGACAAGCATCCCCTGGTTCACCCTCTAAGATCACCCAGATGCTGTGGCAAGAAATGCCAAAATCGCCTGATTAACCACCTGGGGATGAGCCAATGGTAAATCATGACCCGTGTTGTGAATGATTTGCAGTTGAATTTGTGGTGCAACGCTTTGCAGCCGACGTACAACACGCTCGACAGAAAACACAATTTCGTTCTCACCCGTTAAAAAGAGGGTGGGCATCGTGAGTTGGGCAAGCTGCTCATCCTTGAGAATCTTGGCAAACACAATGGGAGGTGATTGATAGCTTTGCAAACCTAAGTCGATAAAATCAAACCAAGCCTTGAAAGCCGCTTCCCCCTGATGCGGTGAATTCAAAAAATCCGTAAACATCCAACGGGTTAGATACCGGAATAAGAATTTAACCCGGAATTGAAACAGACTCAAAAAGAGCGCCAGCACAATAAAGTTCAAAGAAAAGCGAGAAAAGCCTGCTGGGGCAATCAGTACCAGCTTCAGCACCTTTTGGGGGAACTGGATTGCATAATGAGACGCGATCCAGCCTCCATAGGAGAGTCCGACGAGATTGACCCCCTGGGTTAGATTCAAGTCTGTTAAAACTTCATCGAGCCAGACGGCAAAGTCGGACGCATCTTGTATAACTCGGGTGTAAACACTCCGCCCAGGATCGGAAATGATATCCAGGGCATAGGTGCGATAGTCTTGGGAGAGCCCGGCAATATTGGGGAGCCAGTTCAGGGCATTCTCGCTATGCCCATGGAGCAGCACCAGCGGCGGTTCCGTTGCGGGGCCACTGATCCGCACAAAGGTTGAGCCATAGGTGGTTTCAATGGTTTGGGTGATGGAGGGAATCGGCCATTGCCCAGCACGGGCATCGTAAGCGCTCAAGAATTCAGTCTTTGCCTGAGGGGAACGAAAGGGATGATGATCGGGGTAGGGCATGGCGTTTGCCGAGGGAGGGGGATTTTTAGGGATTAGACGTGGCCCCAGGCTTGGTAAACCGTTGGGTAATCAAGTTGAATTTCCAGCCTGTCCGCCAAGCCAAGGCCGAGATCGGGCTCTGATCGCGCTTGTAGGCCGCTGCGGTGAGATCCTTCGGATTCACACCGATATATTGGCAGAGCTCATCAAAGTTGAGTTCTGTCCCCTCCGAGAGCTCCCCGACCTGCTCTTCCTCGGGCATCGGACTGTCTTCAGATTGTGCTGTATTCTCCGCTGTTGCGATCGCCCCTGTCTCGGGTTGATCTGGCTTCAACGTTTCAATCTGCCCAGGTGTCAGTCCGGGGATTGTCTCCAAGAAATCTGGAACCGCCTCAGCACCTGATGCTTCCCCCAACTCAGCTGGTTCATCAGCCAGGGGCGCATCGGCAAAGGGATCAAACCAGTCGTCTGGGTCATCGGAGGGGGGCAAGCCTGACGGGGGCAGTTCTGATAATTCGACGCTTGGCTCAATCACAGGCGTCCAGATCGGTGGCGATTCGAGTTGTTCTAAGCGATCTTCTGCTACTGGCTCAGGAATCGACTCCAACTCAGAGTCAAGTTCAGGATCTGCCAATTCAGCGTCAAAGGTCATTGTCTCTGCAGCAGGGGCGTCATCCAGCGCTAGCTCAGGCATGGCTCCAATCTCAAGGGCTTCAGCCCAAGTCGGTTCGGCGATCGGGTCGTCAATGGGGTCATCCGGCTCAATCTCACGCTGCACAGGCAGCATTGACACCGCAGCCAAGCCCGCCTCTAGGTCTTGCTCGGAGTTGGCGTCTGGCATGGCTGAATCGAAAGCCCTGACATCCTCAGTCGTGGGCTCATCCAGGGTGAGTTCAGGGACTGATTCAGCATCCGGCGCAATCGCCGCTGCATCATCAAGCGCATCCCCCGTCAGCTCCGGAACCTGTTCTTCGGGCTCACTCTCGTTCTGCACAGGCAACATCGAAACCGCAGCCAGACCCGCTTCGAGATCCTCATCTGCTGCAGGCTCATCGAGGGTCGGGATCGCATCATCCAGCTCAAGCTCGTTCTGAACTGGGAGCATTGAAACTGCAGCCAAGCCTGCCTCTAGATCCGCATCGGCTATGGATTCGTCGAGGGTCGGGATCGCATCATCCGGCTCAAGCTCGTTGGGTTCAAGCTCGTTCTGGACGGGCAGCATTGACACCGCAGCCAAGCCCGCTTCGAGATCGGGATGAGATGTGGGCTTGGGAATCGCGCTGTTGTCTGGAGAAGGGCGCGCTACATCCAGAACAGGGGTGGAAGCGTTGCCACTCGGCTCCGGTTCAAGTAATTCCGCTAGCTCATCTGGGCTCAAGTCAACGGTGGGCTCGGTAGCGGGCGAATCAACGGGGGGCGGGGGCAAGGGAATGGCGGCAAGCTGGGACGATTGGTGGTGGGATTGCTGCTCAAGGTTTTCTAGGCGCTCGTGTAGCCGTTGCAACTCGGCCAGGATTTCCGTGGGCGGCTGGGTGGCAAGTTGCTCAATTTGGGTCTGAACCTGTTGCAGTCGCGCAACCAATTCCGCGTTGGGATCCTGCTCGATATTCAAGGCTTCAAGGATCAGCTCCCTGACCACAGCAGAACGACTCACGCCCCGTTTGTCCGCTACCGCGTCAATCCGGGTCAGGAGTTCTTTGTCTACCTTGGTGGAAATGCTGTGGTTTGGCCGTCCCATGAGCACAAGATTACCGCTGTGCATCGGCGGGGGCAAGATGGTGCTAAAAGTATTGCCAACATTCGCGGGCGATCGCCCAATCTTCCTGAGCCTGAATGACCAGCACACGCACCGGGGCATCCACAGCAGCGATATCTGCATCACGAGGATTCGCTTGATTTTTCGCTTCATCGAGATGCACGCCCAAGAAGCCCAAGCCGGCGCAGGCTGCTGCGCGCACTGGGGGAGAATTTTCTCCCACCCCGGCGGTAAACACCAGGGCATCCAAACCACCGAGGCTGGCGGTCATGGCGGCGATCGCCTTCCGCAAACGCTGGATATACATCTCAACGGCGAGGCTAGCTCGCTCATCCCCCGCGTCCCGCGCCGCCAAAACCGCTCGTAGATCCCCTGACTCACCAAAGATCCCCTTAAGCCCCGATTCGCGGTTGAGCAGTTGGTCGAGACGCTCCGGAGTAAATCCGGCTTCTCGCATCAGGTAAAGGGCGATCGCCGGGTCGATCGAACCACTGCGCGTGCCCATCATCAGCCCTTCGAGGGGCGTAAACCCCATGGTGGTGTCAATGCTGCGACCGTTTTGTACCGCCGCCAGGGAGGCCCCATTGCCCAGATGACAGGTCACCAGTCTTAATTCCGCCAAGGAACGCCCTAATATCTGCGCGGCCCGCTGGCTACAGTCAGCATGACTCGTGCCATGAAAACCATAGCGCCGGATGCCCTGCTCAAACCAGGGGTAGGGGATGGGATAGGCAGCCGCTGCTAGGGGCATTTGGCTGTGGAAGGCGGTGTCGAAGATCGCCAGTTGAGGCACGGGCCCGAGGCGCTGCTCGATCGCCGTAATGCCCTCTAGATGGGCGGGGTTATGGGCCGGTGCAAGGGGGATGAGCCGGGCGATTTCCGCTTTAACGGCGGGGGTAATGCGGGTCGCCTCACTGTAGGTTGTGCCGCCGTGGACAACACGATGGCCGACAATATCGATCTCGCTCAACGTTTTAAGCGCGGGGGGCTCGCCCTCAATGAGGGTATTGAGCAGCGCATTCAGGGCCGAGGCTCGCTCTTGGGTTGCCACGGGCCAAGTCTGCTGCTGCCCGTCCATTTTGACGGTCAATTCTGGGCCGGTTACTGTGCTCCAGTCGATCCTGCCTTCCCAGAGGGGGTTGGGGGGGAAGTCCGGCAGGGCGCTGGAATCGTCGAGGTCATAGAGGCAACTCTTTTGGCTGCTGGAACCCGCATTGAGCACCAGAATCTTCATGGGGCCTCCGCGATCGCATTGGGGCAGGGTCGCCCGGCGGCAAAGTCATCCAGATTGGCGATCGTCGTGGCGCAGATTTGCGTCACCGCCTCCGCCGTGAAAAAGGCTTGATGCCCCGTGATGATCACGTTGGGAAATGACTGCAAGAGTTGGAAGGTGTCATCTTGGATAACCGTATCGGAGAGATCGCGGAAGAAGATCTCTTTCTCGGCTTCGTAGACATCCAGGCCCAGGTAGCCGATTTGCCCGGATTTCAATCCAGTGATCACGGCGGGGGTATCGATGAGCGGGCCGCGACTGGTATTGATGAGCATCACACCGGGCTTCATCTGGGCGATCGCCGCTGCATTAATTAAGTGATAGTTCTCCGGCGTCATCGGACAATGGAGCGAGAGAATATCTGAGCGGCTCAAGAGGTCATCCAGCGGCACATATTGACTATCTCCCAGCGCCTCAAACTCCGGATGGGGATAGGGGTCATACCCTAGCACTTTGCACCCAAAGCCATGGAGAATCTTGGCGGTGATCCGGCCGATTTTGCCCGTGCCAATGATGCCGGCCACCCGTCCATGCAAGTCAAAGCCCATCAACCCATCCAGGGCAAAGTTATCATCCCGCACCCGGTTATAGGCCCGGTAGAGCTTGCGATTAAGACCCAAGATCAGCGCCACAGTATGCTCAGCCACGGAATAGGGGGAATAGGCTGTGACGCGAGCCACCTGGATCCCCAGTTCAGCCGCAATGTTGAGGTCAACATGGTTGTAACCCGTGCAACGCAGGGTGACATAGCGGACGCCTTGAGCCCAGAGGAGTTTGAGAGTCTTTGCCCCCAAATCATCATTCACAAAGACACAGACCGCTTCGCAACCATCGGCGAGGGGGACGGTTTTGGGTTCAAGTCCGGTCTCGAAGTAGTGCAGCTTATGATGCGCTTGAGCATTGGCGGCATCGAGAAACTGGCGATCGTAGCGACGGGCGTTAAAAACAGCAACTTTCATGGGGTCTCCTCATCAAAGGGGGGCAGTTTTGTCAATGACAGAGCAAGAGAATTATGAGGCGTTTGTATGGCATCAGTCCGAACCGTCTTAAATCCTAGTCTAGGCGGATTTGGCTCAAGTAAATCTAAAGAAACCGCAAACATAAACAACAGATATGTTGTTTATTGAGTATCCTTGTATTTGTCTTTTGTCTTCGATACAAATTAGAGAATAAAAACAACTTTTTTGTTGTCTTTGAACGCCGTATTTTGCCGGGAAAACAACAGAACTGTTCCTTTAAAAGGATAGAAAGCCTGAGTCTTGTTGAGAAGATTGCGACGATCGCGCCAAACAATGTAAAGAAAGACGAAATTGCTTAAATATTTGCGCAGCGGGTTAAGTGACCTTTTAACGTCGTAGCCTTTCAGATCTCCACAACCCTTTTCTATTAGGGCTTACAGTCTATAGCCCATTGTAAAGACTGACTGCCAAACAGCATGTTATATCCGACCCAGACTGAATGAACTTGTTTTAGAATCAAGGTAAGCCGAAAAGAAGAGACGTTGTAATTTTCTCTCTTTGCTACTTTCTTTGGCTATCAAAAATATTTTAGGAGGTCAAAAATTATAATGATCGTCTTAGTAGTAGGCGATCGCAAGTTGTCAACCTAGATCTAATTGATTAGATCTAATTGAAAGGTTTGGCGTTTGGGCTATTCCGTGATCACCCCAGAGCTCGGAGGGGAGGGTTTCAAACCCTCCCCTGCCCTGGATTTCAAAATAGATGTTTTTAGTCTTTATCTTTTTTGATCTCTAACCTTCCAGACACATCTTTCAATTCATGCACTCAAATCAATCGCTTGACCGAAAAACTAAGATTTTTTGCACTCAATCCTAGGAGTTGATCATGACCACCCAAACGCCCCTCCCCGCTGTGGGCTCAATCGAGACCCTCTCGGCCGACGAACTCAACAAAATGGATGCCTATTGGCGAGCTTGCAACTATCTCGCTGTCGGCATGATTTATCTCCGGGACAATCCGCTGCTGCGGCAACCCCTGCAAGATGACCAGATCAAGCAGCGCCTACTCGGCCATTGGGGCGCATCCCCCGCGTTGAGCTTTAGCTACATTCATCTCAATCGCTTGATCAATAAATACGACCTCAACGCCATCTTTATGGCGGGACCCGGCCATGGTGCACCGGGCGTGATCGGCCCGGTTTACCTTGAAGGAACCTATTCCGAGGTCTATCCCGACAAAAGCGAAGACGAAGAGGGTCTGAAGAAGCTCTGCCAATGGTTCTCCTTCCCCGGCGGCATTGGCAGCCATTGCACCCCCGAACTGCCCGGTTCGATCCATGAAGGCGGCGAGCTGGGCTATAGCCTCTCCCATGCCTATGGTGCAGCCTTTGACCATCCTGATTTGCTGGTGGCTTGCGTCGTCGGCGATGGCGAAGCGGAGACCGGCCCCCTGGCCACCGCTTGGCACTCGAATAAATTCCTCAACCCGGTGCGGGATGGCGCAGTCTTGCCGATCCTCAGTCTCAATGGCTACAAGATCGCCAACCCCAGCATTCTCTCTCGGATCTCAGCCGAAGAATTGGAGAGCCTCTTCCGGGGCTATGGTTATACGCCCTACATCGTCGAAGGCAGCGACCCGACGCTCATGCACCAGAAGATGGCGACCGTCATGGAAGACTGCGTCAGTCAGATTCGGGCGATTCAAGCCGAGGCTCGCAGCACCGGGGTTGCCGAGCGTCCTCGCTGGCCGATGATCATCCTGCGTACCCCCAAGGGCTGGACGGGTCCGAAAACCGTAGATGGTCACAAGACTGAGGGCTTCTGGCGATCGCACCAAGTGCCCATGGGTAAGATGCACAATAATCCGGAGCATTTGCGCCTGCTAGAGGAATGGCTGCGTAGCTATAAGCCGGAAGAGCTCTTTGATGAGCGCGGGGCTTTAAAACCGGAGATCAAGGCGATCGCCCCCAAGGGCCAGCGCCGCATGAGCGCCAACCCGATCGCCAACGGCGGTCTGATTCGCAAGGATCTGCGGATGCCCCCGTTCCAGGACTTTGCCGTCAATGTGCCGATGCCGGGCACGGTGGAGGTAGAAAACACCCGCGTACTGGGCGTTTTCCTGCGGGAGGTGATGCGCGAGAACCTGGCCAACTTCCGCGTTTTTGGCCCCGATGAAACCGCCTCCAACCGGCTGCAAGCGATCTACGAGGTGAGCAAGAAAGCCTGGATGGGGGACTACCTGCCCGAAGACGAAGACGGCAGCCAAATGAACCCCAACGGCCGGGTGATGGAAATGCTCAGTGAGCATACCCTGCAAGGTTGGCTCGAAGGCTACCTGCTCTCCGGGCGGCATGGTCTCTTCCATACTTATGAGGCCTTTGCCCATGTGGTGGACTCGATGTTTAACCAACATGCCAAATGGCTGGATATCTGCAAGAAAGATGTGCCCTGGCGTGCTCCGGTTTCTTCGCTGAATATCCTCCTCTCCTCGTTGGTCTGGCGGCAAGACCACAACGGCTTTAGCCACCAGGACCCCGGCTACATCGACCTGGTCGTAAACAAGAGCCCCGATGTGGTGCGGGTCTACTTCCCGCCCGATGCCAACTGTCTGCTCTCGGTGGCCGACCATTGCCTACGCAGCCGTGACTACATCAACGTGATCGTCTCGGACAAGCAGATGCATTTGCAATATCTGACCATGGACGCGGCGATCGCCCATTGCACCAAGGGCCTCGGCATCTGGGAATGGGCCAGCAACGATGATTGTGGCAAAGACCCCGATGAGCCCGATGTGATCATGGCTTGCTGCGGCGACATCCCCACCATGGAATCCCTGGCCGCCACGGCGATCCTGCGCGACGAGTTCCCCGAACTCAAGGTGCGCTTTATCAATGTGGTCGATCTGCTTACCCTCATGGATGAGCGGGAGCACCCCCACGGGCTCTCCAACCGGGACTTCGACACCTTATTCACCACCGACAAGCCGATCATCTTCAACTTCCACGGTTATCCCTGGCTGATCCACAAGTTGGTCTACCGCCGCAGCAACCAGGAACGCATCCATGTGCGCGGCTATAAGGAAGAGGGCAATATCAATACGCCCCTGGAGCTGGCGATGGAGAACCAAATCGATCGCTTTAACCTGGTGATTGATGTGATCGATCGCGTGCCTCAACTCCAATCCCGTGCGGCGTACGTCAAGGAACGGATGAAGAACCGGATCATTGAATGTACGGCCTATGCGCGGGAGCATGGCATCGATATGCCGGAGATCCGTGAGTGGAAATGGCCCTACGCTTCTAGCTGTTAAGGGCTGTCCAAACCAATACCTGCTGGTTTCTTAGCACAGACTGTAGGGTAGGTGAAAATTGACGATACGAGCTTTCGATTTCGAGATCGTTGATTTTCTCCACCTTACGGCTTACTATTTTGTGATCAGGCATTTGATTTCGCCTAAATATTAAATCACCAGCTTTTATTTTTTACATTGAAGAAAGTTGTCACATGAGCAGGTTTCCACTTAGCAGAAAGAATCAAGAAAACAATGTAGAAATAGTTGTGCTGAGTGATCAAGAAGTTAGAGAGCTTGCGTACAAGCTGTGGGATAAGGATGGTAGGCCAGATGGCAAGTCGGAATTTTACTATCACAAGGCAAAATTTCAACTAAAGAACTCTGGACTTCAATTCAAATCAGACAATAATATCGAGAAAAAAAGTAAAGAGCAAGAGAGGGAGGAGTTGCAGAAGGCAATCGATAGTTGGATGGGCTTTGTGGTAACAAAGTCAAGTGGACTAACTGCTTTGTTGATAGGTGGTCTAGAGTTGCTTGCTCCCAACCTTCTGCCAATTTTGCTTACTACTATTAACCCGCTGACCCTGGTTGGGAT